>CAIYYX010000103.1 GCA_903930535.1 uncultured Sterolibacterium sp. | reverse complement strand
GGCCATCGTGTTCGACATCCTGTTCAGCGATTCCGACATTCGCAATCCCGACAGCGAGGCCTATTTCAACGCCGCCATCGCCGCCACCGACAACACTTACTTCCCCATGCTGCGCCTGGGCGCGCAGAACGATGGCTTGAGCCAGGTCACACCGAGCATGCTGCCCTGGCTCAAGCCGCTGCCCGGCGCCCTGCAGCAGGATGCACCCCTGGCCGTGGTCCTGCCGAGGTTCCAGGCCGCGATTGACAGCGCCCGCATCGGCACTCACCAGATCACGCCGGACAAGGACAGTGTCATCCGCCACTATCCGCTCTTCCTCGAGCATGCCGGCTGGATGATCCCCTCGCTGCCGCAGCGGCTCGCAGAAAAACTGGGCTTCCCGCAGTCCGAGCCGGGGCAGAGCGACTTTCTGGTTAACTGGCGCGGCAAGGCTTTTGCCTTCAAGACCGTATCATTCGCTGACGTCTATACGGATTTCCTCAAGAAGAACCGGCAACGCCCGCCCGACGAATTCGCCGGCAAGATCGTGGTTCTCGGCTCCACCGCGCCCAGCCTGTTCGATATCAAGGCCTCGCCCACCGCGAAAATTTTCCCCGGCGTGGAGATTCTCGCCACGGCCATCGACAACCTCAAGAACGGCGACTCCCTGCGCGAACTGCATCCTGGCATGACGCTGGCGATGGCGCTGGTTTTCATCTGGGGCATGGCAATAGCCCTGTCGCGGCACATCCCGGTGACGCTGTTCGACCAATTGTTCGCAGGCTTGCAGGTGTTGTTTATCGGGATCGCCTATGTCACGCTGAACTTTTCCCGGTACTACATCGACATGTCGGCGCCGGTCACCTTCGGCCTGGTCTTTTTCTCGATTGCCCGCGTCTATAGCGGCCTCTCCGGCCGCTGGCTGGCAGACCATCGCCTGATCAGCCGGATGCCGGAAATGGCCGGCGAATACACGCTGCGGGTCCTCGCCATCGCCACCACGGCAACCACCGGCAAGGAAAAGCGCGCCCTGATAGGCAGCATCAACCAACTCGTCGGCGAGTCCGTCGCAGGTGCCGGCCGCATCGGCAGCCTGATAGAAGACAGCGGCATGGTGCAGGACATGTTCGCAGGAATCCTGCTGGTCTACTGGCTGACCGAGTCCGGCAATGATTCCGCGATAGCCACCGCCGCAAACGACGCCCGGCACATCCGCCAAAGCATAGCGGGGCCTTTCGCACATTTGACGCCGCGCTTCGCCTTGCACGAGGGCATTATCGACCTGACGCAGGAAGGAAACTGGAAAACTGCGGGAAAGCGAATTATCATCAAGGCACTCGGGCGACTGGTAGATGAAGAAGAAACTGTTCCGGCGCAAACCATCAGACCGGACAATAATAGGGGACATTAATGCTATCGAAAATCGGATTCATTGGCGGCCTGGCCGCTCTTGCCCTGCTCTTCTGCACGCAGTCATACGCCGAGCAGGCCCAGGTGTTGCGCCAGGATGAACTTCGTGCGGAACCCTTTGCCGATGCCAAAGTCCTCAGCGAAATCAGAAAGGACTCGCGCGTCGAGGTGCTCAGGAAACAGGGCGGCTGGACGCTGATCAAGGCAGAGGGAAAGCAGGGCTGGGTGCGCAGCCTCAGCCTGCGCGGGGAAGGAGAGAACCAGGCGCAGGCAGCGGTCGGTGTTCTGGCGCTCGAGAGCGGTCGTTCGGGACGCGGCGACCTGATCGCCACCACCGGCATCCGCGGCATTTCCAAACCCGCCTCGCCGCAGACTCATGCCCTGATCATGACCATAGGCGCCTACCGCGAAGGCATCCCGCAGCTCAAAGGGGTCCAGTACGATGCCGAGACCGCGCACCAGATCGCCCTGCACATGGGCGTCCAGGACAAGAATCTGATCAAGCTCAAAGACGAGGAACTCACCTACGAGGGCATGAGCAAAGCCTTCACCGACCTCGAGTCCCGTGTCGGGCAGGACGACCAGGTCTTCATCTACTACTCGGGGCACGGCGGGCGCCAACTGGTCAAGGAAGATGGCCAGGAAGACCGCTGCGCCGAGTCCCTGGTCACCGTCGAGGGGGTCGGCTTCATCGACAGCGAGGTGGAGGCGCGCCTCAAGCGCCTGTCGCTGAAGGCGCAAAAAATGGTCGTGTTTCTCGACGCCTGCCACTCGGGCGGCGTCACCACCCGCTCCATCGGCTCAGAGTTTGCGCCGAAATATTATCAGAGCAAGGCCGGCATGGATGCCTGCGCCAAGCCGGTCAATGTCCTGACGCGCGGCATCAACGCCGGCACCCGCTCGGTTGGCAGCGGCGCCAACAACTACGCCTACATCGCTGCCGCCCGCGACAACGAGATTTCCTTCGATCAGTCTGGCAAGGGCGGGGTCGCGTCCCAGGCATGGCTGGAATGCATGCGCGGCGACGCCAAGGATTTAGACGGTAGCGGAGGTTTAAGCGCAGACGAAATCCGTATCTGCGCGCAGGAGAAGATAGAACAGAAACTCAGCAAGGCCGTGGGCGTGCTGCCTCACCATGTCTCGATCACCGGCAATTCGCGGATGATTCTCGGCTTCAAATCCAGCGAGCCTGAACCCTCGCCAGTGACCACTGCGCCCGCAGCGGTCATGGCAGCGCCGACACCGGCCGTGGCGCCAGTTGCAACGGCACCCGCAAAGCCGGTGGCTGCCATTGCCGTCGCAAACCCAACCCCGCCGCCCGTGCCAGTTCCCGTTGCAGTTGCTCCCACCCCGGCGAAGCCCGTTGCGGCGGCACCCGCACTCACTCCTGCTCCCGTCGCGAGTCCCACTCCTCCGGTCGTGGTCGCGCCAGTAGCCGTGGCGACGCCACCGCTCGCAGCGGCGCAAGCGAAGCCCGTCGCTGCGGCCCCACCCGCTCCCGTCGCGAGTCCCGCCCCGCCGGCCAAACTGAACACGGTCGCCACGCTGGAAGACATTTTCGGCAATCGCGACGACAGGCGACTGGTCGAACTGAAAACCGCCCGACAGAAGCTGAAGATAGACAAGGACAACATCGAATTCACCCTGACTTCGAGTCATGAGGGCAATATCTATCTGTTGATGGTGGGAAGCGACGGCACAAGCTTCGATTTGCTGTTCCCCAACCAACTCGACCGCAACAACCAAATCAAGGCCGGCGAAACCCTCAAGCTGCCGCGCCCGACATGGCAGTTGGCGGCGCAGGGGCCGCCGGGAAAGGATACCCTGCTCGCCATCGTCGCCGAATCGCCGCGCGATTTCTCGAGTCTCGGCCTGCAGCCCGCAGGTCCTTTCTCCATCATCGATGTCAAGGCTGCCCCGGTTCGCACGCGCGACATCCAACTCGTCACCGCCAGTTCTGCGAATGCCGCCACGGACGAGTGCAAGGAGCAGAGAACGCGCAATCTCGGGGTGCAGAAACGCTGCTCGAACGCCTATGGCGCCGCCCTCATGGCCATCGAGGAAGTGAAGTAGAGCATGAGTGCGGTCTCCTCAGAATCGCTGCGCCGCGGTACGGGTGAATTGCCCTTGCCCCTGCCCTGGGGCGAGGCCGGGAACCGCCTCGGCATCGAACTGGATCGCGGCGCCACCTACCGCCTGCTCTGCCACACTGCCCGGCAGAAGCAACAGATTCTTGAGACCCTGGCGCGCCAGGACGGCGTCGCCATCCTGAGCCAGAATGGCGGACTGCTCAACCATCTGTCCTTGCGCGAGAACCTGCTGCTGCCCAGCGCCTATCATGGCGCTGAAGAGTTGCAGGACGAAGTGGCACAGGAGGCGACTGACCTGCTCCGGGAGTGCGGCGTCGGCCGCTCGCCGGAAGCACTTGCGGCCTGGCTGCAAACCTCGCCATCAGGCATGGGAAAGCTGGAAAGACGCCTGACGGGCTTCGTTCGCGCCCTGTTGTCGCGCCCGACGCTACTCGTTTTCGACCATGTCTTCGAGGGTCTGACTCGCGCCGAAGGGGAGCGCGTGCAGGATTGGCGGCGGCTGTTACAGCAGCATCTGCCGTTGCGCACCGCGCTATTCGTCGATCTCGATTTCAACGGCTTGCCCAATCTGGACAATTGCCATGTCGCTACAGACTCATCCCACTAAACCATGAAACTCTTCTCGGAACAGGATATCGAAGCGCGCGCACTGCGTCTCAGGGTGCGCCTGTTCCTGCTGACCGCTGCGCTGATCGGCGTCGTCACGCTGGCCGCGGTGGCGGTGAGACATGGCGTCTTCACGCAGACCATTGCGCTCTCCTTCTTCGCCGAATCGGCTCATGAGATCAGCAAGGGCATGGCGGTCAAGGTCGTCGGTTTCAAGATCGGCAAGGTCGAGGAAATTTCGATCGAGCCCGACAACCGCATCAAGGTGGAGATAGCGGTCAATCACAATTACGCCCGGCTGATCCCGCGCGACTCGGTCGCCCATGTCATGAAGGAAGGCCTGATAGGCGCCAGCATCGTGGAAATCCTGCCCGGCGAGGACAAGAAACGGATCGTCGTGGACAACGATGTGCTGCGTTTCGAGCGCGGCAGCGGCCTGGCCGATCTTGCCAAGAAGCTCACCGATCAGGTGATCCCCATTCTTCACGACGTCAAAAAGATCACCGCCTCGATCAACGATCCGCAGGGAGACATCCGTCAGGCGGTGCATCATATCGGCGAGGCGACGGTGGCGATGCGCGCCTCCAGCGAAGAACTCCAGAAGTTGCTGCACCAGAGCAACGTCAAGGTGGGCGCTCTGGGTGGGCAGGTGTCCGCTATCCTGGACAAGACCGACCAGAACATGGCGCTGGTGCAGAAAAGCCTGACGACTCTCAACGGGACCCTGCCCGGCATGTTGCAGAAAATAGACGGCGCCCTGCCCGGCATGCTGCAGAAGATCGACGGCACGCTGGAGAACGCACGCAGGATCAGCCAGGACAGTGCCGAACAACTGCCCGGCCTGCTCCGCGATGGCAAGGCCGTGGCCGGCGACACGCGTGACATCGTTGCCGGTGCCAAGAAAGCCTGGCCGATCAGTAGCCTCCTCGACCCGGCCCCGACCGGTGCCATGCCTTTGGACAGCTATGTGCCGTCGCGTTAATTTTTTCCCGCTCCTGGCCGCCCTGCTCGTTGGCCTAATGGGCGCCTGCGGCCATGCGCCCGAGAAGCCGGTCAATCTCCGCCTGAGCCAGGCCATAGAGCTTGAGCAGAAGGGCCAGCAAGCCTACCGGCAGGGCCACGCCGCCGCGGCAGCCGGGCATTTCGAGGCCGCCCTGCGTGTCGATATGTCCATAGAGAATCACGACGGCATCGTCGCCGACCGCCTCAACCTGGCACAGGCACTGGACGCTTCGGGCGATGTGGGCGGAGCCAGACGGCAGCTGGATGCCTTGCTGTCTGACAGTCCACTTTCACTGTCGCCCGAGCAAATCGCGCGCGCCAAGGCTGCCCTGGGGCTGATGGCATTGAAGCAGGGTGAACTGGCGGATGCCCAGCGCCTGATCGATGAAGCACAGCAAGCCTGCGCCAAGACCTGTCCCAGCGCCGCGGCCATACTCAACATCAACGCAAGGATTGCCCTCGAGCGCAACAACCCCTCTGCTGCACTGGCGTCCGCCGGTGCGGCTCTGCCTCTGCTTGCAGAAGGCAGCCATCTGGGAGAGCGTGCCAATTCGTTGCGCATCATCGGCCTGGCCAGGCTCGCGCTCGGCGAGGCGGTGGCGGCCCTGGCTCCCTTGCTGCAGGCATTGGCACTGGATCGCGAACTGGGCCTGCCCGAGCGCATCGCTGACGATTTGCTGCAACTCGGGCGGACGCATGCCGCGACCGGCAACACGGGCAACGCAGAATATTTCTATCGCCGCGCCCTGACTGTCGCAGAAGCGTCAGGCAATGCCGCGCTGGCGCAACGGGTGCGCGAAGCTAATAAGCCCTAGATAGCCCGCGTCTCGCCACCATCCACATCGATGACGGAGCCCTGGCAATAACTTCCCGCCTCTGATGCCAGAAACGCCACGACCCGGGCAATTTCCTGCGGCGTCCCGAACCGCGCAATCCCCAGTGACTCAACCATGTGGTGCTCGGCAGCGGCCGGAGCTATTCCCTGTTCGGCGGCAATGATTTTCAGGCGCCTCTCCAATCGTTCGGTGGTGATCGCACCCGGATTGATGGCATTGACGCGGACGCCCTCCTTGACGCCGCGATCAGCCAAAGCCTTGGTGAAATTGGCCAGGGCCGAATTGACCGAACCGCCTATGGTGAACTCTGCGCTGGCGACCCGCCCACCGACACCCGCGATATTGATGATGGAACCACGCGTCTCCCTGAGATGCGGCCAGGCGGCCCGACAACAGCGCATGGCGCCGAAGAACTTGAGGGCGAAACCGTCGCTCCACTGGCTGTCGTCAAGTTCCAGGAAATCGCCTCTTTGCGTGGCGCCGGCATTGTTCACCAGCAAGTCTAGCCGGCCGAATCGCGCCATGGCGGCGGCGATGACGGCGGCAGGCGCGGCCGCATCCCGCAGGTCAGCCACCTGCACCAGACACACTGCTCCGCAAGTTCTGGCGAGTTCTTCGAGCAGGTCACCAGACCTTGCCACCAGGACAAGATGCATGCCTTCGCCCGCCAGCACTTCCGCAATCCCCCGTCCTATGCCGCGACTGGCGCCGGTGACAATGGCGACCTTGCCCTGCAACTGAAAATCCATGTGACGAATCTCCGGAAAAGTTATCTTGATTTGCGCAGGGCGGGATTCAACCTGTCGATATCCGCCTGGACTTGTTCACGGCTTCTCTCATAGACGATTTCCCGCCCCATGGCGCTGCCGGCATAGGCCATGCCGTTGCGCGTCGGCGACAGATCGCACTTGACGCAGTGGGCGCCTTCTCCGAGCACCACCTGTATGCCGCTGGCGCGCTTGTTGAGAACCACCACGTCCATGGACTTGCCGCTCTCCGTGACCCGCACCTGGATTTTTTCCGGGTTCATCTTCGACTCCTCTGCTTGCTGTGGATGCAGTCTAATTCATTCGATTTCATTCGGGATCAGGGCAAGCAAATCGGTCACACCCAGATCCAAACCGGCCTGGCTCATGAGCGTCGTCGCCTGTCCGCGATGATGGGTCTGATGATTGAAGAAATGCACGGCCAGACTTCCGATGCGCTTTTGCGCCGCCACGCCTTTCATATTCTTGTAGTGCAGGACATGCTGCAAGTCCTCTTCGCTCAATGCCGCCGCCCACTGCTTGATGACCTCGTCGAGCATCTTTCTGTAATCCGCCAGCTCGCCGAGATCCTCGAACAATATCGTATCCAGCGACAGGGGTGTCGGCAACTCGCGAATTGCATCGAGCACCGCATGATGGGAGGGATGTTTTGCGAAGCGCTGCAGCCAGAGCGTATCGGCGACGGCGATATGATTCAACGTCCCGATGATGGACCCGAAAAACGCCTTCCTGTCTGCCGCAAGCGCCTGTGCGGTCAGCTTGCCGGCAGCCTCATAGAGGCTGGCATTCATCCACTGGTTGTACGCTGCCAGCAACACCAGATATTCACGAGTGATCATCTGTCATTCCCCTTCAGGAAAGCCATTGCTTGAAAAACCCGACCTGCAACCGGGTCGCCTCGTCGAACAAATCGCTCGGGCAATAAATCAGCCCGAAATGACCGCCGCGAATGTCGTGCCATTCTTTCGGGCCTGGCATGAGATCGAAGGCGAGCCTGGCGACAGCGTAATTGGCATGGACCATCTCATCCTCGGGTGCCACCGTCATCAGTATCGGCGCCTTGACGAAGGGCGCGCACAGCACGGGATTGAAGGGCACGGGTGTATCCGGTATCACCCGCGTGACATTGTTGATCCAATGCGTCCCGGCGCGACCGCCGTAGTCGATGAACCAGCGGAAGGCCTGTATGGGTTTGAGAATGGAGGGCGTGCCCATCTGGTCGCAGGACACGACCGGGATAGGCCCGGTCGTGGTCTGCCTCGAGCCGCGAACGTCGCCGCGCAGAAAAGTTTCCTTGAGGACTTCGAAGTTTGCCCTGTTCGTCGCCAAGACCGGCGGCTCCGTTCCGCACACCGGACACTGGGCAGAGATGGCCTTGATGCGTTCGTCCATCGCGCCTACGACCATGACCTCGCCGCCGGAATAACTGCTCCCCCAAAGCGCGATCCGGCCTGCATCGAGATCATCCCGCGTTTCGACGAAATCGATGGCATCCCTGTAGCCTCTTGCCTGTATCCAGGGATTGATCTCCTGGCGCGGCTCGCCGCCGCTTCTGCCGAGGTTTCTGTGGTCATAGAGCAGGACCGCGAAACCGGCCCGGCAAAAAGTCTCGGCATAGCTGTCGACTCCCATGAATATCGTTGCCGAGGTTCCGTGCGCCATGATGATCACCGGCGGCTTCTGCACTTGCGGCAGCGCATCCGGCATGAAGAGCCGTCCCCGCAGCGTGGCCCCTTCGGAGGGAAACTCGATTTCCTCGATCATGCTTCGGTTCTTGTCCAGGATGATTTCAGGATATTACAGTAGCAGGACCAGACGGCCGAGGGCGGCGTAAAAGACCCCCAGACGCAACGGCAGCCCTTCATCTGCGAAGAGTTGCGCATAGCGTTCGAGCTGTGTCCGGTAGCGCTGGGCGTGATCTGTCAGCGCCTTGCCGTCGTCCTCAAGCTGCGCCGTCTTGTAATCAATGATCCAGCGCACTCCGTCCTCGACGAAAGAGCGGTCGACGACATGGGTGGCGGTCTTGTCCTGGTCTAGCGCCGTCACCGCCAACTCGGCCGCCGCATCCGTCCGAACTGCCAGCACCCAGCGTCCCGCTTCGCTGTCCAGGGTCGCATTCAGACAGGCCTGGACGCGGGTGGCAGCCGCCGTCGCTGCGCCAGCGTCATGACCTTTTTGCCGCAGCCAGAGCGTCATCGCAGCCAACAGGGAATGGATGCGCTCGCGGCTCCAGGCTTCGGGTCCCGAGCGCGCGATCATCTCAAGATAGGCATGGACCAGCGTGCCGACGCTGGCATCGATTGAGAAGCGATCGCCCTCCTCCGCTGCCTCGCTCATCAGCGACTCATGCGGCTTTGACGATGGCAACCGGTTGAGAATTTCCGGCGCGGCTGGCGCGACGACGCGCACCAGCCTGGGCGAGGTGCGGCCAGCTTCCGGAACAGAGGCGGCCTCTTCGCCAGATGCTCGTGCAAACGCGGCGACCACCGCAGGCCAGAGCAGATCGAGGAAACTGCCTGCCGGCCGGATTGCTTCCCTCTCGGCATTCGTCTTCGCCACGCCGACCAGATGCAGGCTGCGGATCGCCCGCGTCGCGGCGACGTAAAGCACGCGCGCGTCCTCGTTGCCGCTTCTCTCCTGTTCGAGCAGGCGCAGGTAGTCGTAGGGAGAAGGCAAATCGCCCTTGCCGCCGCCGCCACGCTTTCTTACCGGCGCAGCGACGAGGTGCTCGTTCAGGCCTTCGAGCACCACCTCCTCCCAGAGCATGAGTTCGTGCTCGTCATTGCGGCTCTTTCTGGCCAGACCCGGAAGAATCACGGTGTCGAACTCCAGGCCCTTGGACTTGTGTATGGTCATGAACTGCAGCGAGCCGTCTGCCAGGGCATCGGGCGCTGCATAGAGCGCTGAAACTTCCTCTTCCAGCCGCTCCAGGGAAAACCTGCCGGCGGCATCCAGTTCATCCAGGAGATCGAGATAGGCCTTGGCATCGGCCGCGCCGGCTGGGTCATTGAGACTGGCGGCGCCGCCAAGCTTCAGCCAGACGCCCTCGACCCAGCGGCGGCGGCGCGAGCGGCCCTGGTGGGCGAAGGCCTCACTGATGACGCTGCGCAGATGGGAAAGACGATTCCTGCCGTCTTCGGACAGCCAGACTATCCTGTCCTCGTCGTTGATCAGGCGCCAGATGCTGGCCTGGTGATCAATCGCTGCCAGCGCATGGAGATCGGCGAGCGTGAGGCCGCACCAGGGGGCGCGCAATATGGCCAGCCAACTCACGCGGTCGGCGCGGTGACAGAGCGCGCGCGTGAGAGACAGCAGATCCTGCACGGCTTGCCGGCCACCGAGAGCCTCGATCTCCACCGCCTGAAAGCGCAGATGCGGACTATGACGGCGGATGGCGGCGACCAGCGCATCGAGATGGCTGCGCGCGCGCACCAGCACGGCGATGCTCCGTGTCGCATCCGCCGCGCGCTCCCTGGCTATGATCTCGAGGATGGTGTTTGCCTCGAGAGCGTCAGCATCTTCCAGATTGTCTGAGACCATGACGGGATGGACATGGACGCCGGACTCGGGAAGTTCGGCGCGTGTCGCGACGAAGGGACGATAACGGATGGCGCCGGAGGTGACGCTGTCGGCTGCAGGAAATATTTTATTGAAGCCCTCATTGACCCAGTCCACCACCGCCGGGCAGGAGCGGTTGTTGCGATAAAGGCAGAGCCGTTGCAAGGGAATGCTGCCGATTCCGCCGCCCGCCGACGGGCCGCCCCTAGGCGGGGGCAGACTTGCATTTGGAGCGCGCGCAGCCCGCGAACACACATCACTCTCTTCCCCGGGAAGGGGGCCGGGGGATAGGCTCTCACCTGCTGCAGAGAGGAAAAGTCCGACGTCGGCCTTGCGGAAACGGTAGATGGACTGCATGGCATCGCCCACCACGAACAGCGTGCGGCCGTCATGCGGCAGCCATCCCAGGGTGAGACGCTGCAGGAGTTGCACCTGGGTCGGACTGGTGTCCTGGAACTCGTCGACCAAAAGATGCCTGATGCGATAGTCGAGCCCCAAGGCCAGGTCGCTGGGCGACTCCTCCTCGCCCAGCGCCAGGAGCGCGCGCTGCGCCACCTCGACGAAGTCGGCTTCGCCCTCCTCGAGAAACACCGCCCAAAGCTGCGCCGCGGCCAGCTTCAGCAGTTTTGCCAGGGCCTCGACGACGCGCCACTCATCCTCACCATAGCGCGGATCCGGAAGTTTGCGGATGCGGGCCAAGGCCTCCGTGTCATCAGATGACAATCCGGCGAGGCAATCCTGCAAGGCTTTCTTGAAAGGCTCGGATTCCTTTCCCGGCGGGAAGCCTTCATTCACCGTGAGCTTCTTCCTCAGGGTGTTCTTGCCGGTCAATAAGAGCTCGCACAAGGCGCGCCACTGCGGTAGCGCCTCAGCGTCAGGGGCCAGCGGCGTTGTCCAGCCGGCGAGCGCCGCGATGGCAGAACCTGCAGGAGAGTTCTCTGCCGCATAGCGCGCGAGAGGCATCAGGTCTTGCTGCAGGCCGGGGTCGATTGCGCCCGCCGCCTTTTCGATATCGCGCCCGACCAGCACCGCGAGCCCTGTCTCGGCCTCCTCGCAGGGGCCGTGGTTCACGATATGGCGCAACCACTGGTCGCGTCGCGCCAGCATGCCCACCAGGAGGCGGGAGCAGCGCAGCACATCGTTGTCGAGATAGCGCAGGGCCTCGGTGATCGCCGCCACAGTCTCTCCCTCCGCCTCTTCGTCGAGCAGATTCAGGGTGCGTCGCGCCGCCTCTTCATAGTGGCGTTCCGGGTCTGCGCTGATCCTGGGCTGGGCGCCAAAGCGCGAGAGCAGGGGCATCTGCCGGGCGAGGCTGGCGCACAGCGAATCGATGGTGAGTATCGAGAGACGTCCCGGCTGCGCCATGAGCTGCCAGCCGCGCTCGTCCCCTGCCTGCAGGGCCGCTCGCGCCAGGTCGAAGGTAATGCGCTTGTGGGCGGCCGCTGGGGGCACACCCTTTGCCGCCAGCTCCAGGTTCTCCAGGATGCGGTTGCGCATTTCCGCAGCGGCCTTGTTGGTGAAGGTGATGGCGACGATTTCCTCGGGATGGTCGACAACCGAGAGCAGGCGCAGATAGCGCTGCGTCAGAAGCTCGGTCTTGCCCGCCCCGGCCGGCGCCTCGACGATGAAGGAAGCGATTGCCAGCGCGCGCTCCCGGCTGATGCGGTCCTCTTCCAGCATCGCTATGTGCCTGCTCATTCCGCCTCGATCTGTAAACTGCGCTCCGCCAGACGCAGGAGCGGCAACACCTCGCAGTATTCGAGATCCTTTTCGCTGGCATAGCGCACCGCCGCCTCGCCCGCCCTGATCTCGCGCGCGATGGCCGCGATACTCTCCTGCCAGTGGCTCATGAGTTCATCCCAGTTCTCCTGCCTGGGGAACAACCTGCGCGCCGCGGCATCGGTGATGCCGGCAACCTTGGGCAGGAGCCCCGACTCGGCGGCGATGCCGACGAAGGAGGCGTCCTCCATCCTGATTCTGGCGAAGGCCAGCGCCGCAAAGCTCGTCTCCGGCTGCGCCAGCATCACCGCATAGATGGGCAGCTGCGGTTCGCTGATGCGCTCCTCCCCCCAACTGGCCTGGCTGACAGCGGCGCCGGTCTTGTAGTCGAGGATGACGCGGCGGCCATCATCGAGTTCGTCGATGCGGTCGACCACCAGGTGTATGCCTATGCCCTCGATATCGACCTCGGCCGTTTCCTCGCAAGCGATCACCCGGAAGGGCTGCGTTCGTTGTGCCTCGAGTTCCAGCCAGGCGGCAACGAGGTGCTGCAGGCGTTCGCGCTCCAGTTCGAGGAAGCGCGGCGTCAAGGCTTCCTCGCGCTCCGCGTTGAATTCCTGCAGCCCGGTGTCGACCGCTCCGGCCACGGCCTCCTGCCGTTCCTCTGAGTTCATCGCCGAGAGTTCCTGCGAGCCGCGGCCTGTCCAGAAATGCTGGAGCACGGCATGCACCAGGGTGCCGCGCTCCGCCGCGTCCAGGCCCTCGACGGCGACGCCCAGCGCCTTCGCGCCGAGACGGTAGCGGTAGAAGGCCCAGGCGGGACAGATCGCCTGTGCGCGCAAGAGGCCGGTGCCGCCGCGAACGACTTCACCCTCCATCACCGGCGGTCCCCTGTCATCGACGATATGCTCCAGGGGAACGGTCAGCGCCAATGTTCGTGAGTGGCCGAGAAAACGTTCCGGCGACCCTGCCGCGATATTCGCCAACAGCGGACTTGGCCGCAATTCCCGGTGCGCCTCGCTTTGCGCCCAGGAAAAGACCACTTCCGGCGCGCTCCTCAAGAGGCGCTTGTGGATTGCAAATGCGAACTCGCCCTGCACCTCGGCCGAGGCATTGGGCGCGCGCACCCTGCGCTGCAGTTCCGCCGGCAGAAGGGGATTGGGCCGGGAAGGCGGCGGCCAGAGGTGGTCGTTCATGCCCATCACCCAGAGCGCATCGAGCGGCATGCCGGACGCTTCGAGCAGGCCCATCACTTCCAGTTGCGGCGAGCCTTCTGTCTCCGGCTGGAAGATGCGATCCCGGCAGATCTGGGCCAGGCGGCGATTGGCCTCGATCAGGCTCACCCGCCCGAGCACGGCGTCGAGTTCGGAGAGTCCGTCCAGCGTCTCGACGAAGGCGCACCTGGCCTGGTATTCGTGGCTGGAGAGCGTCCTCTCGCCCGGCCAGGCGCAGGCCTCCAGCATGCGCAGAAAGGCCTTCGCCCAGGCCGAGGGAAGCTGCCGCGACGGCTCGCCCTCCTGTACCGTCTTGAAGGCCGTCATGTCTTTCAGCAGGCGCGGCAGGACGAGACCGCTCTTGCCACCACTCGACGACAGTGCGAAGCGCAGGATGCGCTCGAAGGAGACCGTCTGCGGCAGCAACTCACGCATCCGCGCATCGAGTCTGGCGCGGCCATCCGCCTCGCTCGACCCGGCCGACCAGTAGGGCAGACAGAGCAGCGCGGAGAACTCCACCTGCCTGACCCGGCGACCATGGGCGGCGAGCGCCAGAAGCTTCAGCGCCGCGTCGACGACGCCCTGACGCGACAGCGGACCGCCCAGGGAAAAGTTGTAGCGGCGCGGCATTTCGGCCAGGGACGGACTCACGGCCTCGGGATCGAGTTCGTCGTCGAGAATGGCCGCGAGCGTGTCGCGCAGTGAAGACAGGTCCGGCACGACCAGCCCTAAACGCGCCCGCGGGTTTTCTTCCAGCTTCTCCCGTGCCCAGGAGGCGGCGGCGCGGCACTCCGCCTCGCGGTCGGGAAGAGCAAGACAGATCCCCGTCGCCGGCCGGGAGAGGCCCTGTTCAAGCTCGAGCACGACGACGCCGCGTTTTTCCAGCAGCGCTTCGAGACGGATCTCCTGCGGGTTAAGCCGGTCGAAACCGGCGAACACCAGTTGGCCCGGCAGGCGGCCCGCACCCTTGGCGATACAGCCCAACTGCCAATCGAGCATGCGCGCAGGTTCGAGCCAGCCGGCGTCAGCGCACAGACGGCGAAACTCCTCGCGCCAGCGCAGGAACTGCCGGGTCTCCTCGCTCTGTTCAGCGCCGGGAACAGGCATCTGCCAGATGTCGAGCAGGGCATTGGCCTCGGCTGCTGCGGCGGCCAGTCCCTCGCGGTCGAACAAGGCCTCCTCGGCGCTGCTCCCGACCCCGATCGCCCTGTCCCAGACAATGCGCTCCTGCAAGGATGTGAGCGGCAGACGTGGAATTGAGCTTGCCGGAATTTCGCCCGAAAGCTGCGCCTCGGCCAGCACCGCGTCCAGCCATTGCGCCAGCGTCAGCGCCTTAAGCGGCTGCCAGCGCGAGAGGCCTCGCGCAATACTGGCGCGGTCGTGTTCCAGGCGCAGGCTGCGGGCCAGTCTGTGGGTGGAACAAAGCACCACCGCATCGGCGGCGAGCTCGGTTAGGGGAATTCTGGACTGGGGCATCGCCGCTATGTTAGCCCGCCCGGCGCGAACACGGCAAACAGCGCACTGAGCGTCGTGGTCAACCAAAAAACCAGCAGATCAGGATCACTGAGCGTATCGGAAAATATTTCCTGAAGCATGGCGAGAACCCTCCTTTGAAGTGATGGAGGACATTCTCCGCCACGACAGGCTCAGGGCATGAGCCTGTCGTTTAAGACTTTCCGCATCGACAGATAGGCTGGGACTTCCCCTGCCGGCAGGGGCAAATCTCTAGTAGCTGCGCCCGCGCATGGAGGCGGGGTGACCGGGCAGTTGCAGGGACTTGCCGGTATTCACGATCTGGTCGCCATCGACGCGCAGGATGGAAACGTCCTGGTCGATGAAATTGCCGACATAAATGTAGCGCCCGTCGCCGCTGAACACCACGCCCTCGGGCAGGCCGCGCACCTCGACTTCGTTGCCCCGCGTCACCTTCTTGCCGTCAATCTTCAGCGCCACCACCAGCGCATTGCGGTTGTAGAAGAAGGCGTTCTTCGCCGAGTTGCTGCCCCGGAGCAGCACCGCCACCGCCAGCTTGCCGGTCGGACTGATGGCGAAGCCTTCCGGCCCATCGCCCACCACCACCTTGTCGATCACGCGCGGCGGGGTCAGTTCGAGGTCGATCACGCTCACCGTATCGACATTGCCGTCGGCCGCACCGCTGTTGCCGTTGTCGGCGACCAGGGCGAGTTTGCCGTCGGGCGTGACATCTACGTTGTAGGGCCACAGCCCGACCGCCATGTCGTATTTGTTGTAGGTGACTTTCTCGCCATTGACTTCCAGGAGAGCGACCTTGTGGCCGGGAAACTTGACGGCGAGGGCGCGCTTGCCGTCGGGCGTGAACTTGACGTGCGCGACCTGTTCGCCGATGTTCACAGTGTCGATCAGCTCGACTTTCTTGCCGGAGATGCGCAGCACGCTGATCGTGTTGTCGCCGCGATTGGCGATCAGCACGAGATTGCCGGCGCGGTTGATGGACATGCCCGAAGGCTGCTTGCCCACCGCCAGCGTGGCGATCAGCTTGGGCGGGGTGGCGGTGAGATCGATGACCCACACCTTGTTGTCCGGAACCAGTTTCCAGGCCCCGCCCTCGGCGACCGCGTTCATGGAATTGGCGACCAGCGCCAGGCCCTCGTCGGGCGTGATCAGGAGATTCACCGGCGGGCCGACGATGGTGTTAGCCAGCGGCAGGTTCGCGATGATTTTCGGCGCCAGGGGATCTGTGCCGATGTCTATGATGGAGACCGTGTCCTTGCCCGGCGGGCCGACGATGGCCTTGCCCATGTCGTCCCAGCTCTGCTTTTCGTCGTTGCCGACTATCATCAGTTCGCGCTTGGGCTGCGCTGGATTCATTCCGACGCAACCTGCCAGGACTGCGATGCCTGCCGCAGCCAGGACTAGAGTTCCTATGTTCATGTGGGTGCTCCTCCTTTGTCGCACCAGTATAAATCAGGATAAAGCTTTCCCGGCGGCGGTCATTGGCCGGGTCGATGGGCCGCCGCGAAGAGCGGCATGACGGACGGCAAGAGCGACTGGATTTGCTGGATGCGGCTAGCACCTTCGGGATGGCCGGAGAAGATTTCAGGCGGACGCGCGCCCTTGCTGGCATTGATCATTTTCTGCCACAGCGTGACGCCGGCGCGAGGGTCGTGGCCCGCGCGTGCCGCGAGTTCCAGCCCGATGCGATCGGCCTCGGTTTCGTCGGTACGGCTGAATTTTGTCGCGACCAGTGCTTCGTAGATGCTGTTGGCGAGGTCGGAGGAAATCTGCCCGAGGCCCAGGAGCGCTGCGCCGACACCGATCACCGCCTGCGCAGCGATCGCCTGCGACACCTGTTCGCGCGAATGTTCGCGCAGTGCATGCGCGATCTCATGCCCCATCACCACCGCGATCTCGTCGTCGGTGAGATGCAGTTGATCAACCAGACCAGAGTAAAACATGATCTTGCCGCCGGGCATGCAGAAGGCGTTCAACTCCTTGCTACCGATGATATTGACCTCCCAGTTCCAGGCCGGGGCGTCTTTGCGGAATACCGCAGTCTGGAGCTTGAGGCGGTCCGCCACCGCACGCAGCCGCAGAAGCAGCGCATGATCCTCGTTCAGCGTGCCCTTCTTGCTTGCCTCGGCCGTCAATTTTGCATAGCTTTGCGCCGACATTTTCTCGAGCTGCTGCGAAGGGATCAGCATCAGCTGCGAACGCTGCATCCCCACCGTGCCGCCCGTCGTCGTGGTCTGGCAGCCGGCAAGCGGCAACAGGCAGATGACCAGGAGCAGGAGCGGCTTCGCCATCCCTATTCGCCCGGCAGTTTCTGCAACTCCGGCGCCGAGAGCGCGCGGGGAATCGCCTCGACCGGACCGAGGTCCCTGATTTCCTTGTCCTCGGGACCGGCCTTGAGATCGCGGAACTTGCGCGCGGACACCAGCACCCGCGCTTCCAGCGTGGCGACAGATTTATTGTAGGCGCCGACGGCATTGGCCAGATGCTTGCCGACGTCACCCCAATGGTCGGCCAGCACCGCCAGGCGCTCGTAGAGATCGCGGCCGAGGGCGCTGATCTCCTGGGCATTGGCGGCCAGCGCCTCCTGCTTCCAGCCGAAGGCGACGGCGCGCAACAGCGCGATCAGGGTGGTCGGCGTGGCCAGTATCACCTTCTGCTCGACGCCCTGCTCGATCAGGCTGGGATCGGCCTCGAGCGCGGCCGAGTAGAAGGTCTCGCCGGGCAGGAAGAGCACGACGAAATCCGGCGAGGGCTGGAACTGATCCTGGTAGGACTTGCGGCCGAGCTTGACGAGGTGATCCTTGACGTGGCGCGCATGATCCTGGAGTTTCTGCCTGCGCTGCCCTTCATCCTCGCATTCCAGGGCGTCGAGATAGGCGGCCAGCGGCGCCTTGGCGTCGACCACGATATTCTTGCCGCCGGGCAGCTTGATGATCATGTCCGGGCGCAGCCGGCCTTCCTCGGTGTCCGTGCTCTCCTGCTCGAAGAAGTCGCAGTGGTCGAGCATGCCGGCCATCTCGACGACGCGCTTCAATTGCAGTTCGCCCCAGCGCCCGCGCGTCTGCGGCGCGCGCAGCGCCTTGACCAGGTTGGCCGTCTCCTGCTTGAGCTGCCCCTGGGATTCGGCCAGCGCCTTGACCTGCTCGGTCAACGTCGCATAGGCGTTCTCGCGCGTCTTCTCCACCTGCTGGACCTGCTGCTCGAATTTTTCCAGGGTGGTCTTCACCGGCGCCACCAGTTCGACGATGGCCTGCTGGCGCTTCTCGAGGTCGCCCACGGCCGCCACCTGATGCTTCTCCAGGGTGGCACGTGCCAGTTCCAGGAAGGACTGGTTATTGACCTGCAGCGCCTCCGCGGAGAGCGCCTTGAAGGCGTCCGCGAAGGAGAGCCTCGCCTCTTCAAGCCCGGCGAGCTTCCCGCGCATGGCGATGCGCTCCTGCTCCAGGGTCGTGATGAGTTCCGCCTCGCGCGTCCTTAGATCCGAGACATTCTGCCGCAGGCCTTCCAGCAGGCCATGCGCCTCGCCCAGATCGGAGCGCAGGCGCAACAGTTCCTCGTCGCGCGACCTGAGCCTCTCGGTGAGGGTCGCAAGCTCCGCCTCATGCGCCTGGCTGCCTTGCCGGTGAGCCTCGCGCAGACGCGCCTTGAACAGCCAGCCGAGCAGGACAATGGTGAGGGCGGCGCCCGCAGCGAAAGCCAGTAGATTTTCCATGGAGTGGATTCTACCCTGAGGCCGCGGTGACAGACGGCAGGGTCAATACCGCCTCCAGTCCTCCATCCTGATGGTTCGTGAGATGCACGTCGCCGCCCAGCGTCTGCGCGATATTCCTGGCGATGGCCAAGCCAAGGCCGCTGCCCCCGGTCTCCCGGCTGCGCGAACTCTCTACACGGTAGAAGGGCTCGAAGACTCTTTCCAATTCCTCTTCGGCAAGTCCGGGGCCTTCGTCCCGGATGCGTATCGTCAGTGTGCCGAGCTCTGGCACGCCCTCCTCGACGCTGATCTTGGCGCGTCTGCCATAGAGAATGGCATTGTCCACGAGGTTGGCGATGCAACGCTTGAGCAGTTGGGGAACGGCCAGGGCCGGCCGCTTCGCGTCCCCCGCCAGGATCACTTGCCGCCCCATCGCCTCGTTGTCCGCCTGCAGGCTCTCCAGGAGCGCCATGACATCCACCGGCTGTGCCGCCTCCTGGTTTCCCAGGCCGCGCATGAAGTCGAGGGTTTGCGTCACCATGGCTTCCATTTCCAGCAAATCCTTCTCGAAACGGTCGCGCTGATCAATGTCCTCGAGCAGTTCGGCGCGCAGCCGCATGCGCGTGATCGGCGTCTTCAGATCATGGGACATGGCGGTGAGCAGCCGCGTCCTATCCTCGATGAAGCGCACGAGCCGGGCCTGCATGGTATTGAAGGCATGGGCTGCGCGTCTGACCTCGAGCGGGCCTTCCTCGGGCAAGGGCGGGCGATTGATGTCCCGGCCCAGTTCGTCTGCGGCAGAAGCCAGCACATGCAGGGGACGGGTGAGCCAGCGCACGGCGACGAAAGACAGGAGCAGCACCGTGACGAGCAGCACCATCAGGGTCAGGAACAAGCGCCAGGGAAGGCTGGCCACCTCCTGCGGGATATGGGTGTCGAAGGTCACCCAGCTGCCATCACGAAGGCTGACCTGGGTCAGGAAGGCTATCCCGCCCGGCGGCAAGCGATGCATGCCAAACATGCCCTGATGGCGCCCGGGAGAAAATTCCCGGGGTCTGGAGGACGGTTCTGCGGTCACGATGACCCGAATCGCCCGGTCATCACCCAGCGATTCGCGCAACACCGCGGAGAACATGGACACGCGCAGGCTTTCTTGCACTTCGCCAGCCTCGGCAACGGGCGCACGATCGAGCGAGACAACCAGGGGCGGGACATTCAGGATGCCCACTATCCTGCGTCTTTCCACAAGTTCCATGGAGTCGAGAAGATTGACGATGTCGGCGATGCGCTGCGCCGGCTGCATGCCGCTCGCCCGGACGAGCAGCCTGTCGCGCTCGACGAAGTTGATGGCGGCGGAAAGCAGCTGGGCGATGACGAGGCCGCCCGACAGAACCAGCATCAGCCGGCCGAAGAGGGATTGGGGCAGGAGGCGCATCAGCCGCATCTTTCATCCGCCGCCACCGGCACGGAGAGGACATAGCCCTCGCCACGCACCGTCTTGATGAGCTGCGGGGCGCGCGGATCATCTCCCAGACGGTGGCGCAGGCGGCTGACCTGCACGTCGATGCTGCGATCGAGCGGATCGGCTTCCTTCCCCTGGGTGAGGTCCACCAGCTGATCGCGATTCAACACCCGGTTCGGGTGGCTGAGGAAAATCCGCAGCAGCCGGTATTCCGCACCGGAGAGCGGCGTCACGACGCCTGCCGCAGAGACCAGATGGCGATGGGCAGTGTCCAAAGTCCAGCCGGCGAAGCCGATGTGCCTTGTCTCCTCGGGCCTCAAGTTGTCGGGGAGGCTGCGGGCGCGGCGCAATATCACCTTGATGCGCGCCAACAATTCGCGGGGGCTGAAAGGCTTGGGCAGATAATCATCGGCGCCCATCTCCAGGCCGACGATGCGATCGGTCTCCTCGCCGCGCGCCGTAAGCATGATCACCGGCATGTCGGATTTTGCCCGCAGCTTGCGGCACAGCGTCAGACCGTCGTCGCCGGGCAGCATCAGGTCGAGCACGATGAGATCGACGCGGCCGGCATCAAGCGCCTGCCACATGCCCTTGCCATCTGCCACGGCGCTGGCCTTCAGGCCGTTCTTGGCGAGATAGGCTTTGAGCAGGCTGCGGATCTCGGCATCGTCATCGACGATCAGGATGTGGTCGGGCGTTTCCATGACTGACTTATAAACCTTAGCAGACTATCCTGGAAAGAATAATGTAACCCACTGTGTCAATCCAGCATCGTGTCGCAGTGCGCTACAAAAATGGCCGGCGTTGACATCAGGCGCTTACATGCGCCTGAAAAAATGGCAACCGTCGCGAAGGAATTCTTCCCTCTGACAAATCACTCAGGAGATCATCATGACACGCACACAAAAGATTTTCACCGGCATCATAGCCACCCTGGCCTTAGGGATTGGCGCAGCGGCTTACGCCCACTCCGGCGGTTTGGGGCCCTGCGCCGGCGAAGGGCCGGGCATGGGCATGGGAGCGAGGAGCGAAATGGGCGGGCATAGGAGAAACTTTGATCCTGCCGCCAATGCCGAGAGTCGTCTTGGCAAGCTGAAGTCTGAACTGAAAATCACCCCTGCCCAGGATGGCGCATGGCAGGCCTTCTCTGCCAAGGCCAAGCAGCAGGCCGAGAGCATGCAGACGGTACGGAGCAAGATGCAGCAAACCCCGGGTCCGGCGCCTGAGCGCATGGGTCAAAACACCGAGGCGATGAAAGCACGGCTTGCCGGCATGGAGACCATGACCGCAGCCGTCAAGGATCTCTATGCGGCTCTCACACCCGAGCAGAAGGCGATTGCCGACCAGCACTTCAGCAATCACGCAGGCGGCCACCGCATGGGCTACGGCCGCGGGCTCAAATAGGCAGGATGGAATTGATGCACATCATGTTGGGGAGACTAGGCTCGCAGTATCCTGTGCCTACCTTCCCCAGCACTCGCCCAGATCACCCTGATGAGACTTCCTTCGAGAAATTTTCTGTTGATCGCCTTGGGGCTGGCGCTCGTGATCAGCTTCGTCATCGGCAACTATGGCCCCCTGGCAGGAACCAAGGTGACCGTCGCCAGAGCAGAAACCACCGACCTTTCACCGCAAATCTTTGGCGTCGGCACGGTGGACGCGCGGCGCAGCTATCTCATCGGGCCGACTGCGGCTAGCCGCGTGACAAAGGTTCTGGTCGACCAGGGCGACCGGGTGAAGGCGGGACAATTGCTCGCCGAACTCGATCCGGTCGACCTGGACGAACGCCTGCAAAGCGCCGGCGACGCCAGGCTTCGCGCCGCCAGCGCCGTCGATGGGGCGGCAGCGCAACTGCGCGAAGCCCTGAGTCGCAGCGCCTTGGCAGCGGCCAGTGCGGCAAGATTTCTCGAATTGCAGAAGAAGGGCTTCGTCAGCCAAGAGGCGGCCGATGCCAAGCGACATGACGCCAACGCCGCGGCCGCGGCCAGCGATGCTGCGGCCGCCGCCTTGAACGGCAGCCGCCGCGACCATGCCAGGCTCACCGCAGAGCAGGCTGGCGTCGGCCGGCAACGCGCCCAGTTGCATTTGCGAAGCCCGATAGCGGGCCTGGTCACGACACGCGAGGCAGAGCCGGGCTCGACCCTCGTCGCCGGACAAGCGCTGCTGCGGCTGATCGATCCGGCCAGCCTCTGGATCAAGACGCGCATCGACCAGAGCCGTGCCGGCGGCATTGCCATAGGTCAACCAGCGCTAATCCTGTTGCGCTCGCGGCCCCAGGCGACTTTTGCTGGCCGTGTGCTGCGGATCGAGATCAACAGCGACAGCGTGACCGAGGAAACTCTGGTCGAGGTGACTCTCGACAGCCCGCCCCCTGATCTTTCGCTGGGAGAACTGGCAGAAGTGACGATAAGCTTGCCGACCCTGAAAAACACGTTGATGCTGCCCAGCGCCGCCGTCCGACGCATCGGCAAGGAAACCGGAGTCTGGCGCATAGCGGATGGCAAGGCGGTGTTCGCTCCCATCCGCGCTGGAATGCAGACGCTCGATGGCAAGACACAGGTACTCGAGGGACTGGCACAAGGCGACCAGGTGATCCAGCATGCGCCGCAGGAACTGCACGCAGGCGAGAAGGTGCGCGTGGTCGATAGCCTAAGCGGATCATGATCAGTCTCGCGGGACGGGACATCCTCCACTCCTGGGGCAAGTATCTGTTCACCGGCGTCGGCCTGGGCCTGCTGATCGGCGTCACGCTCTCGATGGCAGGCATTTATCGCGGCATGGTGGACGATGCACGCGCTCTCCTGAAAAACAGCGGCGCCGATCTTTGGGTGGTCCAGAAGGACACCCTGGGTCCCTACGCCGAGCCGTCCAGCCTGCACGACGATCTCTACCGCAGCCTGCAGGGGATGCCCGGCGTAGCCGAGACAGGAAACGTCACCTATCTCACCATGCAGGCGCAGCGCCAGGGCCAGGATGTGCGGGTGATGGTGGTCGGCTTCGAGCCAGGTCATCCGGGCGAACCGGCTCATCTGGTGGCGGGTCGCCCCGTCACCCGCGCGCATTATGAAGCCGTGGCCGACATCAAGGCAGGCTTCAGCCTCAATGACCGGGTGAAAATTCGCCGCCACGATTATCAAGTGGTCGGCCTCACCCAGCGCATGGTGTCCTCCAGCGGCGACCCGATGCTTTTCATCCCGCTCAAGGATGCCCAGGAGGCGCAGTTTCTCAAGGACAACGACGCCATTGTCAATGACAGAGCCCGCACCACAGCCAATCCGGCTCTCAACCGCCCGGGCATCCCTGGCCTTCTCGACGCCATCATCAGCAGTCAATCCACGAATCACAGCGTCAATGCGGTATTGGTGCGCGTGGCCAAGGACTGGGAGAGCGAACAGGTGGCACAGGGGATAAGACGCTGGAAGCATGTCCAAGCCTATACCCTGGTCCAGATGGAAGAGATCCTGGTGGCGAAGCTGATCGCCACCTCGGCAAGACAAATCGCCATGTTCCTGGTGATACTCGCCATCGTCAGCGCCGCCATCGTCTCTTTCATAATCTACACGATGACCTTGGGCAAGATCCGCGAGATCGCCGTGTTGAAACTCATCGGCACGAGAGACCGCAGCATTGCCTCCATGATTCTGCAGGAGGCCTTGGGCCTGGGTCTGGTCGGCTTCGTCGTCGGCAAGAGTGCTGCGACCTTGTGGGCGCCCTACTTCCCGAAATTCGTGCTGCTGGAAACCGGCGACACCGTGCGCGGTTTCTTCGCGGTGATGTTGATCTGCGCCATCGCCAGCATCGTCGCCATCCGCGCTGCCCTGCGCGTCGATCCGGCGACAGCCATCGGCGGCTGACATGACAGCCATTCGCATCGAGGGCCTGACCAAGCGCTACGGCAGCGGCGACACCGCAGTCGATGCCCTGAAGGGCGTGGACATGAGCATCGCAGCCGGCGAAGTGGTCGGCCTGATCGGCCCATCAGGTTCGGGCAAGAGCACCTTGCTGAAATGCCTGGGTGCCGTGACAGAACCGACCGCGGGACGCATGACGCTCGGCGGTGAGACCATTTTTGACAGTGGCCAGGGCGGCTGGATCAGCAAGGATCTTCACGCCCTGCGGCGCGACCGCATCGGCTTCGTGTTCCAGGCGCCCTACCTGATTCCCTTTCTCGATGTCACCGACAATGTGGCGCTCCTGCCGATGCTGGCTGGAAAATCCAACAACCAGTCAAG
Organism: uncultured Sterolibacterium sp.; assembly: GCA_903930535.1. Taxonomy (GTDB): domain Bacteria; phylum Pseudomonadota; class Gammaproteobacteria; order Burkholderiales; family Rhodocyclaceae; genus CAIYYX01. The sequence goes on along the minus strand of CAIYYX010000103.1, from coordinate 21,573 downwards.
ATTGCGCGCCATGGAGTTGCTGCGTGCCCTGGATGTCGCGCACCGCGCCAAGGCTTCTGTGGTGCAGTTGTCTGGCGGCGAGCAGCAGCGCGTGGCCATCGCGCGCGCCCTGGCCAACCAGCCGCCGGTGATCCTCGCCGACGAGCCGACCGCGCCGTTGGACAGCGAGCGAGCGCTCATCGTCATGACCATCCTCGGACAGATGGCAAGCCAATACCAGACGGCAATCATCGTGGTCACCCACGACGAGAAAATCATCCCGACCTTCCGCCGCATCTATCACATCCGCGACGGCATAACCTACGAGGAACAGGGGGAAGGCCGGACGCTGCAAGGGCTCAGCTAGGCATGGGCACGCGGCACGGCTAACCGGGCGCATCAAACCTCGAAGACCCGGATCAGCACCCGGTTCATTTTTCGCTCGCCGATGCCGATTGCGATAAGACCATTAAGCCGCTGCCAGCGCTGACTCGCGGTGTGAAAAGTCATGGCTGTGCGGAAATAGTATTCACTGGGGTCGACCGCCTCGCCAGCCGCCAACCTCGCCATTACTTGCGCAGGACCGTGGCGATAACCATCGCTGTGGATTTCGATGGCATCACCCGCCGCCGTCTCCAAGACATAATGGGCGCGAAGTTCCGTGATGCCATCGTGGCGCTGCCATTGCCAGTCGGCGCCGTTCGGGCGGATGACGCCAGACAGGTCTCCGGAAGCGCGACCGCCGTTGATCATCACGACCCGCCGCTCGCCGAAGGCCATCTCCCCCAGGGATTCGATCTTGCCCACATCAACCTCGAAGACCGACAGCAATCTGCTTGCCAAAGCGTCGCTCATATCATCTCCCCGCAGCGAAAGCCTATAGGCTAGCACCTCACGGGCACAAGTACCCTGGGTTGCCTTCAGCAACTACGGGTACTGGCAAGTAGTCATCGAAGAATTGATGGGGGCAACCGTAGCGGCCTCTTGTAGGTCGGGCTTCAGCCCGACATCCGAAGGAGATCGTTTTGGTGTGCTCTTCCAAGAATACGTGTTGTCGGGCTGAAGCCCGACCTACACATCAACGGCAGCATGACTGACCACTAGCACCTCACGGCCACAATAGGCACATTCGCTAGTCAATCTGTGAGAGCATCACGGAAACTAACCGCACCGCTGCTGTGAATCTCAGGAGACAGATTTTGGCAAAGCCGACCGTACGATCATATTTCTCCGCCTTGGGCGATTTCAAGTCCGGCAAGGACACGCCGCGGGCGTTCCTGGAACGATGCCTGGCTGCGGTCGCGGAATTCGAACCCGTGGTGGGCGCCTTCGTCCATCTCGACATCGACGCCGCGAAAGCCGCGGCGGATCATTCCAGCGAGCGCTGGCGTCAAGGCAATCCTCTTTCCCGCATCGACGGCATGCCGATCGGCATCAAGGACATCATCGAAACGATAGACATGCCCACCCAGTGCGGCTCGCCGGTGTTCGAGGGCTGGCACTCGGGGCGCGACGCCGCCAGCGTGGCGGCGCTGCGCCAGGCAGGCGCAGTGATACTCGGCAAGACGGTGTGCACCGAATTTGCCGCCACCGTGCCGCGCGGAACGCGCAACCCCTGGGATCCACAGCGCACCCCGGGAGGATCGAGCAGTGGCTCGGCGGCCGCCGTCGCGGCAGGCATGGTGCCGGCGGCAATCGGTACCCAGGTGATCGGCTCCATCCTGCGTCCGGCCAGTTTCTGCGGCGTGGTCGGCTTCAAGCCGAGTATCGGCGCAATCAATCGCGGCGGCAGCCACGATGGCTTGAGCCAGAGCGCGCACGGGCCGCTGGCGGCGACAATGGAAGATGCATGGATAGTCTCCCGGGAGATTGCCAACCGGGCCGGCGGCGACCCCGGTTATCCAGGTTTGTATGGTCCCGAGGCGCCGCCCGCGCCGCGACTTCCGCAGCGTCTGGCGTTGCTGGAGACTTCTGGCTGGGCCGTGGCAGAGCCGGCCGCCAGAGCCGCGTTCGAGACTGCCGTCGCGAGGATCCGCGCCGCGGGCGTCGAGGTCGTCGATCGCCGGAACCATGTCGGCACAGCTGCGGCGGAGAAGGCGCTTGAACGCGTGCTGATCGTCTCCCGGCAGATCAACGGCTGGGAATCCATCTGGCCGCTGAACACCTACCGCTCGAAGGACCCTTCGAAGGTGAGCGAGTTCATGCTGGCGCGGCTTGCCGAATCCGAGGCCATGACGCTCGACGATTACCGATCCCTGCTGGCCGAGCGCGAACATATTCGTAGCGAATACGCCAGGCTTGTCGCGGATTGCGCTGCGACGATCACGCTCTCGGCACCCGGACCGGCGCCCGTCGGCCTGGCCTCCACCGGCAATCCCGTCTTCAACGTGCCCGCCTCCCTCCTGGGCGTGCCGGCGCTGACCCTGCCGGTATTGTCGGCGGACGGTTTGCCGCTCGGCCTTCAAGCAATGGGATATCTGAACGCCGATGCGGCCCTTTTCTCGACGGCGGCCTGGCTCAGGAACCTTTTGTCTGCTGGGCGCTGACAAGAAGTTGGTATTATTTCTCTTTTAACTACAGTGCAATAGAAGCTAAAGTTTAAGTGCTTTGTGCCGTTACCCTCAGTAGTCGATTTGATCGTCAGAAAGGGAGGGTAGCGCCATGGGTCTTCGTATTCGTCGGACAGGCAGGCTATTTCAGAGCGGGGAGATCGCTTCCAACTTGCGCACTTCGATCGGCGCACCCGGCACCGGAATCAGCTTCGAACAATCCTCGAACGGCGACGGCCGCTTCATCCTGGGAACCGCCGTCATCGTCGTCATCTCTGTTCTTGTATTGGTGCTGAACTGAGGCCCAAGCCGGCCTCGCTTCTGTCATAGCGATGGCATCGCCTTTGTCGTTGCGGCAATCTAAGATCGCCACGCCCCTTTGGGGCTCGCGATGACGGACTTGTTCCGACATTCCCTAGCGTTTGATCGACGATTCAAGCACCCGGGCACTCTCCTGAATCCGTTCCGCATCTCGCTTTTTCGCAGCCTCGCTTGGCGCTGCGGCTGCGGCTGCCGCGGCCTTGGCTTGAGCGGCCCTTGCGTCAGTTTCCTTCCTTTCGGCGTACGACTGGTAGCTGGCATAGAAAACCCCGCCTAGAACAACGCCTAGAACAACGAAAATCGCGATGTTCGATTTGCCGCCTGGCCCCGCCCGAAAAGAATCGTTAAACTTTATCGGCCGCTTTGCCAACTCCGACTGCTGCAGACTTTGCGCGACTTCCATCTCAATCCCGCCGGGCTGATCACTTTCCCGCTTGTCCTGAAAAGTCATCCTGTATTCGCCGATGGTGATCAGGTCACGGTCTTTCAGGATGCGCTTCTTGACGGTTTGTCCGTTGACCTGAATGGCGGCGGAGGCAGTCAGATCATTGAGGACGTAACTTTCCCCGACCTGCGCGATCGAAGCGTGCTCTTCACTGTCATCGAGATCCTCGATCCTGATATCGGCGCTGGGGCTCTTGCCGACCAAGGTAAAACCCTTCTCCAACACGACTTCCTCGTTGCGCTTGCCGTCACGGCGGATGATGATAGTTGCCACTGTCGTTCCTCGGAAGAAATGGGGTCTGTGTGGGCGTCTCCGGCCAGAATGCGCCGACACTCAATGACAATTATGCCTCTTACCGCACAGGAAAATCCAGCGCCATATTCACATCTTGACTGTGTGGTTTCTACTGACTGCGTCGAACCACGGCTGCGCAGGAAAACGGTGACCGTCGTCGGCTGACAGGTATGGGGCGCCGCAACCACTATCACGTCTATGTCATCGAACTGTCGACAGACGTCCTCCACGAAAAACGCTTCATGAAAGCCAATCCCGGTTACCGTGCCGGCAAGCCCTGCGTCTATGTCGGCATGACCGGGCTTGACCCCGATGTGCGCTTCGACAAACACAAGGCCGGCATCCAGGCCAATCGCTACGCGCGAGAATATGGCCTGCGGCTGCTACCCGATCTCTACGAGGCCTTCAACCCGATGAGCTATGACGCCGCCCGCGACAGGGAGGTCGAGGTGGCGATTGATCTGCGTGAAGCCGGTTTTGGCGTATGGCAGGCATAGCATGGCCCCCGCAGCCATCATTCCGGTGGCAGCGGGCGGGCGGGGTCGCTCGCCTTCCCTCTGATGGCTGCGACAATTTCATTCGGGGTCCAATGTATTTGGACTTCGACCCCGTTGTCCCTGGCGATCTGTTTCAGGTTGTTGGTCACAAACCCGGGAACCCCCCCGGCATCAACGGCCCGCAACAACTCGCAGGCAGCCGGGGTCACCCCCGTATATTGAATACCGGAGACACCGGGTGCCGGTTGTCTGAACAGCCAACCGACGGCTTTCACCACCCAGCGGCTAATCATTGCCGCCCGCCAGACGATTAATTCACCGCCAGGACGATTGAACTGCCCACTGTACAGACGATAAACACGCAGATATCACGGTGCTCATCAAACCAGTTTCCCATGGTTTTCAGCATTTCCAAATTTCACCCCCTTGAATGATTCCCTTGATGGTCGAGTCTCCTTGAGCGGCAATTCCTGCCGCCGTAAATGCAGAACACGGCTATTGCCGGATGAATCAAGCAATAATCGCAGGCGCACCGTCGATTGGCAGGCGCTTGCTCAACTCTCAGCAATAGCCATGCCAGACAGTCGCTTGATCTATGGAAAAGCTGATCAAGTCCGTCATCGCGAGCCCCAAAGGGGCGTGGCGATCTTAGATTGCTTCGCTTTGCTCGCAATGACGAAGTTGTACTTAATCAGCGTTTCCCTATCCCATTTCGGGAATATGATCGCCACACCAGGATTTGAACTTTCCCATGAATTCGCACAACCCCGCTCACAGGAGACAAAATGAGGCTTTCGCAACTGCAACTGTTTAGCCAGCGCCGACACTGCATCGCGGTACTCTTCGCGGGCGCCATGGCGGCATCCATGGCAGGGATTGCCACTGCCCAGACCTACCCGGACAAGCCCATACGCCTGATGGTGCCATGGCCCGTCGGCGGCGCCACAGACCAGGTGGCGCGCATTCTCGCGCAACCTCTGGCAGCGGCGTTGGGCGTGCCCGTGGTGGTCGAAAACAAGGGAGGCGCCGGCGGCAATATCGGCACCCAGGCCTTCGTCAGGGAAAAGGCGGATGGCTATGCGATGATTCTCGCAACCAGTTCGACCAACGCCGCCGGACCGTACCTGTTTGCCAAACAGGGGTTTGATCCGGCGAAGGACTTCACCCCCGTGGTGTTGCTCGTCACGATTCCCAACGTGATGGTCGTCCCCGCCAAGTCACCGTGGCGAAGCATCGGGGATATTCTCAAGGCAACGAAACAGAACCCGGGAAAGTTCACCTACGGCTCGGCCGGCATCGGTTCCTCGCAGCACCTGGCCGGCGCCCAGTTCAAGACCTCCGCAGCCATCGACATCCAGCACATCCCGTATAAGGGCAGCGGCCCGGCGGCGGCCGACCTGATGGCCGGCCACATAGACATGATGGTGGACACGGGATCGCTGGCCAGCATCAAGGGCGGCATGTTGCGCGCACTCGCCGTCGCCTCCAGGACGCGGCTGCCTGCGCTGCCCGATGTGCCGACCTTTGCCGAGGCGGGCGTGCCGATGATCGCATCCGCCTGGTATGGCTTGATGCTGCCCGCCAATGCGCCACCGGAAGTCGTGGCCCGCTTGAACCGGGAGGTCAACATCCTGCTGCAAAACCCCGACATACGCACGCGGCTGCAGAACATCGGTGCGGAAATTGACGGCGGCAATTCCGAGTCGTATGCGCGCTTCTCGCTCACGGAAATCAAGCGCTACGAAAAAATCGTGGAGCTGTCCGGCGCCCCCAAGGAGTAATGAAATGACCAATATCGGCTTTCGCATCCTCCCGGCAGCCAGCCGCGTGCCCGCCTCCCTGCTCAAGGCGTTCCGCGGCGTGGTCGTCGCCCATCTCTCGGACAGCATGAACCGCATGCCGGCCGCGCAGGGTCTGCGCGCCATGCACAAGGGCGGGCAGATGCTCGGTCAGGCGCTCACTGTGCGCGTGCCGCCGGGCGACAATCTCATGGTGCACAAGGCGATAGACATCGCGCTCCCCGGCGACATCATCGTGGTGGACGCCGGCGGCGAGATCACGATCGCCATCATCGGCGACATCATGAGCAGCCTCGCGGCCAAGCGCGGCGTGGCCGGCATGGTGATCGACGGCGCGATACGCGACTCGTCCGAACTCGGACAAAACCGTTTTCCGGTCTATGCGCGCGGCGTGACGCACCGCGGACCCTACAAGAACGGACCCGGCGAGATCAACGTGCCGGTGTCGATCGGCGGCATGGTGGTGTCACCCGGCGACATCGTGGTCGGCGATTCAGACGGCCTGGTTGCAATTTCGCTCGCCGATGCGCCGACCGTGATCAAACTCGCCAAGGCCAAGGCCAAGGAAGAGGCCGCGATCCTGGCCAACATCGCCAAAGGCAAGGCTGACCGACGCTGGGTCGATGAAGCGCTTCGCGCCAAGGGGTGTACGTTTTAGCGCCGCCTTCAAAGGCACAACCGCGCAGGTCGGGCTGCAACGGTCGCGTGACGACTAGCCGGTAGCCTGCATCAAACTTTCTCGCCATGCCCGATAAATCCGCAGGGCCACGTGGGCATCGTTCGCCGCGTAGAGCAACTGGCTCTCAGTCAAGCGAAGGTTTGCCCAGTTGCTGGTGCCGGTCCTCTTGGACTTCTGCAACTGCTGACCGAAGAAGTGCGCCACGGCCACTTTCGCGCCGACGGTGCCGCGATGCCATGGCCCGCGCAACACCTCGCCAAGGTCGAGGACATTGCGCAGAGTGATGTCCAGCTTCGATTTCAGGACGCTGCGGTCATGGCCAAGCCCCATGCCAACCTTCATCACATTGGGCGACTCCAGGATTTCCTTCAACTCATTCATGCCGTGCAGGCAGGGAATCTTGAAAAGATAGACGCGATTCTCATTGGCGAGTTGCACCAGATGCGGACCCGTCGACTCCTCGCCTTTCTGGAAGGTCGGCTTCGATTCCGTATCGAAACCGATGACGTCGCTGGCCATCAGCACGGCAAAAGCCTCGCGGGCAAGCGCCTCCGAGTCGATCAGGCTGATAGAGGCGATCGGAATGCCCTTATAGGCCGGAAGAACCTCGGTTGGTGGGAGAGTCGAATTCACGTGGCAGAATTCAGCTCATTTTGCAGCCAGTTGCCGATGGCCGCGACCTCTTCGGTACAGACGGAGTGGGGCATCGCATAGGTATGCCAGTCGAGCCGGTAGCCTTGCCCGATGAGAAAATCCCTGGCGCGAATTCCCAGTTCGAGAGAGACCACATCATCCTCGCTGCCGTGGGCCGCGAAAATCGGGATGGCCCTGTTTACTTCGCTCAGCTCATCAAGCAGCAGCCGTTCCGAAGGGATGTAGGTCGATAAGGCAATAATCCCCGCCAGCCTCTCCGGGTGGGTCAGGGCGGCAGCGTAGGCAATGGCGCCACCTTGGGAAAATCCTGCCAGGAAGATTCTCCTGCTCGGGATTCCCCGCTGGTTCTCGCGGGCAACGAGATTGCGGATAGCGGCTCGGGATTGAATGATTCCGGCCTCATCGACACTGCGGGACGTGCTGTCAAGACTAATGATGTCGTACCAGGCAGGCATGACATAGCCGCCATTGCAGGTGACCGGTATCTGGGGGGCATGGGGGAAAATGAAGCGCACACCCGGGCAGCCGAAGAGCCCCAGTTCCGGAACGATGGCTTCGAAGTCCGAGCCATCGGCGCCGAGGCCATGCATCCAGATGACAGCGAACTCCGGCGTGGCCGCGGTTGATACTTCGATTGCAGGCAGGTATTCCAAAATAAGTTCTCTCGGAGTGGCTAAACTTGTTTCAATTCTCCGCCCAGAGCGAGCAGAAGGTCATCCAGCATCAGATTGAGTTCGCCCGCCATCAAGGCGAAGTCGATATCGAACTGCTCGTCCGCTTCTGCCGCCGACTGTTCCGCCTCATCCTTCAAGATGTCCAGGAAAGCCAGACGCTTGACCTGAAGCTTGTCCGTCAGGACGAATGAAACCCGATCGTTCCAGGTCACCCCGAGCTTCGTGACAATTTTCCCGTCGGCAATGTGCTGCCCGATCTCCTTGCCTTCGAGGCCATGACGCACATAGCGAATGGCCGACTGGCCTGATGCTGCCGAGCGCAGCTCCAGGTCGTCGTCAATGCTGAAGCGGGCTGGCGCTTCTCCTTCAGCCAGCCAGCCGGTCATGACCGCTGAGGGTGAAACCTCGCTCTGCAACTGTCGCAGCTGAATGTCCCCAACCGACTTGCCAAGGACATCGAGGAACTCATCGGCCTTGGCATCCGAACCCGCATCGATCGCCAGCCAGCCATGCACTGGGTCAATCCAGGCCCAGGTGGTGCGGCGGCGGGTAAATGCCTTCGGCAGCAATTCCTGCGCGACCTGGTCGCGCAAGTCGCGCACCTCCTTGCGCCCGACCTTGCGGTTCTGCTCTGCCTCAATCTGCACGACACGCTCTTGCGTGACCTGGCGGATGACGGTGGCGGGCAGCAACTTCTGCTCGACGCCGAGCGCCACGAGCCACTGCCCGTTGATGGCGTGGACGAAACCGGCCTCCTTCGGAAATACCCAGCCCCGGCTGTTCATGTCGAGGCTGCCGCAACGAGTCAGTGGATGTTTGGCCAGTATGTCGTTGAACTGGCTCTGGCTCATTTTCAAACCGGAGGAAAGTCTGTAAATACGAAGATTACGGAACCACATGGAGGATATTTTCTGTTCAGGAAAGGGGGGCAATGATACTGACTCGAGGCCTTGCCAGGTGAACTGTGAAATAAAATTGCCTGCCTATCCAGATACCCGTGCCCGATGACAACTTTGCTAAGGAAAACTTACAGCGCCCAAGGGTTAAAGACTTGCGGGGAAAGTCCTGGTCTCCGACTGCAAGATCGGTGCGCAGCAACGCGGCAGAGAGCTTGCCCCGGCGGCGGGTAAGCCAGGCGTATTCTTCCGCTGAAACCACCACTGCTGTCGGCTTGCCGCGTACTGTGACCCCCTGAGCATCTCCGTTCGCAGCCCGCTTGATGAGCTGGCTAAAGTTGCCCTTTGCTTCTTGCAGTTGCCATTCGCTGTTCATGACGCCCTCCGTTTATTCTGGCCAGACTGACCAGATTTAACACGACGGTTGCGGATGGCTATGCCTTGCCTGACGCCGAAGATCAAATCGGGCGGCCGCATCCGCGATGACGTCCAGCGTCGCATAGCGTTTCCCTAGCTGTTTCTGGTACATTTCAGCAGTTTCAGAATTCAATCTCCACTAAAAAAGGCCACCTCCATGCAGAAACATATCGCCGCAGCCATGCTGCTCACGCTCACCTTGCAAGTCCAGGCGGCCGACCCCAAGGAAATGAAAACGGCCTCGGGCATAGTCATCACGACGATCAAGGAAGGCAGCGGCGCCAGTCCAAAAAGCGCCGACACCGTGACCGTTCATTACCGCGGCGTTCTCAACGACGGCAAGGAATTCGACAGCTCCTATAAACGCGGTCAACCCACATCCTTCCCCTTGAACGGCGTCATTCCCTGCTGGACCGAAGGCGTCCAGACGATGAAGCTTGGCGGCAAGGTGAAGCTGGTCTGCCCGTCTGGCCTGGCTTACGGCAGCCGCGGCATTCCCGGCGTGATCCCGCCGGACTCGACGCTGACCTTCGAGGTGGAGCTTCTCAAGATAGGCAAGTAGTCGGCCCGCAATCCAAACCCCGCAGCCGCATTGCCGGGATAACGAGTCCATGTGTGGCCGCTACGCCCTCTACGGACCCCCTGCGCAACTGCGGCAGCATTTCGCCTCCGGCAGCGAGTTGTACCTGGCGCCGCGCTTCAACATCGCGCCCTCCCAGACGGTTCCCATCGTTCGTCAATCCACCGCAGGACAGCGCGACTTCGTGCTCGCGAAATGGGGCCTGATTCCCTCCTGGGTCAAGGATCCAGCAGAGCTGAGCCAACCCATCAACGCCAAGGGGGAGACCGCGGCGATCAAACCCATGTTCCGCCATGCCTTCCGCAAGAGCCGCGTCATAGTCCCTGCGGATTGCTTCTATGAGTGGAAACTGATTGCCGGCAAGAAGCAGCCCTACCTCATACGCATGCGCGACGAGTCCCCCTTCGGCATGGCCGGGCTGCTGGAACACTGGGCGGGACCGGAGAGCGAGATCCTGACTTTCGCGATCCTGACGACGGTGCCCAATCCCCTCATGGCCGAGATCCATACCCGCATGCCGGCCATCGTTCATCCGCAGGACTATGCGCAATGGCTGGATCCAAAGTTGTCCGACGTGGAAAGACTGCAGTCGATGGTGGGGCCTTATCCGGAAAGGTTGATGGAGGCCTACCCGGTGAGCAGGAATGTGAACCTGCCTGCCAATGACGGCCCCGAACTGATCGAACCCCTGACCGAAGCACAGTAAACCCGGTACGATTCGCAGATCGGTATTCAGTTTGCAGGTTTATGGCAAACCCATTACTTGCCAAGCGTAACCACTTACGTTACACAGAAACATGATTTGTTCATTTGCGCACAAAGGCTTGGAGCTGTAAATGGGCAAGATGCACAATCCGCCGCATCCCGGCGAAGTCTTGCAGGAACTGTGGTTGCAGCCTGCAGAAGTCACAATCACGGCCGCAGCGCTGGCGCTCGGTTGCAGCCGCAAGCATATATCAAGCATCGTCAATGGCCGGGCCGCGATCACCGCGGATATGGCATTGCGCCTTGCCGCATGGTTAAAGACGTCGCCGGAATCATGGCTGACCATGCAAACAGCGTGGGACTTGTGGCAAGCGAGTCGCCTCGAGAGACCCAGGATAAAGGCATTGAAGTTGGCCGCCTAGCGCTCGAGCCTGGTGATTCGGCAGGGCCAACAACTTGTTGTGTAATCTTGGAAGCCTCGATGTCCCGGGTTTCACCTGAAAGCCACCCAAATCGTTTAGCCCCCGGCCGACTCGAAGCCTGTATTCTTGCCACCATGAACCTCTACGCCAAACTGCAGCAACGCGCGGCCGACAAGCGGCCGGTACGCGTGGGCCTGATCGGGGCCGGCAAATTCGGCTCCATGTATCTGGCCCAGATTCCCCGTACCCCCGGTGTGCATCTGGTGGGCATCGCCGACCTCTCGCCGGATGGCGCCCGCTCCAATCTTGCCCGCGTCGGATGGAAAGCTGAACAGAGCCAGGCCAGGTCGGCCGAGGAAGCGATCAGGACGGGCACCACCTGGATCACCGAGGATTGGAAGGCGCTGGTCACCCAGCCGCAGATCGACATCATCGTGGAATGCACAGGCAACCCGGTCGCCGCGGTCGATCACATCCTCGAAGCCTTTTCTCACGGCAAGCACGTGGTCAACGTCACGGTGGAAGCAGACGCCTTCTGCGGGCCGATCCTGGCACGCCTTGCTACCCGTGCCGGCGTCGTGTATTCGCTGGCCTTCGGCGACCAGCCGGCCTTGATCTGCGACCTGGTGGACTGGGCGCGCACCTGCGGTTTTCCCGTGGTGGCGGCCGGGCGCGGCCACAAATGGCTGCCGCATTTTTGCGAATCGACGCCCGACACGGTCTGGGGCAACTATGGCCTGACCCCTGAGCAGGCCACACGCGGCGGCCTCAATCCGAAAATGTTCAACAGCTTTCTCGACGGCTCCAAACCCTCCATCGAGAGCACGGCGGTGGCCAACGCCACTGGCCTGACCGTGCCCAGCAACGGCCTGCTCTACCCGCCGGCCAGCGTCGAGGACATACCCTTCGTCACCCGCCCCAGGAGCGAAGGCGGCGTCCTGGAGCGGAAGGGCATGGTGGAGGTAATCTCCTCGCTGGAAGCCGATGGCCGCAAGATCCCCTACGACATCCGCATGGGCGTGTGGGTCACGGTGGAAGCCGAGACCGAGTACATCAAGAACTGCTTCGAGGAATACAACGCCCATACCGATCCCACGGGCCGCTACTTCACGCTCTACAAGCGCTGGCACCTGATCGGACTGGAGGTGGGCGTGTCGGTAGCCAGCGTCGCCGTGCGCAATGAGCCCACCGGCGTGGCCACCTGCTGGAACGCCGACGTCGTCGCCACCGCCAAGCGCGACCTTGCGCCCGGCGAAATGCTGGACGGCGAAGGCGGCTTCACGGTGTGGGGCAAACTCCTGCCCGCTGCCACCTCCATGAAAATGGGCGGCCTGCCGCTGGGACTGGCACACAACGTCAAGGTGCTGCGCCCGGTGCAGAAAGGCCAGAGCCTGTGCTGGGACGATGTGGCCATGGACACCGGCAGCCGCGCCTGGCAGCTACGCAAGGAAATGGAAACCCTGTTTCCCAGCTAGTCCCCGTAGTTGCCGAAGGCAACCCAGGGTACTTGTGCCCGTGAGGTGCGAGCACGTATTGCTGCGCCGGCCATCGGCTTGCAGGTCTCAAGCCGAAATCTGCTGAAGCGTCACTGCTTGCAGGTGACCTTCATGATGCCCTTTTCCTGCTCCACATGGAACGAAATGAAGCGCATCGCCCTGACTCTCCTCCCCCCCCGGAAGTGCACTCCTAGGCTTCGAGCCTCATAATAGACGACCACTCGCTCTCTTGCCGAGCGCAACAACCCAGATGTGATCCGTACCGAAATCATGAGCACCATGCAGCGCCACATACTGATTCCCCTGATCGTCGCCTGCGCGCTGTTCATGGAAAACATGGATTCCACCGTGCTGGCGACCGCTTTGCCGGCCATCGCGAGCGATATCGGCGAGAATCCGCTGGCGCTCAAACTGGCATTCACCGCCTATCTGGTCAGCCTCGCGGTATTCATCCCGATCAGCGGCTGGGTCGCCGACCGCTTCGGCGCCCGCACCATCTTCGCCACCGCAATGGTGGTGTTCATGGGAGGATCGCTGCTGTGCGCGCTGTCTGGCACACTCACCGCCTTCGTGCTCGCACGCTTCGTGCAGGGAATCGGCGGTGCGATGATGGTGCCGGTGGGCCGCCTGGTGCTCTTGAAGACAGTGCCGAAAAGCGGTCTGGTGCAGGCGTTGAACTACCTCACCGTTCCAGCCCTGCTCGGTCCGATCATGGGACCGCCTCTGGGCGGGTTCATCACGCAGTACTTCAACTGGCGCGGCATCTTCCTGATCAATGTCCCGATCAGCATTCTCGGACTCATCCTCATCCTGCGCTTCATCCCGAACATCCGCGAAACAAAGCAGCCGCCTCTCGACCTGTTCGGATTCGCCATCCTGGGAATCGGGCTCTCGGTTCTCATGCTCGGCCTGTCGGCGCTTGGCGGCCACCTGTTGCCCAGTTCGGCGACCGCTGCCTGCATCGTCACCGGCGGCCTCGCCATCGCAGTCTATGTCCGGCATGCGCGGCGCATCGCCCATCCGCTCATCGATCTGAGGCTGCTCGAGCTCACCACCATTCGCGCCGGAGTCGTCGGCGGCAGCCTGTTTCGCATAGGCATGGGCGCGATACCTTTTCTGCTGCCGCTCATGTTTCAGCTGGGCTTCGGCCTCGATCCGTTGCATTCTGGGTTGCTCAGCTGCGCATCGGCGGCGGGGGCGATGTTCATGAAGACGCTCACGACCGTGATCCTGAAGCGCTATGGATTCAGGCAGGTCCTGATGGTCAATGCCCTGCTTGCATCGGTTGGCACAGGCATTTGCGGATTGTTTACCGCGAGCACGCCCCACATAGTCGTGATCGCTGTCCTGCTCCTGGGCGGCTGCCTGCGCTCGCTGCAGTTCACGGCACTGGGGGCGATCTCCTTTGCCCAGGTCACCCAGGAGATCATGAGCCAGGCATCGAGCATGCAGAGCATGGCGCAGCGGCTCGCACAGAGCACGGGGGTGGCGGTGGGTGCGTATGCGCTGCAGATCGCGAGCGACCTGCAGGGACACGCGAGCATCGTTGCCGAAGATTTCTGGCCGGCCTTCCTGGTCGTGGCGCTGCTTTCTTCCGTGTCGCTGTTTTACAACCTCGCGCTCGATCGCGATGCCGGCGCCGAAATATCCGGACATGGCCGCGAGCGCACGCCAGCCAAATGATACCGTGCGGACTCCGCGACTGAAGGAGGGATGAGCCGGCTCACATCCAATTGAGCAAGGCACCTTGGACGCAGCCCGCGACAAGGAGGTCGAGGTGGCGATCGATCTGCGTGAAGCGGGCTTCGGCGTCTGGCAGGCGTAGTTTGGCTGCCCCGACGTTATTTGAACAGCTTCAGGTAGGCATCGAAAACATACAACTTGCTACGCTTGCCACCGGTGATTTCCTTCAATATCCCGAAGCGCTCCAGATCGGCAATCAGTTTGTAGGCCGAAGCAGGAGAAACGCCCGCTGCCTTGCCCACCTTGGCGGCATTGACCACCGGGCGCTGGTACAGGTAATACACCACCTTCTGCGCATTCGCCGTGCGGCTGCCCAGCGTCTGCAACTGCGTCTCAACCTGCTTCTGCAACTTGAGGACGTGGTCGAAGGTCGCGGTGCTGCTGCGCGCCGTTTCAATCACCCCCACGAGAAAAAACTTGAACCATTGCAGCAGATCATTTTTCTCGCGCACGCGCATCAAGTTGTCGTAGTAGAGCTGGCGGTTGCGCTCGAAATAATCCGACAGGTAAAGTACCGGCTGCTTCAGGAGGCCCCGGCTCACCAGATACAAGGTGATCAGCAAGCGCCCCACCCGGCCATTGCCGTCGAGAAAAGGGTGAATGGCCTCGAACTGGTAATGCACCAGCGCGGCCTTTAGCAATTCCGGAAAAAACTGCTGATCGTTATGCACGAACAACTCCATGTCGGCGATCAACTCGCCGATGCTGGTATGCACAGGCGGCACAAATATCGCATCGTTGATACTCGCCCCGCCGATCCAGTTCTGGCTATGCCTGAACTCCCCCGGTTGCTTTTGCTTGCCGCGCATGCCCTGCATCAGCGTCCTGTGCGTCTCGCGGATCAGGCGCGCGGAAAATGGCAGCTTCTGCAACTTGGCGACCGCCTGGTTCATCGCAGCCACATAGTTCTGCACCTCCTCCCAATCGTTGCGTTTATCCGGCGCCACGTCCTCCATCTCCAGCAGCGCCTCCTCCATACTCGTCTGCGCCCCCTCGATCTTGCTCGACTGTGTCGCCTCCTTCAGCACATGCATGCGGATAAAGAGATCGATGTTCGGGATATACTCGGAATACATATCGAGCCTGCCCAGCTCGCGATCCGCCTGGCCGAGCAACTGGAGCAAGGCCATATCGTCCACCGCCCATGCGCGGTTGATGGGCTTGGGCTGGAAGCTTTTGTAGTGCCTCTGCTGGACGAAACGGCCGGACTGAAAGTTTTTCATCGAAGCGCCCCCTAAAATAAGGCCTGATGCTATTTTAGATTCTACGCAATAACTAAAATAGCGCAAGGCGTTAATTAAGATGCCGCGACAAGGAAGTCGGGGGGAGATCGATCTGCGTGAAGCGGACTTTGGCGTTTGGCAGGCCTAGTGTGACCCAGGGTGAGCGATCGGGCCACTTCGCCGGCAGCGATAGAGCCAGACGCCGGCCCCGACTATCAAGAGCACGCCGATGCCATGCGTCATGCCCGCAATGCGGGTATCCAGATGCAAGACGCCCCATCGATTGAAAATCTCGGTCCAGTCATGCTCGCCGCCGCCGACCAGTGGCAATGCCTGAGCACGGGCATCGGCCATGTAGCGGGCGACATTGAGCAGGTTCTCTCCCAGCCAGACCATGCATCCCGCCAAGCCTGTTGCATTGCCGGCACGACGGTAATTCCAGAGCGCCAGTGCAGGAAATAAAAGTTGCAACAGCGTCCCGCCGTAGACCGATAAGCGTGCGCTGAAGAGGTCGACCAGCGGGTGGCCGGCCTCATGAAATGCCAGGTTTGCGCTGTCGAGCAGTGGAACCCAGCCCTGCGAGCCGAACCAGTGAAAGCCCAGGCAGGCAGCTGCGAAAACGATGACGCCAAGCAATCGGGCGAGCGAGACCCCCGCGGCCTGGGGGGCGTCCATTGAACCGCGTTCGCGATCTCCGAACTCCATGTTTGGCGATTGCTCCAGGGATGAAGAATTTCTTCAATTTTCATTTGAGCAAATTCCACCTCTGATGCCTACCCTTTTTTACGAAGACATTTAACTCAGCCGACCGGCTGGCGCCAAAATGGCGACAGCGATATACTGAGTGCTCAAGTAATTGCTGGAGGTGAAAATGGGAACCGCCATTGCCAAGCAGGATCGCATCGGTGCGCGCGTGCCCCGCGAGGTTTATGAAACCTTGTGCCGTGCCGCCGAACTGACGGGTGCCACGGTCAATCAGTTTCTGGTGCAAGCGGCGCTGAAAGAGGCACAGGAAGTCATCGAGCGGCAAGAAGTCATTCGCCTCTCGCCGCGCGACTGGAACTGGTTGCTCGACCTGATGGAAAACCCGCCTAAGCCGAATGCCAAACTGAAAGCCGCCCTGAAGCGTTACCAGAAGGCCAGGCGAGATGATGCAGGTACGACCTTTAGCTGGGGATCATGACCGGCAGGGATTCGACTGCGGCCGCCAGGAACTGAACGACTGGCTGCGGCAGGTCGCCCGTCAGCATCAGGACAAGGGGCTGTCGAAGACCTTCGTCGCCGTTCGCGAGGACGAGCCAACCCGCATCTGCGGCTATTACGCGCTGACGCTGGCGGAACTCGAGAACCGGCATCTGCCGCAAGCCTGGCGCAAGAAGCTGCCGCGTCGTATCCCCGGGGTGCGTTTGGCCCGATTGGCTGTCGATAGGCAGTTTCAGGGCAAGAGGCTGGGCGAACTGCTGCTGGTCGATGCCCTGACACGGGCGCAGCGCATCTACGCCGAGGCAGACGGGATTGGTTTGTTCGTCGATGCGCTGGATGAGCAGGCGGCAGGGTACTACAGGAACTTCGGCTTTGCGGCATCGCCGAATAACCCGCTGCTGTTGTACCTGTCGGCAAAAGTCGCAGAGTAAGTGAGCGGCAGATCTGCCGTTCGCTCCTGCTTACGCTGCCGCTACGGCATGAACTTCGAAGGCAACCTTCAGCCGATGGCGCACGGCACCGAAGATCTCGGCAAGCTGTTCGAATCCGATGGTGGCGCTGCCCAACTCACGGAGAATGAGACGGGCAGTTTCCGGCTCGCCGCTCAGAAACAGTGTCAGTCAAGACTTCTTGCTTTCATACTCAAGCACCAAGCCGACACCCCACCAGAAAGCGCCAATCATGATTGTCACAACGGGTATTTCCCAACCGGCCCCGTTGCCTTTGGAGAGAGAAATCAGTACTAACAAAGCCCCAAAACTCCACGAAAAAACCCCGATCGCCTTTGCTATCAGACCCAGTAGCTGCGCTAGCTTATTCACTCTCGAGCCCTCCCCGCTAACTTTGTTGGTCCAGCTGCAAGGAGTTGCTCGATGAGGCGTTCAAGCGTCGCATTTCGTCCTTCCGTAAGTGAGCTACTTGGGCGGAAAGACAAGAGTATCGCAGAGTGAGGGGTCTTTCGAGCCAGTTGAAACTGAAAAAGCCGTTAGCGAGTGTGCTCGCTAACGGCCATGTGTTTTGCTGGTCGGGACGAGAGGATTTGAACCTCAGACCTCTCGCCACTATCCCTGCTCAAGCTGCGATGGCCGAACGATCTCTTCGACGAGTTTGCCATCCTTGCTGATGATCAAGGGGGTACCGGTGCGGGCGGCCGTCTCGCGGGCGCGCTGCGCAGCACGGGCCAGCGCGGCCGGAACAGCCCGCATGTCGGCATCGTCCAAGCAGGACACAAGTTGCGGTGTCAGAACAGCACTCATAGGTTCGCTCCTTCTTCCAATAGTACCGGCACCTCCCTCCGGGTCGATAAGGTTGTCATCGAGCGATGCCTCAATCACCTGGAGCAGAACCGCATGGCTCGGATCTATCAACGCTACGACCAAGATACCGAGATGACCGAAGCGTGGCGATTGCTTGGGGCGCGACTTGGACTGCTCACCAGCGCCAACGCAGATAATGTTGTGCCAATGACTGGACGGGATACACACAAGACCGCTGCGTAAAGGTCTGGGCCTGGAATCACATATTGCTTATCAAGGGGATGAACGTCATGCTTGCGCGTGAGCCAACCACTCTGGAATAGCCATGAAACCTAGTCTGCTCGACAGAATCACCATCGAACCGGGGAAATGCGGCGGCCGCCCGTGTATTCGTGGTCAGCGTATTCGTGTCACAGACATCTTGTCCCTGTTAGGCGCGGGAGCGTCCCATCAGGAGATCATCGAGGATTACCCTTTCCTCGAAGAAAACGACATTCTGGCGGCGCTTGAATATGCCGCAGCCCAAACTGACCATGCCATTCTGATTGCTGCATGACAGTCTTTTGTGTGGGTGTAAAGGACTTGAGGCCTAGAATTGAAAAAGCCGCACTAGGCGGCCCTTCTTAAACCCTTGATTCTATTGGTCGGGACGGAGTGATTCGAACACTCAAGCACAGCCCCTGTTTCCGCTGCTTAACAGGCTTTTGTAACTTTCTGTCCCATGCCTGTCCCGCACAAATCCAGATTCATGGTTTCTCTTCTCAACATCAAACGAGAACCTCGAGCCCTTTACGTTCGATGACGGACAAGAGTCGCAGCGCTGCGCCGCTGGGCTTCTTCTCACCGTTTTCCCACTTCTGCACCGTCGAGACGCTCGCATTGAGGTACGCGGCGAAGACCGCCTGGCTCACATGAAAGTTCTCGCGCAGATGACGAATGGCTGCCGCCGAATAAGTCGGTGGCGGCACGGCCAGCGCCTCGAAGTCCCGCAAAGTTTGCTTGCTCACGACGCCCACCTCTTGCAAGTCGCGCACCGTCTCCAATGCTTCCTTAATCAACCGGCTCATAACTTCACCTCCAGTAATACTTGCCCCGCCAACGCGGTAACCAACTGCGCTTCGGTCAGCCCCAGCAGCTCACGCGCCAAGCGCTGGTACAGTGCCAACTCCCTGGCCGTAATGTTGTCTCGCTCGCTCTTCTCGAACCCATAAACGAAGAACCACACCCCCGCGAACCGGGTGGCGATGAGCGTACGCGTGCTGCTACTTTTTCCACGACCAGGCAGGGCAACCCGCTGCTTAAAGAGGTTGCCGCCCAAGTCCACATCAATCAGTCCACGCTCCATCTGCGCAATGGCCTCAATCAAAGCGGTATCCGTCATGCCAGCCTTGTCGGCCCAGCGTTGGAAAGCTTTTGTTTTGAATGCTCTCACAGACGTATTGTAGCACTAAGTGCAATAATCATCGTATTTGACTACCCCGCCAGGAGGCAGCACTTTCCCGGTCCTCCTACACCAAGAGGCGCCAACCGAGGGACAGCGGTGACATCAGGCAATCTCCAGCACCCCGACTTCCGCCTCTTCCGTACCCCTTGCACATATTGCAGGCGGTCGCTTATTTCACCGTGCCCTCCCTTGCCAACTGAAGCACAGCCCGGCCATCGGACTACGGGACCGAGGCCTTCCTGCCGTAGCGGTATGCTAAGCCTCTCTTACCGACTCAATAGGCCGGGGAATTTTTTGGCGCGCAGCGCTTCCAGCGCTTGCTCGGTCAGCTTCCACGGGTCGCCCTTGAGGCGGATGATCAGATCCGTCCAGATGCGTTCAAAAGCCTGCGTAGCGTCGTCATCGCTGAAACGGACGCCGACGGGCAACAGCGGCGCGATGTCCTCGATCAGGCTACGCGTGAGTTTTTCCAGCATGCGCTGCTCGGCGATGGCGCGCGTAATGGGCTTGCCCTCAAGCGCCAGATAGTGATTAAAGCAGGCGATGAGCTTGTCTGGGTCCATGGCGAGTTGGTCGAGGCCGTGATGCAAATCGAAGAGGTCACGGTTCTTACGCCGCTGCAGCAATGCGCGCAGCTTGGTGCCGAACAGTTCCTCGGGCTCGAAGGACGCGATCTCGGCCTCACCCTGGTACCAGTCGCTGTCCACCGCGAAGGGATACGACTTGATCCCGAGCAGATGCTCGTGCTCACGTGTATTGATTTCGACCTTGAGTTTCAGTGTCGCTTGAGGATCAGCTTCGGGCGTGAACTTGAAGACCAAGTGCATCGAATGACCAGCCTGTTCGCGGTTGCACTTGCCGAGCCATGACAGGGCCTCACGGATTGCATCCACAGTCGTGCCGATAGGCTCGGCCTGCGTCTGCACCAGGTCAATATCTTCCGAGTAGCGCAGCGGCTGCTTGAACAGCAGCTTATTGATGGCAGTGCCACCACGGAAGGCGATCTTGCCGTTCAACGCTGGCGCATTGAACAGGTCGCACAAGGCTCGGGAGATGATCAGGTCCTGTTCGATCTGCCTGGCATCGGGCCAAGGAGCTTTCCCGCTCCACGCCTGGATGTATGAACTTGGAATCAAAAATCGATCTCCACCGGTTCATTGATCACCAACTTCCACTTCGTATTTTTCTCGTGGAGTTCAGCCAGGGATTCGATGAGGGGCTTGACGGAAGGATCCAGCAGAACGGCCGTCTTGGCCTTCCTGACAAAGGTTTCCAGTGCGTCAGCCTGGCGCACATGCCCTGCCCTTTCGAGCAGGTAGCCAAGTCGGCGCACGGAGGAGTTTTCGTAGGCGGCAGCAATTTTGGCGAGCCTACGCGGATCGGCTTTAGCACCGATGTCTTTGGCGATCTGAGCGACGCCATTGATGCCGGCGGCCTTGTGAAAGTAGCGTGCGCAATCCAGCAGCGTCAGTTCAATCCCGGCCACCTGGGCAAAACCGGCATCACTCTTCATCCGATCCAGCAGTTCGCGTTGATTGAGCTTTGCGAAGGCCTTGGGCGTCTGATAGAGAAACTGGAGGCGATGGCGGCCAATCTCGAAATCCCGCAACTGCTTGGGCACTATCACCTGAAAAACCATGGCGGCCTGATGCGAGGAGCCGTGGAACGCCGCCGCGCGCAACAACGAGATGCGATAGTCGAGGCCCTGATGCTTCATCATTGGATCGATCCAACGAACAGGATCGGGGGCCCCAGTCATCAAATCCTCGGGACGCAGGATCAAGTAGAAGCCATGACGCGGATTGGCAAGCTTGTGTTTATTTACCAATCGCGTGATCGCCGCAGTCAGGCTCTGAGAATTCAGATCGACCGCAGCCAGCACCTCTGCGCGGTCGAAGTACGCACGCCCGTGGAGAAGCCTGTCGTCAATGAATTGATCTAGCGATGCCATCCCCAGATCATATTCAGAAACAGACAGAAAGACAAGGTTTTTGCGTATAACTTGGGAGGCTGGTGGTGGATTGGCAGAAGACTTTGACAACAATTCGGTACCATCTGCACCAGCGAATAAGCGCCTGCCTGGATGGGGCACTGCTACCCCGATCCGGTGTTGGCTTGTGCGTTCAGCGAGGCGTCTAAGGGCTTGCGCGGGACTTCCCCGCCTCGCCCGTTCGCGCCGCGATCCTTGCATCCACCATAGCGTAGATATCGTTCTCGCTGACGCCCAGCTCGATGAGTTGCCTCGCAGCAGTCCTGATTCTGCGGTTGGCTTCCTGGACGCTTTCCTGCACCCGCCT
>CAIYYX010000102.1 GCA_903930535.1 uncultured Sterolibacterium sp. | reverse complement strand
CGCTCGAGGAAGTCATTCAACAACTGCTCGCGCTCGGCGTCGCGGATTCTCTGCAGAATCACCTGCTTCGCGGCCTGCGCGCCGATGCGACCGAAGTCCACCGGTTCCAGCGCCACCTCGATATAGTCTTCGAGAGCGACATCGCCCACCTGCTCGCGCGCATCGGTCTCGCCGATCTGCTGCTCGGCATTCTCCACGGCGTCGTCGGGAACCACCAGCCAGCGGCGGAAGGCCTCGAACTCTCCGGTTTCACGGTCGACCTCGACGCGCACATCGGCATCGTCATGGACCTTCTTCTTGGTGGCCGAGGCGAGTGCGAGTTCCAGAGCGCCGAAGACAATGTCCTTCTGGACATTCTTCTCGCGTGACAGGGCATCCACCAAAAGCAACATTTCGCGGCTCATCGTTCCAGTCTCCCGCACATATTCATCAAAGTTTCTCCACCAAACGTGCCTTGTCGATCTGATCCAAAGGCAGTTCGCAAACCCCATCGGCCAGCTGCAACTGCAGCACGCCATCCTTAACTCCGGCCAGGACGCCCTTGAAATTGCGCTGCCCCTTGATCGGCGTTCGCATGCGCAACTGCGCCTCCTGCCCCGCGAAGCGCTGGAAATCTCCCGGCTTCTTGAGCGGCCTGTCCAGGCCCGGCGAGGACACCTCAAGCCGGTCGAAATCAACGTTTTCGACAGCGAACAGCCGGGTCAGATGGTTGCTTACGGCAGCGCAATCCTCAATCGTGATGCCCTCGGCCTTGTCGATGAAGACGCGCAGCAGACGGGATCGCGGACTGGTCTCGAAATCCACCAGTTCGTAGCCCAATCCGGTCACCGCCTGCTCTATCAGTTCAGCCTGCCCCATAAATCGACGCCACAAATGAAAAATGGGCGAAACGCCCATTCCTGTCCTGCCAACCCGCTCGCCTAAGCGCAGCGGGAACCCCGAGAATGCCTGGCACCGGCTCAATCAATCCTAACCACGGTACCAATCAAAATATTATAACAGACGCATGCCCCGAGAGCAAACCACCGCTTCGGGTAGTGCCATCAGCTCCCGGGTTTCAAGCTTCGGTTTCTTCGGAGATTTCCTCGGGATTGGCACTCGCCTGCCGATTGACCGCCGGCAGGTGCTTCAGGAGGGCTGCGACATCCTCGGGGGGAAGCTCCTGCACCATGCCTCTTTTCAGGCGCGGCGACAGTTGCACCGGGCCATAGCGCACCCGCATCAGGCGGCTCACGGTGACGCCGACCGCCTCAAACATGCGCCTGACCTCGCGATTGCGGCCTTCGGTCAGGGTCACCCGATACCACCGGTTGGTGCCCTCGCCGCCGCCGTCAGCCAGCCTGACGAAGTGGGCGACGCCGTCGTCCAATTCAATCCCCTCGAGCAGCCTTTCCTTGGCCTCCAGGGAGAGTTCGCCAACCACGCGCACGGCGTATTCACGCTCGATCTCGCTGCGCGGATGCATCATCCTGTCGGCCAGGGCGCCATCGCTGGTGAAAATCAAGAGGCCGCAGGAATTGAAATCGAGCCGGCCGACGGCGATCCAGCGGCCGCCGCCTATCCTCGGCAGCTTTGCGAACACGCTGGGCCGCCCCTGGGGATCGTCGCGCGAGACGATCTCGCCTTCCGGCTTGTGATAGAGCAGGACGCGCGGCCGGCGATCGGCGAAGCGCAAATGCACGAGCTTGCCATTGACCCTGACCTTGTCCGTCGATCCGATGCGCTGGCCGACATGAGCCGGTTCATTATTGACGCTGACGCGGCCGGCGAGTATCCACTCCTCGAGTTCGCGCCGCGAGCCCAGACCGGCATCGGCCAGCGCCTTGTGCAGCTTTGTCGTGGCTTCCGCTACTGGCTCTGGACGTGGCCTGCCCCGCCTGGCAACAGTCTTCGCGGCTGCAGCCCTGCTCTCGGTTTCGCCAGCAGGTTCAACCTTGGGCTTGGTCGTCGGCGGGCGGAAAGGCGTTCGGGTAGAACTGCGACTGCTCTTGGGCCTGGACTGGGGCTTCGGCTTGGGCTTCGACTTGGACAGGGGTTTGGACTTGGATTTTGGGTTCATTGACAGTCTCCATGATCCGCTCGATTTCAGACAGCGGAGGTAACTCGGCAAGACTGCGCAGACTAAGGTCGTCGAGGAAGGCCTTGGTAGTAGCGTAGAGGGCGGGACGGCCGGGGGCGTCGCGGTGGCCGACGGCGTCGATCCAGCCGCGCGATTCCAGCGTCTTCAGGATATTGGCGGAAACAGCGACGCCGCGGATATCCTCGATGTCGCCGCGCGTCACCGGCTGGCGGTAGGCGATGATGGCCAGCGTCTCCATCACCGCACGCGAATACTTGGGCGGCCTCTCGTTCTTCAGGCGATCGAGATAGGGCTGGTATTCGGGACGGGTCTGGAAGCGCCAGCCGCTCGCCAGTTGCGCGAGCTCGATGCCGCGGCCGGACCAGTCAGTGCGCAGATCGGCGAGCAGGGCGCGCAGCGTATCTTCGTCGAACTCATCGTCGAAGAGTCTTTTCAACTCGTCCAAACCGAGCGGCTCACTTGCTGCGAGCAGCGCCGTTTCGAGAACCCGTTTGAAATCGTCAGGTGTGTAGAGCGTTTGCATCGGTCAATTTTACATAAATGGGAGCGAGGGCCTCGCTCTGGGTGATTTCCACCAGCCTCTCGCGCACCAGTTCCAGCATGGCGAGAAAACTGACGACCAGGCTGGGAACGCCAGCCGCCGCATCGAACAGTGTATCGAAACCGACGAAGGTGCCGCCTGAAAGACGGCGCAGGATCAGGCTCATGTGCTCGCGCACGGAAAGCTCTTCGCGCTTGATCTGGTGGTGAGCCATCATGCGCGCCTGCTTCATCAACTGCAGCCAGGCCAGTTGCAGGTCGTGCAGGCCGACCTCGGGCTGGCGCTCCACCAACTTGTCGGCGATCCATACCGTGACCCACTCATAGTCGCGCAAGGCCTGCGGCATGGCGTCGAGCTTGGCGGCGGCGGCCTTCATCTGCTCATATTCGAGCAGGCGGCGCACCAGCTCTGCGCGCGGATCCTCCGCCTCGCCCTCCTGCACCTTGGGTGGCCTTGGCAGCAGCATGCGCGACTTGATCTCGATCAGCATTGCCGCCATCAGGAGGTATTCCGCGGCGAGTTCGAGATTCTTCTGCTGCATGGCTTCAACATAGACGAGGTATTGTTTCGTCAGCGCCGCCATCGGGATGTCGAGGACATCGATGTTCGCCCTGCGTATCAGGTAGAGAAGAAGATCCAGCGGCCCCTGGAAGGACTCGAGAATGATTTCCAGCGCGTCGGGCGGGATGTAGAGGTCCTTCGGCAGCTCGGCCAGGCGCTCGCCGTAAATCGTCGGCATGTGTGGCAAATGCCCTGGCAGATGCGGCGGCAGCGCTGTAGCCAAATCCGTGGGCGGGGCCGGGGTTTCCACAATCGGTTCCATCAGGAGTAATCCAATCCCATCGCCTCGCGCACGTCGCGCATGGTCTCTTGCGCGAGACGCCGCGCCTTCTCGCAACCATCGGCGATGATGCTGCGCACCAGCTGCGGATCATCGAGATACATCTGCGCCCGTTCGTGCATGGGCTCCTGCTCTTTCAATACCGCCTCGATCACCGGCTGCTTGCACTCGATGCAGCCGATGCCGGCGCTGGTGCAGCCCTCGCGCACCCACTGCCGGGTCGCATCCGACGTGTAGATGATATGGAAGGCCCACACCGGGCACTTCTCGGGATCACCGGCATCGGTGCGCCGCACGCGCTGGGGATCGGTCTGCATGGTGCGGATCTTTCTGGTGACGCTGGCAGCATCCTCGCGCAGGGCGATAGTGTTGTCGTAGGACTTGGACATTTTCTGGCCGTCCAGGCCCGGCATGCGCGATGACTCCGTGAGCAGCGCATCGGGCTCGACCAGAATCATCTTGCCGCTGCCTTCGAGGTAGCCGAACAACCGCTCGCGGTCACCGAAGGACAGGCTTTGCGCCTCGTCGAGCAGCGCATGGGCCTGCTCCAGGGCGTCTTCCTCGCCGCGTTCCTGATAGCGCGTGCGCATTTCCTCGTAGAGTTTTGCGCGCTTCTTGCCGAGCTGCTTGACGGCCTCCTTTGCCTTCTCCTCGAAACCCGGCTCGCGGCCATAGAGGGGGTTGAAGCGGCGCGCGATCTCGCGCGTGAATTCGATGTGCGGCACCTGGTCTTCGCCCACGGGTACCCGGTTGGCGCGGTAGATCAGGATGTCTGCGGCCTGCAGCAGCGGATAGCCAAGAAAGCCGTAGGTGGACAAATCCTTGTGCGAGAGCTTCTCCTGCTGATCCTTGTAGGTCGGCACGCGTTCGAGCCAGCCCTGTGGGGTCATCATGGAGAGCAAGAGATGCAGTTCGGCATGCTCTGCCACACGCGACTGGATGAACAGCGTCGCCTGCGAGGGATCGACGCCGGCGGCCAGCCAGTCGATAATCATCTCCCAACTGCTGTCGACGATGCTGCCCGGCTCTTCGTAATGGGTGGTCAGCGCATGCCAGTCGGCGACGAAGAACAGACAGGGATACTCGTGCTGGAGCTTGACCCAGTTCTTCAGAACGCCGTGGTAGTGGCCCAAATGAAGACGGCCGGTGGGGCGCATGCCGGAGAGGACTTTTTCAGCGTACATATCAGATGTTGAACAACAGTTTGAGCAGAAGGGTGAAGCCGTGCATCAGCGGCAGCAAAATCATGTCGAGCACATGGGTAAATAGCAGCGCCAACAGGATGAGAAAGCCGTAACGCTCCAACTGGGCGAACTTCCATGCCAGCCGGTGCGGCAGCAGGCTCACCATGATGCGGCCGCCGTCGAGCGGCGGTAGCGGCAGGAGATTCAAGAGCATCAGCGCCGCATTGATCTCTATGCCGGCCACACTCATTCTCGCCAGAGGCTCGGTGTAAGCATTGACCGGCATGACTTCGGCGAACTTCAACAGGCTGGCCCAGAAGAGGGCCATGAGGAGATTCACCGCCGGGCCCGCAGCCGCCACCCAAAGCATGTCCTTCTTGGGATTGTTAAGCCTGCCGAAATTCACCGGCACGGGCTTGGCCCAACCGAAAATAAGGCCGCCACCGCTGACGGCAAGAAGCAGGGCAGGCACGACTATCGTTCCCATGGGGTCGATATGGCGCAGCGGATTCAGGCTTACGCGGCCCAGCTGCCAGGCCGTCGAGTCGCCGAAATGGCGCGCGACATAGCCATGGGCTGCTTCGTGCAGCGTGATGGCGAAAATCACCGGCAAGGCATAGACCGCCAGCGTCTGAATCAGGTTTTCCATAGCGGAGGGAGGGATGCGAAGCTGCGATTCTACCAAAGACGGCCGCCTAAGGCGGCCGTCTATTCGGCGAAACCGAAGGGTTCGAGCGGTCCGCAACCGGCGCGGACCAGCTCTGGTACGTCGGTGACGAGATTGACCACGGTCGTCATCTCGCTGCGGCAGGCACCGGCGTCTATCACCAGGTCGAGCAACTTCTCAAGATGCGCACGGATTTCATCGGCCTCTGACAGCGGCACCCATTCCCCGGGCAAAATCAGGGTGGAGGTGAGCAGGGGTTCATCGAGTTCGGCCAGCAGCGCCTGCACCAGCACATTGTCTGGTATGCGCAGACCAATGGTCTTCCTCTTCGGGTGCAGCACCCGCCGCGGCAATTCCTTGGTGCCCTCGAGGATGAAAGTGTAGCTTCCCGGCGTGGTGCTCTTCAGGAGGCGAAACTGGGCATTGTCCACTCTTGCGTAAGTGCTGATCTCGGAGAGGTCGCGGCACATCAGGGTGAACAGGTGGCTCTCGTCCACGCCGCGGATGGCACGGATGCGCGTGAGCAAAGCCGCATCGCCGAGATGGCCGGCCAGGGCGTAAGCAGAATCCGTGGGCAGCGCCACCAGGCCTCCTGCACGGATGATTTCGGCCGCCTGCTTGATGAGGCGGGGTTGCGGATGTTCCGGATGCAGGGTGAAGAGCTGAGCCATTCAGATGAATCTTTGCCATACGGGGATGAGATCATCCGGCAGCGCCGGCATCCGGCCCAGGTCTATCCAACTTTCTCCCGGGCCGTGAAAATCCGAGGCTCGCGATGCCAAGAAACCGAACTCGCGGCAATAGCGGGCGAATTCCCTCGCCTGTTCGGGTGAATGGGCGCCAGAGAGCACCTCAATGGCACTGCCGCCCTGCTCGGAGAACTCGCCCAGCAGTCTGCGCATCTCCATGCCGTTCAGGCGGTAACGGCCAGGATGCGCGATCACGGCGACCCCGCCGGCGCCATGAATCCAGCCCAGTGCCTCGGTCAGCGTCGCCCAGGAATGGGGGACATAGCCAGGTTTGCCCTTGGCCAGCCAGGTATCGAACACCGATTTCACGTCACGGGTCAGGCCCTGCGCATGGATGTAGCGGGCGAAATGCGCACGGCTCACCAGCGCAGGATTTCCGGCATAGCGCAAGGCTCCTTCATAGGCACCGTGGATACCTACCGCATCCAGTTCCGCAGCCATCCTCACGGCGCGGGCATCACGCCCGCTTCTGACCTGCGCCAGCCCCTGCTTCAGTCGGGGTTCATTCGGGTCAATCCCCAAGGCGACGATATGCACCGTGGTGTCGTCCCCCCAGGAGACGGAAATCTCGACGCCATCGATAAAGCGAAGACCGAGCGCGTCTGCCGCCTGGCGCGCCTCAATAAGCCCTCCCAACTCGTCGTGGTCGGTCAATGCCAGGAGATCGACGCCGTTGGCATGCGCCCGCCGCACCACCTCCGCGGGGGCGAGCAGGCCGTCAGAGACGGTGGAATGGCAGTGCATGTCTGCGTTCAGAGGAATGCTCATGCCAGGAATTCCTCGAGAATCTGCGCCAGACGCTCGGGCTGGTCGTGATGCATGTTATGGCCGGCGTCCTCCAGCATCTCGACGCGGATGTCGCGGAAGCAGGCGATGCGTTCCAGGTAATCGGCCTCTCCCTCCGGTTCCAGAAAACGTTTCATGATGAAGGATTCCCTCGCCGCCATCCAAAGCACAGGGGCTTTGATCCTGCGCCAGCAGGCCATCGAGTCCTCGCGATGATAGATGCCTGGACTGGGCAGCTTGTGGTGCGGGTCGGCCGCGACGACGATTTGTTTATCCTCCGTCTCCTGGCCCAGATGCAGGGAAAGGTATGCCGCCTGCTCGCTTTTCAGGCGCGGATTGCCCCGTTGCAGACGGGCAGCGAATTCGGCACGGCTGGCGTAGCGATTGGATACCGGCCCGGCGCGCAACTCATCGAGCCATTTGCGGTAACGATCGGGCGCCTCGGTCAAGGCGCTGACATAGAGCCCGAAGCCTTCGAGGGTGGCGACGCTGGCCACGCGCTCGGGGCAGATGCCGGCATAGAGGCAGGCGGCATTGCCGCCCAGGCTGTGGCCGACGAGATGCACTGGCGCATCGGGCGAATAATGAGCGAGCAGGAGATCGAGGTCGGCGACGTAATCCGGGAACCAGTAGGCGTCATTATTCCATTGCGACAGGCCGAAGCCGCGCCAATCCGGGGCGATTACCCGCCACTCGCGCTTCATGGCATCGACGAGAAACTGGAAGCTGGCTGAGACATCCATCCAGCCGTGCAGCAGGAAAAGCGTCGGGGCACCATCGGACCCATCGGGCCCCCAGATGCGCGCATGAATGCGCCGGCCACGCAGTTCAAGAAATTCGGAGCGGGAAGATTTCATCAGGCAATTCTAACATCCACAAATCCAACATCCACCTTGCCACTGCCGCAACGAGACGTCATAATCGGTCGCAGGACCAAGCAAATAGTTGGACAGGTCCTCGGAAACCATGGGAAAGCACACGCCTCTCTTCGACACCCACGCACTTGCCGGTGCCAGACTCGCCAATTTCGCCGGCTGGGACATGCCCATTCACTATGGCTCGCAGCTCGAAGAGCACCACAAGGTTCGCCGCGATGCCGGCATGTTCGACGTCTCCCACATGCTGGGCGTAGATCTCACCGGTCCCGAGGCCAGGCCCTATCTCTCGCGACTCCTCGCCAATGACGTCGCAAAACTGACCCTGCCGGGCAAGGCGCTCTATTCCTGTCTGCTCAGGGAAGACGGGGGCATCATCGACGATCTCATCGTCAATTTCTTCAACGAACAGCACTATCGCATCGTGGTCAATGCCGGCAGCGCTGAGAAGGATCTGGCCTGGATGGAGAAACAGGCAGCCGATTTCGACATCGACATCACGCCGCGCCATGACCTCGCCATGATCGCCGTGCAGGGGCCGCACTCGCGCGCGAAAGTGTGGCTGGCCTATCCCGGAACGCGCATGGTGAGCGAGTCGCTTCCCCCTTTTTTCACCGCCTGCGACGGCGACTGGTTGATCAGTCGCACCGGCTACACGGGCGAGGACGGCTTCGAACTGGCCGTGCCCGCCGCACAGGCGGCCGACATCTGGGCGCAGCTGCAAGCGGCAGGCGTCAGTCCCTGCGGCCTGGGCTGCCGGGACACGCTTCGCCTCGAGGCCGGCATGAATCTCTACGGCCAGGACATGGACGAGACCATGACGCCGCTGGAATCCGGCCTGGCCTGGACCGTTGCGCTCGAGGGAGATCGCGACTTCATCGGCAAGAATGCATTGCTCACGCAAAAGCCGACGCGGCAGTTGATTGGCCTGCTGCTCCTGACACCCGGCGTGCTGCGTTCCCGGCAAACAGTGCAAACTACTCATGGCGAGGGAGAAATCACCAGCGGCAGCTTCTCGCCGACGCTCTCGCAAGGCATCGCCCTGGCCCGCTTGCCAAAGGTCGTCATGGCGGGAGAGACCGTGGAGGTCGATATCCGCGGCAAGCTTCATAAGGCGAGGGTGGTCAAGCCGCCCTTCGTCCGCAACGGCAAGATTCTTGTTTCCTGAACCCTACGCATTACAACAGGAGCATCGCATGAACGTCCCGACAAACCTCAAGTACGCAAAATCCCACGAATGGGCCCGCCAGGAAGCGGACGGCCTGATCACCGTAGGCATCTCGGACCATGCCCAGGAAGCCCTGGGCGACATCGTCTTCATCGAGTTGCCGCAGGTGGGCGCCAGGCTTGCGGCGGGCGCAGAATGTGCCGTCGTCGAGTCGGTCAAGGCCGCCTCCGACATTTACGCGCCAGTGTCCGGCGAAGTCGTCGCGGTCAATCAGGCCGCGGCAGACAGTCCCGAGAGCGTCAATGGCGATGCCTACGGCGTCTGGCTGTTCAAGATCAAGCCGAGCGAAGCCGCCACCGCCGAGCTCGATGCGCTGCTCGACGCAGAAGCCTATGCAAAGGTCGCAGAGAGCGAATAATGAAATGGTGAATAAGCATCCGTCGCCGCTTGCGCTGCTGGAGCAGCGCGACGAATTCGTGTCCCGCCATATTGGACCCCGCGCGGACGAAATTGCCGCCATGCTCTGCGCCATCGGTGCAGACAGCCTTGAGCAGTTGATAGATCAGAGCATGCCGGCAAGCATACGTCTGCCTGCCCGATTGCCCTTGCCTCCGGCAAGGACAGAGCATGAGGCTTTGTCCAATCTCAAGACCATCGCCGACAAGAACCGCGTGATGAAGTCCCTGATCGGCATGGGCTACTCGGACACGCTGACCCCCAAGGTGGTGGTGCGGAACCTGTTCGAGAATCCCGGCTGGTACACCGCCTACACGCCTTACCAGGCAGAGATCGCCCAGGGAAGACTGGAGGCCCTGCTCAATTACCAGCAGATGGTGATCGACCTGACCGGGATGGAACTCGCCAATGCCTCTCTGCTTGACGAGGCCACCGCCGCAGCCGAGGCCATGGCCATGGCAAGGCGGGTGAGCAATTCCGGCGCGAATGCCTTTTTTCTCGACTCTGCCTGCTTCCCGCAAACCCTGGACGTGGTGAAAACCCGTGCAAAATATTTCGGTTTCGAGCTGATTTTCGGAGAGCCATCCGATGCAACGCGACATGAGATCTTCGGAGCCCTCCTGCAATACCCCAATGACCAGGGCGAAGTTTCCGACCTTGGCGCCGTCATTGCGGCGATCAAAAACAGGGGCTCGGTGGTCGCGGTCGCGTCAGACCTGATGGCACTGGTGCTGTTGAAGTCTCCGGGAGAAATGGGAGCGGATATTTGCCTCGGTTCTGCACAGCGATTCGGCGTGCCGCTCGGCTTCGGCGGCCCGCATGCCGCCTTCTTCGCCAGCCGCATGGAGCACAAGAGAGCCGTCCCCGGCCGCATCATCGGCGCCTCCATAGACTCCCGCGGCAGGCGCGCGCTGCGCATGGCGCTGCAAACCCGCGAGCAGCATATCCGGCGCGAGAAGGCCAATTCCAACATCTGCACTTCGCAAGTACTGCTGGCCAACATCGCCGGCATGTATGCCGTCTATCACGGCCCTGAGGGCTTGCGGAACATCGCTTGCCGCATCCACAGACTCGCCGCCATCCTGGCGGCAGGCCTGACCCAGGCAGGGGTCACCGTGCTCACGAAACAGTTCTTCGACACCTTCCGCATGGAACTGGGCAGCCGCTGTGAAGAAGTGGTTGGCCAGGCAGTTGCCGCAGGCTACAATTTGCGCAGGGTTTCACATTCGCAGTTGGCAATCGCGATCAACGAGAAGACGACGCGGGAGGATGTTGCCGAACTGGTTCAGATCATCGCTGGCGCGAAGATCGACATTGATGCATTGGACGCCCGCCTTTCCATCGCAGACGATTACCTGCCCGCCGCGCTGCTGCGCGCCGACGCCATACTCACCCATCCTGTGTATCACAGCCATCACAGCGAACACCAGATGCTGCGCTATCTGAAAAAGCTGCAGAACAAGGATCTCGCCCTCGACCACGCGATGATCCCGCTGGGCTCCTGCACCATGAAGCTGAATGCCGCGGCCGAGATGATTCCGCTCGCCTGGCCGGAGTTTTCCGACATCCATCCATTCGCTCCGCTCGATCAGGCAAAGGGTTATCTGGAAATGATGGGAGGCCTGACCGACTGGCTGAAAATCATCACCGGATTCTCTGCCGTCTCCATGCAGCCCAATGCCGGCAGTCAGGGCGAATACGCCGGCCTGGTGGCCATCCGCCGCTATCACGCCAGCCGTGGCGCAGAAGGCCGCAACGTCTGCCTGATACCGAAGTCGGCACACGGAACCAATCCTGCGTCGGCGACGATGTGCGGCCTGCAAGTCATTGTGGTCGATTGCGACGGGGCCGGCAACATCGATGTCGCCGACCTCAGTGCAAAAGCAAGGGAATATGCCGACAGACTCGCCTGCCTGATGATCACCTATCCTTCCACCCACGGCGTCTTCGAGGAAGCGGTGCAGGATATCTGCGCCATCGTGCATAACCATGGCGGCCAGGTGTACATGGACGGCGCCAATCTCAATGCCATGGTGGGCCTCGCCTCCCCGGCCGCCATCGGCGCCGACGTCGCACACATGAATTTGCACAAGACCTTTGCCATTCCCCATGGTGGCGGCGGCCCGGGCATGGGCCCGATAGGCCTGGCTGCTCATCTCGCCCCCTTCATGGCCAGCCATTTCGTTCAGGCTCTGCCGGGAGAAAAACAGGGCGCGGTGTCTGCCGCACCCTGGGGTTCGGCCTCGATACTCGCCATCTCCTGGATGTATATCGCCATGATGGGTGGCGAAGGATTGAAACGCGCGACCGAGGTGGCGATACTCAACGCCAACTACATCGCGAGAAAACTCGGCGATTATTTTCCTGTGCTCTATGTCGGCAGGCAGGGCCGCGTCGCCCACGAGTGCATACTCGACATCCGGCCTCTCAAGGCGGCCACCGGCATCAGCGCAACCGACATCGCCAAGCGCCTCATGGACTACGGCTTCCATGCGCCTACGGTGAGCTTTCCTGTGGCCGGCACCCTGATGATTGAGCCGACCGAATCCGAAGATAAGCCTGAGCTCGACCGTTTCATCGCGGCGATGAGAGCCATTCGCGAGGAAATGGCCATGGTTGCGGATGGCAGGATGTCAGCCTCAGACAATCCACTGAAAAACGCCCCGCACACCCAGGCCGATCTGGCCGACGCTGACTGGTCTCACCCGTACAGCCGCGAGACCGCAGCCTTCCCCCTGCCCCATGTCGCGGAAAACAAGTTCTGGCCATCGGTGAATCGTATCGACGACGTCCATGGCGACCGCAACCTTTGCTGCGGTCTGACTTGAGAAGGAAACCAGGACTATGGGACTAACCGCCGTCTATGCCGAGACGGAACCTGCGCGCGCCCAGATCAATGCGCTTGAAGAGGCCACCGTCATCGAATTCGGCTCGCCCGATTGCGGACATTGCAGTGCCGCCCAGCCCTTGATCGCCCAGGCTTTCGCCGGCCATCCTGACGTCGCCCACATCAAGATCGAGGATGGCCGCGGGCGCCGCCTGGGACGCTCCTTCGCCGTGAAACTCTGGCCGACGCTGATTTTTCTGCGCCAGGGCAAGGAAGTCGAGCGCCTGGTCCGCCCGAGCGATTCAAGCACGATCGAAGAGGCTTTGCGACAGATTGATGTCTCGCCTTGAGGCGTCAGGCCATTTCGCTGGCGATCGTCCGTGCGCGCAACTGGCCGCAGCCGCCGTCGATATCCTGCCCGGCAGAGTTGCGCAGCTTGGTCAGAATGCCGCTACTTTTGAGCGTGCGCATCAGCGCCGAAACATGGTCTGGCGACGGTCGACTGAATCCGAGACCGGCGACGGTATTGTAGGGAATCAGGTTCATGACCGCATATTTCCCCGCGAGCAATCTCACGATGCCGTCCATTTCCTCATCATTGTCATTGACGCCTGCGAGCAGGGTCCATTGATACTGGATCGGGTAGCCGGTAGCACGCGCGTAGTCTTCGCCCAGTTCCACGAGTTCCGCCGGATCCATGCGCGGCGCGCGGGGCAGCAGCCTGGCGCGCAGATCGGCGCGCGTCGAATGCAAAGACAGGGCGAGGGCCGGCTTGACCAATCCCCGCGGCAATCTTTCGAACACGCGAGGATCGCCGACTGTCGAGAAGACGAGATTCTTGTGCCCTATGCCGCCCGCCGTGCCGAGGAGGTGGATGGCTTCGAGAACGCTTTCCATATTGTGGGCCGGCTCGCCCATGCCCATGAACACGACCTTCCTGACCGCGCGCTTGGCCCGGGCCAGCACCACCTGCGCGACGATCTCGGCGCTGCCGAGTTGACGCACCAGACCCTCCCTGCCGGTCATGCAGAAAGTGCAGCCGACGGCGCAACCGACCTGACTCGAGACGCACAAACCGCCCTTCGGCAGCAGAACGCTCTCCACCGTCTGACCGTCTGCCAGTGCGAGCAGCATGCGCACCGAGCCGTCCTCGCCGAGATGCTCCGAGCGCAGACTAGCCAAGCCCTCGAGTTTGGCCGCGAGACCGGGCAGAGCCTGGCGCACGCTCAGGGGTAAAAAGTCCTCGGATTTGCACGCACCACTGTCCAGTGAAAGCCCTTGCGCCCAAGCACGCAGCACGCGCTCTTCATGGCACATCTTGGCGCCGTGGTCGCGCAGGCTTTGCCGGATATGTTCGATACGCATGAAGGGCAGGTAATTTGACGCGAGGCAGGTGCTGGTTCCAGGAGCACAACTTTGTCAGCGATGACGCGTTCGCTCATCCCGGCATTTGCAGAGGAATGGATCATGCCAGAGAACATGCCAAGCGCGCCCCGTTTGTGTTGCGGCTTTCGCTAACGGGGCACTCCAATTTCTAACCCTTAGCATAAATGCGGTCTGCCTACACCCTGAAAACCGCAACTGAAGTCCGCAGTCGCAAGGACAGCCCGTCCAGTTCTATCGCGGTGCGGTTATTGTCAGCTGCCGCATGATTGTTGCTTTCCGTCATCTGTGCAATCTGCTCCACATTGACAGCAATCTGGCGAATAGCAGCATCCTGTTCAGCCAGTGCATTGGAAATATTATTTACATTGCTCGCTACTTCGCGCGAACCCTCGTCGATTTGATGCAGGGCCTTCTCTGCCCGATCAACCAGTTCCAGGCTCGATCCAGCCTGCAGGTTGGCCTGCTGCATCGCGACAACCGTACCGCCGATACCATCTTGAATGGTGGTTATAAGTGTCTCAATCTCACGGGTGGCCACCGCAGTCCGTTCGGCCAATTTGCGAACTTCATCTGCCACCACGGCGAACCCTCGTCCCTGTTCTCCGGCGCGCGCGGCCTCGATGGCGGCATTCAAGGCCAGTAGGTTGGTCTGGTCGGCAATTTCCCTGATCACTTGCACGATGCTGCCAATTTTTTGCGAACTGGCGTCCAGTTGTCCGACATTTTCCCCGGTTTCACCAATCAGCTTGGCGATACCGTTCATGTTGCCCACCGTATCTCGCATCACGGCAAGAGCCTGCTGACTGTCTTCCTGCGCGCGCACAACGACGGCGGCAGCGGTCCGGGCATTGGATGCAGTCTCACTGACGCTCACCGATGACTGCTGGACTGCGGCAGCGACGGATTCAGCGGCACTGGACTGAATAAGCGAACTTTCGCCAAGCTTTTTGCAGCTAAGTGCCAGTGCGTTGGCCGCACCAGAGATTTGTTCGCTCGAGTGTTTGGTATCGAGAATGATGCCGCGGAACTTGTTCA
The DNA here is from genome assembly GCA_903930535.1 of uncultured Sterolibacterium sp. GTDB lineage: Bacteria > Pseudomonadota > Gammaproteobacteria > Burkholderiales > Rhodocyclaceae > CAIYYX01. The sequence goes on along the minus strand of CAIYYX010000102.1, from coordinate 44,753 downwards.
TCAGGAGATTGAAAGCCTTGCCGGTGCGGGCAACCTCGGTTGCACCGCGTTCAGGCGCTTCGCCTGTGAAATCGTTCTCGGAATTCGATTTTTCGGCGAAGTTGATCATCTCTCGCAACGGCACGCCGATGCTTCGCGCCACCCCGAGAGAGACAAATATTGTCAGGGCAATAGCCAGTCCGCACAATGCGACGAAGGAAATGAATGTCCAACGGGCAGATTGCAGCTGAACGATTGCCGCATCAATGATTCTGTTGGTGATTAAGGTTTCAGTGCTGTGTAAGCCATCGATCTTGGCGGTAATGGTCTTGAACCAATGGCCCGAGTCCACTTCAAAAGCTCCTTCCACCGACTTGTCCATCAGCACGCCACGAAGACGCACGACTTCCTTGGCAGCCGGACCTGCCAGGACAGCCTCCAGTGAGGCCTTCTCTGCAACGCCGGCAATGCTGCTGAAATCGCTCAGGTAGGCCTCCTGTTTGTTAATCCGGCTGAGAATGGCGCGATACTGTGCAGGATCGGTTCGATTGGCGGCAAAGGCGGCAGTGGCCAGAGCACGCTCCTGCCCGGCGTTTTCCTTGGCGCGAACGAAACTGAGATAAGCGATCATTTTTTGCGAAATCGGGGCATCGGGGTTGAATTCGACACCCGCGCTCATGGCGTCTATGAGATGCGAAATCGTGCCGGTGTAGTAGGCGACTTCCTCGGGGACAGTCAGGGTCTGCTTGCTGGCCCGATCGCGAACGACGGTCATCTCACTGAGTTTTCCCTGTGCATCGGCGAGGGCTTTACTCAATGAAGGCAAAGCTTGCACATTGACTTCGGCGACCTCTTTTCTAAAGGTGCTGAGGCGCTCATCCGACTTTTTGCGGATGTCCGGCAGGACCTCCGCGAAGTTCTGTCCCTTGGATTGAAGAAAGCCAGCGGTAGCGCCACGTTCGATCTGCAGAACATGGATCAGCTCGCCGGCGCTGACAGAGAGATTCATCAACTGCCGAGTCTGGTCGCTGTTTTGATAGGTGGCGAACGCCTGCCAAATCTGCATAGCTGCCAAGGCTGTCAGTGCGATGAGAGGCACAGCCACAAGCAGGATCAAGCGCTTAATGATAGATGTAGGGAACATTAATTATCTCCGAGAGTTCATATTATTCTTAAGGAAACACTGATCAAGTCCGTCATCGCGAGCTCTAAAGGGGGGGGTGCTATTCAAGCCACCGATCTTGCGGGGCTCTTAGATTGCTTGGCTTTGCACGCAATGACGAGGTTGTACTTGATCAGCGTTTCCTTCAACAATTTTAATTGTGACTACTTATTTCCAACCCACTACGAGTGGGCCCAACGCGCTTACGATCCGCGAAACCCAGACGCCGTGGCGAATGAGTTGCTAGATTGCGTCCTCTTCCCGGTCGGCGTGGCGCTGCGCGACGACGATGAACTCGGGAAAGACATCGACGAAGGCGTCCACGATGCCCGGGTCGAAATGGATCCCCCTATCCTTCACGATGATGTCCCGGGCAGTCTCGAAAGTCATCGCACTCTTGTAGACCCGCCTGGATATCAATGCGTCGAAAACGTCCGCGACCGCCATGATACGCGCTGAAACCGGAATGGCTTCCCCCGCGAGAGCGTCGGGATAACCGCTGCCGTCCCATTTCTCGTGGTGCCAGAGGGCAATCTCCTTCGCGGTTGCGAGGAACTTTACTTTGTCCTTGACGTCCTTCTCGGCATGCTCGATCGCCGTGGCGCCAATGCAGGTGTGGGTTTTCATGATTTGCCACTCGTCCGGGGTCAATTTTCCCGGCTTGAGCAGAATGCTATCCGGCACCCCCACCTTGCCGATGTCGTGCAAAACGGCTGACTTTGCCAACAGTTCGATGGAATTGCCAAGCTGCGGCGCATAGCGAGGATCAGTCATCAGTCTGCTCGCCAGGGCCTGCACGTAGGCGCGCGTGCGCCGCAGGTGGTTGCCGGTTTCGGTGTCGCGAGCCTCGGCCAGATGCGCAAGGGCGTGGATGCTCAAATCCTGCACCAGCAGGTTCTCCTCCATGCGCCTTGCTATCTCGGACTCGAGGAAAGCGTTCTGGTTGTTAAGCCAGTCGCGGGCGCGCTTGACCTCCAGTTGGGTTCGGACTCGCGCCAGGACGAGTCGCGGCTTGACCGGCTTGGTGATGTAGTCGATGGCGCCCAGTTCGAAGCCATGCTCCTCGTTCTCGGTGGCATCGAGTGCGGTGACGAAAATGACCGGGATGTCCTGAGTTTTTTCCTGGTTCTTCAGGCGGGTGATGACCTCGTAGCCATCCATGTGCGGCATCGTCACGTCAAGCAGGATCAGGTCGGGCCTGTCCACGGCTGTCGCCAGTTCAATCGCACGCTTCCCCGAGGTGGCGGCGAGAATGCGGTATTCGGTGTCCAGGATGTCGGCAAGAATCGTCAGATTGTCCGGCGTGTCGTCCACAATGAGGATTGTTGGCTTGATTCCGCCATCGGCGGCAAACGCCCGCAGTGCTGCCTCAGACATGGGACCCGACTCCACGCAACGCAGCAAGGGTGGTGCCTGCGGCCGCAAAATCGAAGGCGGCAATTTGCCGCTCGATGGTGGTGAAGGCCTGGGTGCCCATGGCATTGCCCAGCAAGGCGGCGTGCTGGCGCAGAAGCTGCCTCACGGCGACGTCGTTGCCGGTGATCAACTCTGATAACCGCGACACCACGGGCGCGACCGCGTCGTCCATCTGTCGCAACGGCGCCGCGTCGACCGCTGCCTGTTCGACCTCTGCGATGGGCGGGGGGCGGGAATTTCCTTCGGGAATGGCAAGCCACTTCAACATGAGCCCAAACAGGCCGGCCGGGGTGAAGGGCTTGGAGACGAAGCCGTTCATGCCGGCTTCGAGGCATAAGGCCTTGTCCTCGGCGAAGGTGTTTGCCGTCATGGCGAGGATGGGCACGGCAGCTGACTTCGGATTCAACCTGATGCGGCGGGTGGCTGTCAGTCCGTCTAACTCAGGCATCTGCATATCCATGAGTATCATTGCGTAGGACTGAGCATCTGCCATCTGCACCGCCTCGAGGCCATTGCACGCCGTGTCTACGGCAAAGCCGACTTCTGAGAGCAGGCTTTGCGCCACTTCCCGGTTCATGGGTTCGTCGTCTGCCACCAGCACCCGAAGGCCAGTACAAACGCTTTTCAGGCGCGCCTCGGCATCACCCTCGCTCGCGAGTTCCTGGATTTCCGGTGCCATGGCGGTCTTTTGCAGCAGGGCCGTAAACCAGAAGCGGCTCCCCACACCGGGCGTGCTCTCGACGCCGACCTCGCCCCCCATGAGACTGACCAGACGCTTGGTAATGGCCAAGCCCAAGCCCGTGCCCCCGAACCTGCGCGTGGTAGAGTTGTCTTCCTGCTCAAACACCTTGAACAACCGGCCGATCGCTTCGGGCGCGATGCCCATGCCCGTATCCTCCACCTCGAAGAGAAGCAATAAGCCTTCTGCCAACTCCTGCTCTACCCCGATGCGCAAGCACACTTGTCCGCGCTCGGTGAACTTGACGGCATTGGCCGCGAAATTGAGCAGCGCCTGCTGCAGCCGCGTAGGGTCTCCCACCAGGCGACTACGGGTCGGCTCGACCTTGACGACCAACTCGATGCCCTTGAGACTCGCCTGGTCATCGAGCATCGAGGCGACGTTTGCGGCGATGGCCTCGAGCGAGACATGGGTCTGCTCCAGCACGAGCTTGCCAGCTTCGATCTTGGACAAGTCGAGAATGCCATTGATGATGCTCAAGAGGTGTTGGGTCGCTTTGTCGATCTTGTCCAGCCTATCCACCTGCATAGGCGTCACCCCATCGCGGCGTATCAGGTTTGAAAAGCCGATGATGGCGTTCATGGGCGTGCGGATCTCGTGGCTCATGTTGGCGAGGAAGTTGCTCTTGGCGCGATTGGCCGCCTCGGCGACTTCGCGGGCCTCGGCCAGTTGCTCGGTGCGGCTCTCCACCATTTCCTCCAGGTGGTCGCGGTGGCGTTCCAGTTCCTTGGCCTGATGTTTCCTCTCGGTGATATCGCGGATAAAGGCACTGAATTCGTACTGACCCGCCATCCTGGAAGGGGCGATAGCCAATTCGATGGGAAACTCGCGGCCCTCGCGATGCAGCCCGACAATCTCGATACGCGTATTCAGGACAGGACCCTCGCCCGAAAGCAGGAAGCGCTTCAAGCCTTCATCGTGCGCCTTGCGGTGCTTCTCCGGAACGATGGTGTCGCTCATCCTCCGCCCCAGCACTTCACCGGCGCGCCAGCCGAAAATCGCCTCTGCCTGACTGTTCCAGCCGATGATGACGCCCGCGGCATTCATCCGCACGACGGCGTCCATGGCCGTCTCGATGGTCGTGCGCAGACGCGCTTCGTCTTCCAGTCGCGCTTCGAGCATGGCACTGAATCCGGCGGCCATTTCGTTGAAACTGTCACCCACCTGGCTCAGTTCGTCGCGCGTGTCCAGATGGATGCGTTCGTGGATGTCGCCGCCGGCAAAGGCATGGGCGGAATGGGCGAGCGAGCGAATGTTGTGGACAATGGCGTGGCAGATACCGATCGAGAAATAGATCACTATCAGGAGCAACAGCAGGGAAACACCGACGCTGATGTAGAGGGTTTTTTCCGCCGTCGCAAGACGAGCCTTGATCAGCGCCTCGGACAGGGGGATCAGCGAATCGTACAAGTGCGCGTAGCCCCGGTCGATCGCGTCGGTGGCCATGTTGAAGAATTCCAGAGAGGGGGTAGCCAGGCGACCGCTGACGATGTCCGATGCCGCGAGGTCGATGATCTGTCGCGCCGAATCGGTCACTTCCTTGTGCGCCAGCGAAATTGAATTTTGCACACCCTGTCTATAGAGACTGGTCTTGTCGAGATTGGCCTCGAGTTCGGAGCCCGCCGCGCGCAGGCTGGCGATCAGGGTATTCATCTCCACCTTTTGGTGTTCCGTAATCCGCTTCTGCGCCAGAATGCCGGTGCCGTATGCGCGTATTTGCCCGAGGTCCTCGAGAGCGTGCGGCAGCTTTGAGATGACGGTGTCGATCAGATAGAAGGCGCCGATCTCCGGCGCATGGGTCAACTCGAAGTCATCGGCGACACTGACGCTGAAGGACTGTAACTGACGGATCAGGGAGGTATGCGCGCCGAAGCTTTCGACTGCCGACCACTTCAAGCCGGCCTTGCGGATGTTCTCGAAGTCTGTGGAGATCTTCTCCAGCGCTTTCTTGGAGGCGGTTCCAGGCGGCAGGATATTCTCCAGCGCCTGCAACGCCGACATGGCCTCGCCGCCCACCATGGCGCGGTACTGACCCGCAGCCTTGTTGCCACTGAGCAGAGCGTTAGAAAGCCCACGGTGCTTCTGCAGCAACTGTATCGCCCGGGCAAAGGGCTTGATCAGCACGACGCCCTGAAGCTGGCGCTGGGAAGAATCGATCACCTGGTTGAGGCTGGCAAACAGGCCATACATGACGACGGCAAACGCGACCAGAGACATAAGCCCCAGAAGCGCAAACTTGTGGGTGATGGCCAGGCGGTTCATCAGGGCGTTTGCGGGTGAGAAAATGGCCGCCGCGAGGTTGCCACCCGAGCCCTGGCCTCGCCCGATAACTCCGGAAGGTTGCGCTGACATCTGGATTTTGTTTGCGGGGTGGTCCGCCTACCCCGAGAAAACAGCAGCAGTGGCCTGCCGCGACAGCCCTTCCGGTTCGCAAGCGACATGATCGATGGCCAACTGCAGCGTGATCCTCTGGCAATTCATGTTGCTGACTGCCTCATTCATATGCGACTCCCTTGAAGTTCTACGCCCGCTGATGGAAAGACGGGGACAATGGACAGCGCCGGCCGGCCGATATGGCTTCCGCTAGCTGGCGCAGCAAGCCGCTCACGAAGCCTGATCCGATGCTACTATAGTAATAAGGGAAGAGGGTCTCCGTCATGCGTAGATTACGCGGTGAAATGCGGTAACTACTTAGGCAGAGGGCGGCAGCTTTATGCGAGAATTGACCAGACTTCAGGCGTGACTTGGGTAAGTTCTGATCAAGTCCGTCATCTTGCACGGCTCTCAGATTGCTTCGCTTATGTCATTGCCAAACCCGCAGGGCTGTGGCAATCGCAATGAGAAAGTGGTACTCGATCGGCAATTCCCTAACGGTGCTTATTGAACGAATCTGTTCAAGACAAGGCGTGTGTCTTGAGATGCGGTAGCAGCGCCAATGCATTATCCCAGCCTATGGCGCGCAGATCATCCTTCGACAGGCCGAAATTCATCATGCCTTCCACTGATTCGCCGAGATGACGGTATGGATGGTCGCTGCCGAACAGGATCTGCGAAATTGGAACGAGTTCTTTAAGCGCAGCGAACGCCGGCCGATTGCCGCTAATGGCCAAGTCGTAATAAAGACGCTTCAACTCATATTCCACTCCATGCGGTGAGTTTTGTGCGAGGTGCGGAGGTGCGAAATTGACGATGCGGCCCGCCACCACCGGCAGGGTGCCACCGGCATGCGAGAGGATGAAGCGTATGTTTCGGAACCGGGCCAACGTGCCGGAGTAAAGCATACTGATGATGGCGCGCGTCGTGTCGTGCGGAACTTCGGCCACCACGGTGGCAACGCCAGGAATCATCGTCTGGCAACAGGTCGGGGTGGTCGGGTGGACGAAAACAACGGCCTTACGTCGGTCAAGCTCGGCGAACACGGGTTGATACGCAGGGTCACCGAGCCACTTGTCACCATAGCTCGTCAAGAGCCCAATTCCGTCGGCCTTCAGTACCTCGAAAGCATATTCGATTTCGCGCAAACTGCCTTCGGTATCGGGAAGGGGGAGAGCCGCGAAAAGGCCAAATCGGCCAGGATGCATACGCCCAAGCTCGGCCGCATATTCGTTGGATCGGCGCGCAGTGATTCTCGCACCGTCGACATCGCCGAACCACACCCCCGGCGATGAAAGCGAAAGCACCGAGGTTGCAACCTGATGCTGATCCATGGCAATAAGCGCTTTCTCAGGCGTCCACTCCAGCCATGCAGGCGTTATCTGACCACCGCGCGAACCGGCGATCCGGTCGCGGTTTTCCTGGAGATAAAACGGTGGAATGATGTGGTGATGCACGTCGATCAAACGTTGCGGCGCACCGCTCGACTCGCCGAGTTTCAGTGCCGGAATGGAATTCTTCGGTTTAGCCATTTCTGTACCCCTTATCCTGACGAGTGACCCAGAATCGTTGCCAATTCAACTTGCCTTGGTTCTGAATGCATAGATCATCTTCACCGCATTAAGCCCCGAGAACCGTAGCACATGTTTTGACGATGCGGCAAGCACTGCCCGCGGCGTCAAATGCTTTCACTGTCTTGCCATCAGTACCCCGCATTTTGCGACCGCGTTAATATTCTTTCAGGGATGTTATGCTGCCAGGAATCGAACCCGCAAGTTATCAGAAGAGAAGCAAGAACATTCTTAACTCATCAGGAGCAGAGACAAGATGATTAATCGGGTGATATTAACGGTGTGCATGCTCGCCGGGATGTTAGGTCAGGCAATGGCAGAGGAATATCCTGCACGTTCGATCAGGATTATCGTCGGTTTTGGGCCGGGTGGCGGCGGTGATGTCATCGCGCGCATAGTCGCGCAAAAAATGTCGGAAAGCATGGGCAAAGCGGTATTCGTCGATAACCTGCCAGGCGCGGGCGGAAACATTGCCGCGACAACGGCGGCCAAGGCGCCCGCCGATGGCTATACCCTGTTTCAGGTCAGCAATCAGAACACCGTGAGTCCGGCGATGTTTAAATCCCTGCCATATGATCCGGTCGGCGATTTTGCCATGATTTCGACCACCAGTTTCTTTGACTTTGCAATGGTGACCGATAGCGCATCGCCATTGAAGAATGTCAATGACGTAATTCAAGCTGCCAGAAATAACCCCGCGCATTTCAACATCGGCACGATCTCCATAGGTAGCACACAACACCTCTCTGCCGAACTGTTCAAGTCGATGGCAGGACTGGAGGTGCCGACCGTGCCGTTCAAGGGTTCCGGCGATGTCATGTCGGCGCTAAAGTCAGGCACCGTGCAGGTCGCCATCGACACCTTGCCGGCAGTCATGGCGCTGGTCAAGGCCGGTAGCCTGCGCGCACTTGCGGTCACCGCCGACAAGCGGACTGCCGCTTTGCCTGAGGTACCCACCCTTGCCGAAAGCGGCTTGCCGGGCTATCACTCGTACGCCATGAACGGCTTGGTGGCACCGGCAAAGACGCCACATGAAATTATCGTCCGCCTGAATAAGGAAATTGCCAAAGCGCTCGCTGCACCGGATACCCAGAAACGGTTGAAGGACCTCGGCATCGAGGGGAGAAGTAGTTCTCCGGAAGCCTTCAAGGCGATATTGGAGAGTGAAATAATCAAGTGGCGTGGGGTTGTGGAACGATCAAAGATAGAAAGGCAATGAGCCAAGGAATGTCTGAATAATTCCGTCTTCGCGAGCCCCAAAGGTACGTGGCTATCGCAATGACGAAGTTGTACTTGATCAACATTTCCCTAAAGCAGTTTCGCCAACAACCAGTCTGACCCTCCTTGTGTTCTGCTTGACCGGGTTCTGCGCACTACGTCGAGTTATGCGCGCTGCTACAGCCTGTTAGAATGCGATCCTTGTCTTCGTCGTAATCACGCTCAACAAGGAATCGCATGGCTCAATATGTTTTCACCATGAACCGCGTGGGCAAGATCGTTCCGCCCAAGCGCCAGATACTCAAGGACATCTCCCTGTCCTTCTTCCCCGGCGCCAAGATCGGCGTGCTGGGCTTAAACGGCTCGGGCAAATCCACAGTGCTCAGAATCATGGCCGGCCTCGACAATGAGATCGAGGGAGAGGCCACGCCCATGCCCAACCTCTCCATTGGCTATCTGCCGCAGGAGCCGCAGCTCGATGCCGAACAGACCGTGCGCGAAGCGGTGGAGGAAGGACTGGGCGAGGTGTTCTCGGCGCAGAAAAAGCTCGATGCCGTCTATGCCGCCTACGCCGAGCCTGAGGCCGACTTCGACAAACTGGCCGAGGAACAGGCGAGGCTTGAAGCCATCATCGCCACCGCCGGCAGCGATGTCGAACACCAACTGGAAGTCGCCGCCGATGCCCTGGGCCTGCCGCCCTGGGAGGCGAAGATAGGCCACCTCTCCGGCGGCGAGAAGCGCCGCGTGGCGCTATGCCGTCTGCTGCTCTCCAAACCCGACATGCTCCTCCTCGATGAGCCAACCAACCACCTCGATGCTGAATCCGTGGACTGGCTCGAGCAGTTCCTCACCCGCTTTCCCGGCACCGTCGTGGCCGTGACCCACGACCGCTACTTCCTCGACAATGCCGCCGAGTGGATTCTCGAACTCGACCGCGGCCGCGGCATTCCCTGGAAGGGAAACTATTCTTCCTGGCTGGAGCAGAAGGAACAGCGCCTGGAGACGGAATCGAAGCAGGAAGATGCGCGCATCAAGGCGATGAAGCACGAACTCGAATGGGTGAGGCAAAGTCCCAAGGCCAGGCAGGCCAAGAGCAAGGCGCGTCTGGCGCGCTTCAACGAGCTCTCCTCGGACGAATACCAGAAAAGGAACGAGACACAGGAGATCTTCATCCCCGTGGCCGAACGCCTGGGCAACCAGGTCATCGAGTTCCATGAAGTCTCCAAGGGCTTCGGCGACCGCATGCTGATAGACAAGCTCTCGTTCTCGATTCCGCCGGGGGCGATTGTCGGCATCATCGGCCCCAATGGCGCCGGCAAGTCCACGCTGTTCAAGATGATCGCAGGCAAGGAACAGCCTGATTCCGGTGAAGTCAAGATCGGCCCGACGGTAAAAATCGCCTATGTCGAGCAGACGCGCGATGCCCTGTCCAATGACAAGACGGTGTTCGATGAAATCTCGGGCGGCGCCGACATCCTCACCGTCGGCCGCTTCGAGACGCCCTCGCGCGCCTATCTTGGCCGCTTCAACTTCAAGGGCGGCGACCAGCAGAAAATCGTCGGCAACCTCTCAGGTGGCGAACGCGGCCGCCTGCATCTTGCCAAGACCCTGATCACCGGCGGCAATTTGCTGCTGCTTGACGAACCCTCGAACGACCTCGACGTGGAAACCCTGCGCGCACTGGAAGATGCCCTGCTCGAATTCGCCGGCTGCGTCCTGGTCATCTCCCATGACCGCTGGTTCCTAGACCGCATCGCTACGCACATCCTCGCCTGCGAAAGCGATTCGCACTGGGTCTTCTTCAACGGCAACTATCAGGAATACGAGGCGGACAAGAAGCTGCGGCTGGGCGAGGAAGGGGCAAAGCCCAAGCGCATTCGCTTCAAGCCTATCAGCCACTAGGACGGAGAGACCGTGAGCAAAATCCGCATGGGCATACCCAAGGGCAGCCTGCAGGAAACCACCCAGAAACTTTTCGTGCGCGCCGGCTTCAACCTGCGCATCTCCGGCCGCTCCTATTACCCGGACATCGACGACCCCGAGATCGAGTGCATCCTGATCCGGCCGCAGGAGATGGCGCGCTATGTCGGCCAGGGCATTCTCGACTGCGCCATCACCGGCCTCGATTGGATCATGGAGAACGATGCCGATGTCGCCGAACTCGCCGACCTCAGAGCGCCCTGGCCCAACTACGGCGTGGTGCGCTGGGTGATGGCGGCCAAGGACGATTCGCCCTTCCATGCCGTGAAGGATCTCGAGGGCAAGCGCATCGCCACCGAGGCAGTGGGCATGACCAAACGCTTCCTGTCGCAACACGGCGTGACCTCCCATGTCGAGTTCTCCTGGGGCGCGACCGAGGTCAAGCCGCCGATTCTGGCCGATGCCATCGTCGATGTATCCGAGACAGGCTCTTCGCTTCGCGCCAACAACCTCAAGGTCATGCACGTGGTTCTGGAGAGCACGCCGCGCTTCATTGCCTGCCATGCGGCGCTTGCCGATCCATGGAAAAACGCCAAGATAGAGCGCCTCTTGATGCTGTTGAAGGGTGCGATCGCCGCCGCGACGCGCGTACTCCTTTCCATGAACCTGCCGCGCGAAAAGCTGCCCGAGGTGCTGAAGATACTGCCGGCACTGGCCACACCCACGGTCGCCACGCTGGCCGACCCCGACTGGGTCGATCTCTCCACCGTGGTCGAGGAGAGAACTGTGCGCGAACTGATTCCCAGACTCTATGCGGTGGGCGCGCGCGGCATCATCGAACTGCCTATCAACAAGATTGTCGAGTAGTCCTCGACGCCGCGATTCGAAAGCCTGTCCATGAAACGCTTTCCGCAAATCACGCTGGAACAGCTCGATCCGCAAGCGCGCGCGCTCGGCGAGGAGATCATGAAAATCTCCAGCGTCGGCCTGGGCGGCCCCTACAACCCCATGCTGCGCAGCCCCATCATGGCCGACCGCTTGAAGCGCCTGCTCGATTACCTGCGCTTCAACACCTCGCTGCCGACCCGTTTGAACGAGTTCGCCATCCTGATCCAGGGCCGCTTGTGGACCTCGCAGGTCGAGTGGTACGCGCACTATCCCCTGGCGCTCAAGGCCGGACTGCCGGCTTCCGTCGCCGATGACCTCAAGGCCAATATCCGGCCGCGCGGCATGAAGCCCGACGAGGAAGTGGTCTACGACGTCAGCATGGAAATGTCGGTCAAGCACGAGATCAGCGACGAACTGTTTGCCAAGGCCAAGTCGGTTCTTGGCGAACAGCAACTGGTCGATCTCATCGCGGTCAATGGGACTTACGTAATGGTGGCCATGCTTTTGAGTCTCGCCGAAGAGCTCCCGCCCCCAGGCAAGCCCCTGCCCTTCCCGGAGAAAGCGAAGTAGGTCGGGCTCACGCCCGACCTACAAGTGGCTGCTACGGTTGCCTCCAGCAATTCTTCGATGACTTACTAATGCCCGAACTGCAGAAGGTCATTGCGACTGCCGCGCTCCCGCTCACTTCGTCGGGGAGTCTGCCCTGCCGCGAGGAGTAACAGCAGGGAGACCCGCCTCAGCATTCAAGAAAATCCAAAAGCTTCTCGGTCGGTCTGGCCAGCACGGCCTTTGCGCCGCGCACGATGATGGGACGTTCGATCAGGATGGGATGCGCCAGCAATGCGTCCAGCCATTGTTCGTCGCTCAAGCTGCGGCCGGCATAATGTTCCTTGAATACATCCTCCCCCTTGCGCACCAGCTCAAGGGGCTTCATGCCGAGCATTGCGAGCAAGCCCTGCAGTTCCTCCCTGGAAGGCGGCGTATTCAGGTATTCCACCACCTCCACGGCGAGTCCCTTTTCGGCGATCAGGGCGCACGCCGCACGGCTCTTTGAACAGCGGGGGTTATGGTAGATGAGCATCATGGTTCCAGATCCTTTTCGAGTTTCGCGTTTGCCAACTCGGTTGCCAGCATCGTCTTGCGGGTCTGCGGCGTCTCCAGGCTGATCCTGCCCAGAGCGCCGCTGCGATAATCCTGCAACAGGGTGATCGCGGCCTTCTCCAGATCCGGCTCGCCGCCCTTCTGGACAAAGCCGCGCCGTTTGGCCACAGCACTGATGACACCGACGCCGTCGATGCCATCCATGGCGAAGCCGTAGCGCGCAGCTAGCAAAGCCGGATAACGCTCGACCAGAACATCGGCGAGAAACGTGGCGACTTCCTCGTCGATGATGGCATTCCTGCCCACGGCATGGCTCGCGGCCAGCATCAGACCGTCGCTCGGATGCTGGATTTTCGGCCAGAGCATGCCCGGCGTATCGATCAGCGTCATGGTGGGACCAAGATCGACGCGCTGCTGCGCCTTGGTCACCGCCGGTTCATCGCCCACCTTGGCCACGCGGCGCTTGATGAGCGCATTGATCAGGGTGGATTTGCCGACATTGGGGATGCCCATGATCATCATGCGCAGTGGCTTGAGATGGGTGCCGCGGTGCGAAGCGAGCAACTGGCACTGGCCGGTCACCTTGGCGACATCGCTGGCTTTCTTGCAGGACAAGGCCACGGCCTTGACGTTCTTCTGGGCGTTGTAAAACTCCAGCCAGGCGGAGGTCGCAACAGGGTCGGCGAGATCGGCCTTGTTGAGGATTTTCAGGCAGGGGCGCTGGCGGTGCAGGCGCAATTCCTCGATCATCGGGTTGCGGCTTGCCTCGGGCAGGCGGGCATCGAGCACTTCGATCACGACATCGGTGGTCGCCATGGTCTCGGCCGCCTTCTTGCGCGCCAAGGTCATGTGACCGGGAAACCATTGAATGGACATTTACAATCGACAGACTGGGCAAACTCGGATTCTACCCCTCGCAGCCGCACCTGTCGGCAGAGTTAGAATGGTCGACTCCCACGTTGCGAAGAACTGATGGACATGAAGCAGACTCGAATGCCGGCGCTGTTCCTGGGCCATGGTACGCCCATGAACACCCTGGCTGACAATCGCTACACCCAGGCCTGGCACAGGCTCGGCCTCTCCCTGCCCCGGCCCAGGGCGATACTCGCCGTCTCGGCCCACTGGTATGTGGACGGCGTCGCGGTCACGGCCATGGAGAAACCGGAAACCATTCACGACTTCGGCGGATTTCCGCAGGCGCTGTTCGACATCCGTTATGCCGCTCCCGGCAGCCCTGCCCTGGCCGCCAGGGTGCAGGAACTGCTTCTGCCCCTGGCCGTTTCAGCAGATCACTCCTGGGGGCTGGATCACGGCACCTGGTCGGTTCTCGCCCATGTTTATCCCGCGGCGGACATTCCCGTGGTGCAACTCTCCATCGATCGCAGGCAGCCGGCATCATTCCATTACGAACTGGGCAAACGGCTTTCCTCCTTGCGCGACGAGGGCATCCTGATCGTCGGCAGCGGCAACGTCGTACACAACCTGAGGGTGATGACAAGGGAGGCTGAGGCCACCGCTTATGACTGGGCCGGGCGCTTCGAGCAATCGGTCAAGAAGCATCTGCTGCGGCATGAGCACGAGGCGCTGATTGCCTTTGAAAAACTGGATCCGGAAGCACTGCTCGCAGTGCCGACGCCGGAACATTATCTGCCCCTGCTCTATGTCATCAGTACGCAGCAGGAGGACGAAGCCGTCAGTTTCCCGCTGGAAGGCATAGACATGGGCTCCTTGAGCATGCTCTCCGTGGCGATAGGGAACACGTAGGTCGGCCTTTAGGCCGACAACCTCGGCGTCGGCCTAAAGGCCGACCTACTGCCGACCTGCATCCAGTTTCTTCAGCGCTTGTTCGCGGATGGCAGACAGTGTCTTGGACGGGGTGATCGCCTCCACGGTGAGGCGCAATTCCAGCACGGCCGGCTTGCCGCTGTCCAGCGCCCGCCCGAAAGCAGGCACGAACTGCTCCGTGGTTTCCACGATCTCGCCGAAGGCGCCGAAGGACTGCGCATAGGCGGCGAAATCGGGATTATGAAGGGCGGTGCCATGAACGCGCCCCGGATGCAGGTTCTCCTGGTGCATGCGTATGGTGCCGTAGTGGCCGTTGTTCACCACGATGAAAATCACCGGCAGCTCATACTGCATCGCGGTGGCGAGTTCAGATGCGCTCATCATGAAACAGCCATCGCCGGCGAAGCAGACGACGACGCGCTCGGGGTGCACGCACTTGGCGGCGATGGACGCCGGCACGCCGTAGCCCATCGCCCCGCTGGTCGGCGCCAGTTGCGTCCTGAAGCGACGGTAGCGATGGTAGCGATGCACCCAGGTCGCGTAGTTGCCGGCGCCGTTGCAGATGATGGCATCGGGCGGCAAGGCGTCGCGCAGCCAGGCCATGATCGCGCCCATCTGCAGCTGTCCGACAATGTTCGCAGGGGTGCTCCAAGCGAGGTAGTCGGCGTTCGCCGCGCGCGTCTCATCAGTCCAGGCAGGGGCAGAGTCGGGCTGCAACAAGGCGAGAGCAGTTGCGATCTCGGGCATGCCGGCGTTGATCGGCAGATCGGCGGCATAGACGCGCCCCAGTTCCTCGGCGCCGGAATGCACATGCACCAGCTTCTGTCTTGTCTTGGGAATGTCAAACAGGGTATAGCCGCCAGTAGTCATTTCCCCCAGCCTGGGTCCGATGGCCAGCACCAGATCGGCCTCCTTGATGCGCATTGCCAGCTTGGGGTTGAGAGCGATGCCGACATCGCCCGCATACTGCGGATGCAGGTTGTCGAACAAGTCCTGGAAACGGAAGGCGCAGGCCACAGGAAGGGACCAGCTCTCGGCGAAGCGCTTCAGGTCATCGCAGGCGGGAGCCGTCCAGCCGCTGCCGCCGACGATGACGACGGGCTTGCTTGCGGCTGCCAGCAGAGCCTTGACTTGCCCCATCTGATTGGCCGAGGGCGAAGCGGCCACGCGTTGAAAGCGCGGCGACGTCATGGCCGTCGCCTGCTCGACCAGCATGTCCTCGGGCAGTGCCAGAACCACGGGGCCGGGACGTCCCGACACGGCGGTGTGGAAGGCGCGGCTGACATATTCCGGAATGCGCCGCGGATCGTCTACCTGCGCCACCCACTTGGTCATCTGACCAAAGAAACGACGGAAATCCACCTCCTGAAAGGCCTCGCGCTCCATGGTCCCGCGCGCCACCTGCCCGACAAACAGGATGAGCGGTGTCGAATCCTGGTAGGCGGTGTGAATGCCTATGGAAGCATGGGTCGCACCCGGCCCGCGCGTCACCATGGCGATGCCGGGACGATTGGTGAGCTTGCCGTAGGCCTCGGCCATGTTGGCCGCGCCGCTCTCGTGCCGGCACACCACGAGCTTGATGGCATCCTTCACATCGTAGAGCGCATCGATGACCTCGAGATAACTCTCGCCGGGCACGCAGAACACCTTGTCTACGCCATGCGTTTTCAGACAGTCGACCAGGATGCGGCCGCCACTGCCTGAGATCGTCGGATTCGTCATTCTATTTTCGCGCCAGAGTCTTTCACCACCTTGGCCCACTTGACGAGTTCCGTACCGATATAGGCGGCGAACTGCTCCGGTGTATTGCCGACGGGTTCGGCACCCTGGGAGGAGAGGCGCTCCTTGATTTCGGGCACGCCGAGCGCCTTGACGATGTCGGCATTGATTTTGGCGACGATTTCCTTGGGTGTACCCGCCGGGGCCAACACGCCGAACCAGGAACTGGCTTCATAGCCGGCGACGCCGGCCTCGGCGATGGTGGGCACGTCGGGCAGGGCAGGCGAACGCTTGGCGCTGGTCACGGCAAGCGCGCGCAACTTGCCCGACTTGATGTGCCCCATGGACGAGGGCAGATTGTCGAACATCATGTTGGTCTGGCCACCGATAAGATCCGTGAGAGCCGGGGAACTGCCTTTGTAGGGAATGTGCAGGATGGACGTGCCGGTCATCGATTTGAACAACTCCCCGGAAAGATGGATGGAGGTGCCGTTGCCCGAGGAGGCGAAGTTGAGTTGTCCGGGTTTCGATTTGGCCAGGGCAATCAATTCCTTCACGGATGTCGCAGGGATGGTGGCATTGACCACCAGCACATTGGGCACCGAGGCCACCAGGGCGACCGGGGCGAAATCCTTGATCGGGTCGAAGGGCAGCTTGGCGTACAAGCTGGCGTTGATGGCGTGCGTGCCGACAGTGCCCATGAGCAGCGTATAGCCGTCCGCCGGCGCCTTGGCGACGATGTCCGTGCCGATATTGCCGCCGGCGCCGGGACGGTTGTCGATGACCACCTGCTGCCCCCAGGCTTCTGAGAGTTTCTGACCGACGGCGCGGGCGAGAATATCTGTGGTGCCACCGGGCGGGAAGGGAACCACCATCCTGACGGGTTTGCTCGGATAGCCTTGCGCAAACGCGACGGATGCCGCGAGACAGAACAGTGCGCAGAAAATTCTCGGGACCATGCTTCCCTCCTTATTGGACTTATTGGACATGAAGTCCGGATTATTCCATGAATCCGCCCCGGCGCTTGCTCAATGCCGGATCTCCTCCACCTGCACCAGTCGCGGTCGGGTATAGAAGGCCACCACCTCCTGGCCTATCATGGTCACGCTGCCCCTCTCGCGGTCATTGCCCGTTTCGCTGTATTCGAAGCTGTAGACACGGCGCAACTTCAACTGACCCTCGTCGTCGCGGGTCGGCCAGAGCGAATCGATGGTCACGGTTTCGTCGAGAAACAGCAAGCCCTCCACCTCGCACGCGGCACGGGCCGCGGGGATGCAGGCCTCCCTCGCCTTCAGGCTGTCGAGCCAAAGCCAGGTAGCCGCCGCGAGGATGAGCAGACAGGATATTTCAAATATCGGCATGATGACGAATCAGTGACTCGTACCTTCGGAGCGGCTGATCTTGTTGTAGAGATTGTACTTGCCGACCGGCTTGTCCATGGGAATGCGCTTCACTTCCTTGAAGGTCGCGGCGTCGAAGACGACGATGGCGCCGCCGTCGGCCTTGCGCTCCCACAGGCTGGCCAGCGCGTATTTGCCGTCGCGGGTGAACTCGATGTGAGCCAGCGTCTTGCCCGCCGCCACCTTCACCTCCGCCACCACTGACAGCGTGCGCTTGTCTATGATCTGCAGGGTGTCCTTGCCCTTCCCCATCATCGAGTCGATCCAGGCGTAGGGCGTGTTCTCGTGGCTGCGCATGAAGAAACCGGGGCCCAGAGTCGGGATGGTCTTCAGCGTCTTCCAGTTCTTCATGTCGATGATGCTGACCACGCCCTCCTTGAGGTTGGGCGTGGCCATCACCGTGCGGCCATCCCATTCCCAGGTGATTCCCGAGCCCAGATGCGGCATGCCAGGAAGTTCCAGGTCGGCGATCTTGCGCCGCACGTCGAGATTCACCACCTGTCCTTTCCCCTCGCGCGAGGCGCCCATCAGGACGCGATAATCCTGGGTGAAGAAGAAGTCGTCGAGTACCGTGGCCAGTTCGGTGCGGCGCGGGTTGAGGTAGCCGGGAATGAAGGCGCCCTCCTTGTACTGATAGTCGTGCACCAGGCCAACAGGAATGTCGACGGCCTTGGGGTCGTAACTGATTTCCCAGACTTGCGGGATGTCCTTCAAGGCCGCGACGAAACTCTTGCGCGGGGCGGCGTCATAAATAGCCGAGACGCGAGAGCTTTGCTTGCCGTCCGTCGCCGCGATGACTTTCAAGAGCTTGAGCTCGGCATCCAGGAGAACGATGGTATGGGGCAGGTAGTTGGCCACGGCCACGACCTTGCCGTCGCCGGATACGGCGACATTGCGGGTATTGATGCCGGCGCGGATCTCGGCGACGACTTCGAGATTCCAGATATCGAACTTGCTGATCCAGCCGTCGCGTGAGGCGAAGAACACATAGCGGCCATCGGGGGTGAATTTCGGCCCGCCATGCAGGGCGTAGCGGCTGGGAAAGCGATGGAGGGGAGAGAGCTTGTCGCCGTCTAACACCGTGACATGATGGTCGCCTGTTTCCACGGCCAGAAACAGGTTCATCAGGTCCACGCCGTCAAACAGCGCCTTCGGCTTGTCCGGCAGGCTGCCGGGCGCGAAAGCGACCTGGCGCGAAGCATTGATGTCGGCCTCCAGCCAGAACGGGGCGGGACTCACCGGCGTGTAAATCCACTGCGCCAGCGCCTCGATCTCGGGCGCGCTCAACCGTTCTGCGAAGGCCAGCATTTGCGTCGCCGCCCGCCCCTCGCGTATGGTCTTCAGGGCTTCGGGCTTTCTCAGGCGCTCCAGGCTTTCCGGCAGCAGGGCCGGGCCGGTGGCGCCGAAGCGGTCTGCTCCGTGACAGACGGCGCAGTGCTGCTGGTAGTTCTGCTGCGGCTGGGCGGCCCAACTGATGCTTGAACAGGAACAGAGCAGGAGCAGCAAAGAGGCAATCTTCATATCCCTATCTCCTCGTCCGTCAAATAGCATCCGGGATCCTCCGCCCAGGGGTCGCCGCTGGTCTGCTGGGCGCGCACGCGGGTGTTGCCGCCGCAGATGGAAAACTGGCTGCAGGCGCCGCAACGGCCATGGACCTTGCGCGGCCTGGCCTTCAAGCCGGCCATGACGGGGTCGGAAGTATCCTGCCAGATCTCGGAGAAAGGCCGCTCGCGCACATTGCCCAGATTGTGATGCCACCACATGGTGTCGGGGTGGACATTGCCGAGGTTGTCGATATTGGCGACATTGACGCCGGAGGAGTTGCCGCCCCACTGTTCCAGCTTTGCCCGGATATGCGCTTCGGCCTGCGGGAAATGCTTCCTCACCCAGAACAGCAGATAGACGCCGTCGGCATCGTTGTTGCCGGTGGTGAATTCCTTGGAGAGGCCCTTCTCCTGATAGCGCCAGCAGGTATCGAAGAGCAGATCCATGGCGACCCGCGTCATCTGGAAATGGGCATCGCTCTTCCTGTTCGTGTTGCCGCGCCCGGCATAATTGAGATGAGAGAAATAGAAGCGGTCCACCCCCTCGTCCTCAACCAGCTTCAGCAGGGCGGGCAGGTCGTGGGCATTGTCCTGGGTCATGGTGAAACGCACGCCGACCTTGAGGCCGAGATCGCGGCACAGCCTGATGGCATTGAGCGACTTGTCGAAGGCGCCCTTCATGCGGCGGAACTTGTCGTGGGTTTCAAGAATGCCGTCCAGGCTGATGCCAACGTAGTTGAAATCGGTCTTTGCGATGCGCTCGATGTTGCCTGAGTCTATCAGCGTGCCGTTGGTCGACAATCCGACATAGAAACCCTGCGCCTTGGCGCGATGGGCGATTTCGAAAATGTCCGGGCGCAGCAGGGGCTCTCCGCCTGAGAGTATCAGGACCGGCACCCGGAAGGACTTCAGGTCGTCCATCACGGTGAAGACTTCGTCGCGACTCAACTCGCCGGGAAAGTCCTTGTCTGCCGAAATAGAATAGCAGTGCTTGCAGGTGAGATTGCAGCGCCGGATCAGGTTCCAGATCACCACCGGGCCCGGCGGCTGGTGCTTCGGACCCATCACTGTGGGCCGGGAAATTTCCTGCATGTACTGGGAGATGCGGAACAAGGCTGGCCTCCTGAATTTACAATTCGACCTGGGTACCCAATTCGACCACGCGGTTGGTGGGGATCTTGAAGAAAGCCGTCGCCGTCTCGGCGTTGCGGAACATCCAGGTAAACAGCATCTGCCGCCAGCGCGACATCTTCGGAATGGTATGGCGGATAATGGTTTCCCGGCCGAGGAAGAAGGAGGTCTCCATCGCCTCGTACTTGATCCCATAGGCCTCGCACATCATTAATGCCTGCGGAATATCGGGGTCGTCCTTGAAGCCGTAGCGGACGATCACCTGAAAAAAACCCTGCGGCAACGGATGCACCTCGACACGGGCGAACTCGGGCACGTGCGGCACATCCTCGACATTGACGTTGAGCAGCACCACGCGCTCGTGCAGGATCTTGTTGTGCAGCAGGTTGTGGAGCATCGCCCGCGGCACGCCATTGGGGTTGGTGGTCATGAACACGCCGGTACCTTCGACGCGATGCGGCCCGCCATACTCCAGGCTTTTGATGAAAGCGTCCAGAGGCATGGAATCCTGCTGGAGTTTATCGTAGAGCAGCGCGCGGCCGAGCTTCCAGGTGGCTAGCAGGGTGAACACCGACAGGCCCAGCACCAGCGGGAACCAGCCGCCGTCCAGTATCTTGACGCTGTTGGCGGCGAAAAAAGCGAAGTCCACCACGATGAAGCAAGCGAGGAAAGCGACCGACTTCGGCCCGCTCCAGGACCACAGGCTGCGCACCACGATAAAGGCGAGCAGGGTGTCTATCATCATGGTCAGCGTCACGGCAAGGCCGTAGGCGGACGCGAGGTTGGAAGAAGTGCGAAATCCCAGCACCAGGATGATGACCGCCAGGAGCACCAGCCAATTGATGTTGGGAATGTAGATCTGCCCCTTCTCGCGCTCGGAAGTGAATAACACCTGGATGCGCGGACAATAGCCCAACTGCATGGCCTGGCTGGTCAGCGAGAAGGCGCCCGAGATCACCGCCTGCGATGCGATCACCGTGGCCGCCGTGGCCAGACCGACCATGGGATACAAGAGCATTTCCGGCACCAGCATGAAAAACGGGTTCTTGACCGCGTCCGGATTGTCGAGGATGAGTGCGCCCTGGCCTAGATAGTTCAGATACAGCATGGGAAAGACGAAGCCCAGCCAGGCCCACTTGATAGGCCGCCGGCCGAAGTGGCCCATGTCGGCGTAGAGCGCCTCGCCGCCGGTGATGGCGAGAACCACCGCGCCCAGCGCCAGGAAACCGTGCATCTGGTTCTGCACGAAGAATTCCAGGGCGTACCAGGGGTTGATGGCGGCGATCACCGCAGGATGCTTCGCGATGTTCCAGATGCCCAGCGCGCCCAGCGTGGCGAACCAGAACATCATGACTGGCCCGAACAAGGCGCCGACGCTGGCCGTGCCCTGGCGCTGAAAGACGAACAGGCCGACGATGATGCCTATGGTGATGGGCACGACGAAGGGCTTGAACAGCGGCGTCGCCACTTCCAGGCCTTCGACCGCCGAGAGCACGGACATGGCCGGCGTGATCACCGCATCGCCGTAAAACAGCGCCGCACCGAACATGCCCAGCACCGAGATCCACCACAGGCTGCGGGGGCTCGCACCGCTGGTGCGCAGGGCGAGAGCGGTCAAGGCCATGATGCCGCCCTCGCCGCGGTTGTCGGCGCGAGTGATGAACATCACGTATTTGAGCGAGACGGTGATGGTCAGCGCCCAGAAAATCAGGGAGAGTATGCCCAGCAGATTGTCAGGGTTCACCGCGACGGCGTGCGGACCGCTGAAGACTTCCTTCATGGTGTACAGCGGACTGGTGCCAATATCGCCATACACCACGCCCATCGCGGCCAATGACATGGCGGCGAGACTGGAGGGAGGCGGCGGTACGAGTTGTTGTTCTTGAGATGCGTCCATTCCAGCGGGTGGTGATCAGCCCGCCAGGCGCAGGCCGGATTTTTTCAGGATTCGCGAACTATAGAGCACGTCGTGGGCGCGGGCTTCAACCCCGAGCAAGGCGGCGATCTGCGCCACCTTTTCCTCGACTTCGGCCCGACTGCTGCCATGCACCATCGCGAACAGATTATACGGCCAATCCGGCAGACAGCGAGGCCGCCGATAGCAGTGAGTGACAAAAGCCAAGGCTCCAACCTGGGTACCCAGTTCATCGATGTGGGTATCCGTCACGTCCCAAACCGACATGCCATTGGCCGTGTAGCCCAGCGCATAATGGTTTGGCACCGCGCCGATGCGGCGGATCAGTCCGGCGGCGAGCATACGTGTGAGGCGAGACTGAACGTCCGCGGCACTGATGCCGAGTTGCTCGGCGAGCGCGTGGTAGGGTTTCAGCAGCAAAGGCAGTCCGGCCTGTGTCGCGACGATCAGGCGGCGGTCCATGTCGTCCAACGACTCGTGCTCGCTCAGCATTGGCTCTTCATGCTCGCAGTTTCATTTCGACGAAATACTCGCGCTCTTTGGGGAAGGCATGGACAGGCAGGCCCGTGAGTCCTTCAATCTTTTCCAGTGCCGCAGCGATGCCCTGCGGAGTCTCGGTGGCGAGCACGAACCACATATTGAACGCATGTTCGCGGCGATAGTTGTGCGCCACCTCGGGCAGGCTGTTGACCTGTCCGGCGATGCGCTCGAAATCCACCTCGGGGACTTTCAATGCCGCCAGGACGAAGGCTCCGCCCATGCGCTCGACCTGGAACATCGGCCCGAAACGGGTCAGGACGCCTGTAGCCAGCATGCTCGCCAGGCGCGTCAGGAGTTCGTCTGCGCCGATACCGAGGGTTTCTGCGACGACGCGATAAGGCTCGTCCGAGAGCGGGAAATCGCCCTGCAAGGCGTTGATGATGTTGCGGTCGATCGCCTCAAGCGTCTCAGGCATGGGCGGCGCCGTGCAGGTAGCGGGCGCCCTGCTGCTTGAAACGGCGCACGCTGAACAATACCGCCTGCGGGTAGGCGGCAAGGCTGTGACGAGCGCACAGTGCGGCGATCTCGACCTCAACCTCATCACGGCTCACCCCGTGGATCATGCAGAACAGGTTGTACGGCCAGTTCGCTTGCAGCTTGCTGCGTGCCCGGCGGTAGCACAGGGTCACGGCGGGCTCCTTTGCCAGACGTTGTCCCATTGCCGCGACGTCTTCGTCCGGCACATCCCAGACGCACATGGCATTGGCGGTGTAACCCAACTCATGGTGACGCACCACCACGCCGAAGCGCTTGACGAAGCCGCGCGACAGCCAGGCTTCGATTTGCTGCAGCACTTCATCTTCGCTAAGGTCGGCACGCAGCGCCAGGCGGCTGAAAGGCCGCGGCAAGAGTTCCAGACCGTCCTGCAGGGCGTGCAGCAACCGTCTTTCCGACGGGCTCATGGCCGCAGGAAAATCGCCTGGCGGAAGAGGGCGTACAGCAGAACGCGCCTTGTCATCGCCGCAAAGATCGAAGCCGAGGTCGATGTGATATTCCTCGAGCAGCGGCAAACGCAGCACCGGACAACCGGTCTCGGTCTCTATGCGGGAGAGCGCAGCGGAGAGCATGGCTTCGTCCTGAGCCGTGGCGACGAACCACAGATTGTAGGCATGCTCGCGCTGGTAGTTATGGTTGACCTCGGGATGGCTGCTCACCCTTGCCGCGATAGCGTCCAACTGCTCCGCAGGCGCGGCCAGGGCCGCCAGCGTGCTGGCACCGACGGCGCGCGGCGCGAATACCGCACCGATGCGGCTCACTGCGCCCAGTTCCTTTTGCCTGGCCAGAACTGCGATCACCTCTTCTTCCGTGCTTTCCAGACACTCGGCAATCCTGGCGTAGGGCCTGGAGTGCAGCGGGAAATCGCGCTGGAATTCGTTGAGCAGGCGAAAGTCCAGGGTTTCCATCAGAATCCGATACGCGCCGCACGCGAGCTGAAGAATATGCCGGAGGGGCTCGCAGCAGGCAGTTCGGCAAGCGGCTTCAAGGTCTGGGTATCGTAGATGAGCACGCGGTTGTCGTCGCGCGCCGAGATCCACACCTGTTCTCCCTTCGGGGTGAACTCCAGATGCAACACCGCCTTGCCAGGCGCGAGCGTCTCTAAGAGCTTGTTGTCGAGGGTATCGATCACCTGCACCCAGCCGTTGTCGGGAAAGGCGAAATTGACCCAGATCTGCCTCGCGTCCGGACGCGCGATGACGAACACCGGCTGGCCCTTGACGGGAATCCTTGCGACCTCCTGCCAGGTCTCGGTATCCACCACCAGCACCTCGTGGCGGCCGACCGCCGGCAGATAGGCGCGCCGCCCGGCCACCGCCCAGCCGCGCAGATGCGGCATCTTGAACACCGGCAACTTCTCTTCACCGCGACCGTATGCCGCGAGTATCCGCTTCACGCCCAGCTCCGGCCGCCACAGATCGAGGAGGGCAACGCCATCCTCGCCGAACAGCCCGGCCAGGTAGTAGCGGCCGTCCGGCGTCACCAGCCCGTCATAGGGCTGATTGCCGATGTTGCGGAATTTCGTCAGTTTCGGCTGCCGGACATCTGACAAATCGGCGATCCAGATCTCGCCGGCATCGAACAATGCGAAGGCGAACTTGTTGCCTGGCAGGTCGGCCAGGCCCACCACCTTGGAGCGGCGGCCCTCGTTGCCGTAGCTTGAAGGAATGTCGGCCAGGAGTTCCAGGGTCTCCGCGTCGAATGCCTTGATGCCGCCCGGCTCGTAGTTTTGCGCCACGACGATGCGGCCATCCTGCGATATGGCGCCGCCAATGCTGTTGCCTGCCTGAATGACCCGGCGGTCAATTCGGCGGGCGAGCAGATCGACCTTCGTAATGCCGCCATCGCGGCCGAAGACATAGGCATAGCGGCCGTCACGCGCGAACACCGCCGAGGCGTGAGACAGGTCGCCCAGCCCCTCGACCGAGCCGAGAATCGCGCGCCTGCTGTTGTCCACGATGGCCAGCCTGCCGTCGGCGCGCTCCACCACCACGCCAAGATCTCCCGTGCCTCTAAGTGTTTGTTGGGCACAGCCGGTGAGCAGCAGCAAGGAGAGCAGAAATAATTTTTTCATTCTTGCGGAAATCCTTTTATCAGTTCGGCGATTATCCACTGTGCCTCATTTTCCTCGAGTATGGATTTCCATGCCGACATGGGCGTTCCCGGTCTGCCCTGCAGCACCACCGCCACCAGGCTGTCGGCTGGCTTGTCGCGCAGATTCTCCGGCAGGAGCGGCGAACCCAAACCGCCCTTCAGGGTCATGCCGTGGCAGGAGCCGCAGTCCTGGCGCACCAGCCTGATCAACTCACGCTGCCGCGCCGCAGTCGGCTGCTGGGCTGCCGCGGACAGGCAGAAGCTCAAGGTCAGGCCAAGCAGAAGAATTCTCATCGCATCCGCATTCTCGCATCGACCGGCATCCAATGAAAACGGGGGCTGGCGTGAGCCAACCCCCGCCACCGTCTTCTACAGACTTCTAGTATATGTCGTGCTGGGTGTTGTTGATGTTGAACTTGCCGGTCGGCGTGATCAGCAACTTGTCCTTGATCACGGCCTTGAGCTTGCGGGTCTTGTCATCGACGACGACGATGGCCGACTCCTTGTCCTTGGCGCTCCACACCGAGAACCAGACCTCGTCGCCTGCCTTGTTGTACTCAGGCTGGACGATGCGCTTCGCGCCCTCGCCTATGCCCGCCCACTCGGCGATCGGCAGGACAGCAAAGCCCTTGTCGAGGTTGTTGATGTCGAACACGGCGATCGACTGGCTGACCTTGGCATCGGGATTCAACGGCGTATCCACCCACAGGTTCTTCGACTTCGGATGGGTCTTGATGAACAGCGAACCGCCGCCCTGGCCTTTCAGCGTCGAGACGACCTTCCATGCCTGCGCCTTGTGCTTGACAGGATCCGTGCCGATCAGGGAGATGCCTTCGTCGCCCAGATCGCTGGTCGCCCAGACCGGTCCGAACTTCGGATGCTTGAAGTTCGCGCCGCGGCCCGGATGCGGAACCTTGCCGACGTTGATCAGCGCAGTCATCTTGTCTTCCTTGGTATCGACCACCGCGATCTTGTCGGAGGCATTGGCTGCCACCAGGAAGTAGCGGCCTGTCGAATCCATACCACCGTCATGAAGGAACTTGGCGGCATCGAGCGTGGTGATTTTCAGGTTGGCAATATCCGAATAGTTCACCATCATGATCTTGCCGGTTTCCTTGGCGTTGATCACGAACTCCGGATGGAACTTTGAGGCCACGATGGACGCGACACGCGGTTCCGGGTGAAATTCGTTATTGACGTCCATGCCGCGCGTGGACACGATTTTGCGCGGCTTCAGGGTGTCGCCATCCATGATCACGAACTGCGGCGGCCAGTAGGCGCCGGCGACGGCATACTTGTCCTCATAACCCTTGTACTTGGAGGTCTCGACCGAGCGCGCTTCCAGGCCGATCTTGATCTCGGCGACGTTGTCGGGTTTAGGCATCCAAAGGTCGATGAGGTTGATCCGTGCGTCGCGGCCGATCACAAAGAGATAGCGGCCGGATTCCGAAACACGCGAGATATGCACTGCGTAGCCGGTCTTGACGATATTGATGATCTTCTTGCTGCCGCCGTCGATCAAGGCCACTTCGCCAGAGTCACGCAAGGTGACGGAGAAGATGTTGGAGATGTCGAAATTGTTCATCTTCTTGGTCGGCCGCTTGGCCACCGGAATGATGACCTTCCATGTTGCCTCCATGTCCTTCATGCTGAACTCCGGCGGTTGCGGCGGGGTCTGCTGGACATAGCGCGCCATCAGGTCAACCTGGGCATCGGTCAGTTCGCCCGAGGTGCCCCAGTTCGGCATGCCGGCGGGGGAACCGTACTTGATGAACACCTTCAGGTACTCCGTGCCGCTGGCAATGGTCTTGTCCGGCGTCAGTGCCTTGCCGGTAGCTCCCTTCCTCAGGACGCCGTGGCAACCGGCACAGCGCTGAAAGTAGATTTCGCGCGCCTGGTCGAACTCGGCCTTGCTCATCATCGGCGCCTTAGTGTTGGCGTCGTTATACATCTCTACATTCGCGAGCGGGGAACCGCCGGCCTGATACTGTATCTCCGCACCCGAGGTCGGATGCTTTGTCGTATCCTGCGCGAGGACATAGCCCATAGACAGCGGCAGCGCCGCAGCGACGATGACATTTGTAATCCATTTTGATTTGATCATTTTCTTACCCCCTTTGTTGGACATATTCATAGCTTTACCCGTTTTCGGCGGGAAGTGTCTCATCACCATCGGCCCCACTCCTTGATAAAGGTCAATTATTTGAATCTAGATCATACGCTGGACGCAGCGCACTTTTCCCGGGTTTCCTGGGGGGCATCGGCTTGTCGCCTCAGGACGGTGCAAGAATGAGACAATGACAACATGAACAAGTCCAGCACAGGAACAGTCTATCTGGTCGGCGGCGGACCTGGCGACCCGGAGCTCTTGACGCTGCGGGCCGCAAGGCTTATTGCCAGCGCGGACATCGTCGTCTACGACAACCTTATAGGCAAGGGCATCCTCGATCTCGTCCCGGCGAAGACCGAGCGCATCTATGTCGGCAAGCAGGCCGGCAATCACAGCCTGCCGCAGGAAGAAATCAATGCCTTGCTGGTGCGCCTGGCGAAGGCAGGCAATAGCGTGGTGCGGCTGAAGGGCGGCGACCCCTTCATTTTCGGCCGCGGCGGCGAGGAGATCGAGGAACTGAGGCAGCACGGCGTGCCCTTCGAGGTCGTCCCCGGCGTCACCAGTGCCAGCGGCATGGCGGCATACGCCGGCATCCCCCTGACTCACCGCGACCATGCCCAGTCCTGTACCTTTGTCACCGGCCATCTCAAGGATGGCAGCGTCGATCTCGACTGGCCGGCGCTGGCAAGGCCGCACCAGACCCTGGTTATCTACATGGGGATAGGCGCGCTCGCGGAAATCTGTCGCCAACTCGCGGCGCATGGCCTGGCGGCCAGCACGCCGGCCGCCGTGGTGCAAAATGCCACGTTGCCGCAGCAGCGCGTGGTCGCCGGCACCCTGGCGACGCTGGCCGGAAAGGTCGCTGCCAGCGGCATCGCGCCGCCGGCGCTGATCGTCGTCGGTGAAGTCGTGAGCCTGAGGGACAAGCTGGCGTGGTTTGCGACCCAGCCGGCCGGGTCGTGACCTGTATGACTTCCCCTCCAGCCTCCCGAGGTTCCGCCATGCCCGAATTCACCGAACACGATCGCGCCGCCCATGCCGGAATAGGGATTCCCCGGCAGAACCCCTTCGACCCGGCGGCATTCGAACGCGCGGTGAGCGATCTTCTACGCGCCTGCGGCATCGCTGAGGATATGGCGCATATGGGGAGAACGTCGGAGCGGGTCCGGGAACTCTGGCAGAAGCGCCTCCTAGGCGGCTATGACCTGGATCCGGCAGAGGCTTTGGGAGAGGGGTTCGCAGATCACCGCAGCGACATGGTGGTAGTGCGCGGCATCGCGGTGCATGGCTTGTGTCCGCACCACCTCGTGCCGTTTCGCGGCCTGGCGCATGTCGCTTATGTGCCCGGCGGGGTGTTGCATGGCTTCGGGCGCATCGCAAGGCTGGTCGACGCCATCGGCCACCGCTTCACCTACCAGGAATGGATGACCCGCGACGTCGCCGAGGCCTTGATGCGGCACGGGAAGGCACAGGGCGCGGCGTGCATCGTCGAGGCAGAGCAGTTGTGCCTCCTGCTGGGAGAGGACAGGCGCGGCGACGAGCGGGTGGTGACTCAGGCCTTCACCGGCGTCTTCGAGCAGTCCGATCAGTTGCGAAGCGAGTTTTTGCGGGCGATCGCGTAGCACCCGGCGAAGCCTGTAGGTCGGCCTTTCGCCGGAAAGACCCGAACGGGCGCCAGCCAACACAAGATTTAATCTCAGTTCCTGGCGTGAGAGAGTTGGAAGTTCTCCACCCCTTCGAAGTCAGTCAACTCCTGGGCAAGTTCCGGAAGGGAAGCGCCATGAATCCTGGCGCGGGCGACTGCGACAAAGCGCCATTCCGGCTGGCCGTCCAGGAAAGTGATGGCCAGTGTGCCGCCGGCAATCTCATATCCGCGCGCCTCGGCCAGGCGGCGCAGCACTGCCTCGCTGGGCGCGAAATCCCGTCTGAAGCGCAGCATGATGGCCACGGCCTGCCGCGATGGCAACCAGTTCTCCAGCCTGGATACCCACAGCATGCAAGTTGCGGACAACAGCGCGAGCAATATCGCCGCAGCGTAAAAGCCGACGCCGACCATGATGCCGATCACCGAAGAAACCCAGATCGAGGCGGCGGTGGTGAGCCCGCTGATGCTGAAGCCTTCCTTCATGATGACGCCGGCGCCGAGAAAGCCAATGCCCGTGACGATGCCCTGGATGATGCGCGTCGGATCCGAAGTGGCCACCACGCCGGGAGCCGCGAGTCCGCCATACCAGAATCCGGGATAGCCCGCGATCACGGTCAGCGCCGCCGACGCCATGCAGACCAGGCCGTAGGTTCGCATGCCGGCAGCCCGGCCGTGGTAAGAGCGCTCGTAGCCGACCAGCAGGCCCAAAAGCAGGGCACCGAAGAGGTTGAGAAAAACCAGGATATTGGTATTCAACTCGGGAGCGGACCAATAAGCCGCCAGCGCTTCCTGCATCAGCATGTCGAGACCCCTTTCGCATTTTCCTTCTAATGCTTGCGCAAAACTGCCCTCAGTGCAACAGCCGTGAGAGAATCTTCTTTTCCCGAATTGGAGCAGTCATGACAGTTTACGCTCTGGGTGACAAGCGACCCGCAATCGCCTCCGACGCCTGGATCGCCGCAAGCGCCGCGGTGATCGGTTCGGTGATTATTGGCGAGGCTGCAAGCGTCTGGTTCGGGGCGGTGATCCGCGGCGACAACGATCTCATCACCGTCGGCTCCCGCTGCAACATCCAGGACAATGCGGTACTGCACACCGATGCGGGCATCAAGCTCACCCTGGGCACCGAGGTCACCGTCGGCCACAAGGCCATGCTGCACGGCTGCAGCGTCGGCGACGGCTCGCTGATCGGCATAGGCGCTATCGTCCTCAACCATGCGGTGATCGGCAAGAACAGCCTCGTCGCCGCCGGCGCCCTCGTACCCGAAGGCAAAAGCTATCCCGACCGATCGCTAATCATGGGTTCTCCGGCCAAGGTGGTAAGGCAACTCAGCGACGAGGAAGTCGCTGGCCTGCTGGGTGCAGCGGAGAGCTACGTAGCGCGTGCGAAGACTTTTCGTGAGAAGCTGCTGCCACTTGCTTGACGTCATAAATAGCCGACGATAACTCGTCAGCGACTGCCAAGAAAGCGTTGAATTTACCTACGTGCCCGGATTCCCCGGCGGCCGCTATACGGCACTGGGCTTGAACAGATCAGTGTCGCAACCCGACCCTACCCGTCACCCGGCGGCCAGTCTATCTAGAGACCGCAGCTACATTCCGGCCTTTCGCGCAACTGCGGACTGGGCCAACCTAAGCCAATGTGACGCTTGCCGCCGCTTACCTACGCGCGCGGCGAAGGCATGAAGCACTGTGCCGACATAGTGCCTTGGCTAAAGAATTTCTGAGGAGTAGCATATATCCATGACGCAGCTTATGCCACATAGATCATGAAAACTCTGGATCAGACAAGTTAGGGCGAGCATGGCCCAATCAGGCGCTTCTCCGAAGAATGGCTGGCTTAACCACGGCCTCCTCTTGGTAGGGTGGACTCTGTTAGTCGCCGGTTCTCTGATCTTCAATTTGAGTCGGCTGGAAAAAGAAACTCTTAATACCGCGATCGCTGCCGCGCGTGCCAACGTCAACAAGGACATCGGCTTTCGCAAGTGGGGCGCATCCCATGGCGGCGTCTATGTGTCCCCGACTGCAACTACCCCGCCCAATCCCTATCTGCAGGTTCCTGGGCGCAATGTGGTCACCACCTCAGGGAAGAAGCTGACCCTGATGAATCCGGCGTACATGCTGCGCCAGATGCAATCCGAATACGGCAAGGAATACGGGATCCGCAGCCGGATCACCAGCCTGAAACCGCTCAACCCCGATAACGCACCCGATGAATGGGAAGCCAAGGCGCTGAAAGAGTTCGAAAAGGGCAGCATCGAAGTCTTGGAACTGCAAGCGATTGATGGTGAGCCTTTTCTCAGGCTGATGCTGCCGTTTCGCGTTGATGAAGGTTGCCTCTTGTGCCATGCCCATCAGGGCTATGCAGTTGGCGACATTCGCGGCGGGGTTGCTAGCGCTGTCTCGATGATTTCCTACTATGCCAATCAAAAGATCAGCGCGGAAGGTTTGCAACTGACTCATGGGGCAATCTGGCTGATTGGTTTCGTCGGATTGGGATTTTTCTCCCGGCGCAGCAGGAAACAGGAGGCAAGGCGCAGTGCGTCGGAAAAAGTGTTGAGATTGACGCGCAATAGCGTCGATGCGGCATCCGATGCCGTGTTTTGGATCACACCAGATGCCAGCATTGTCGATGCCAATCCTGCGGCATGCCACTCTCTTGGCTACTCCCTTGAGGAATTAGTCAAGCTGCGGGTGCCGGACGTGGATATTCACTACGACGCCGTTGTATGGCCAAAGCATTTTACCGAACTGCGAAAGCAAGGCTCACTCAAATTCGAATCAGAGCAGCGGAGAAAAGATGGCAGTGTGTTTCCCGTCGAGGTTTCCGCCAATTTCATTCAGTTTGGTGACGAGGAACTTATCTGTGCATTTGTTCGTGATATTGCCCAGCGCAAACATGTCGAGGCTGAACTTGTCCGGTATCGGCAGGAACTCGAAGTCCTTGTGAATGAGCGCACGGCGGTACTGGAAGAGCGCACTAATCAGCTGTCTCAGACCCAATTTGCCCTGGACCGAGTCGGGATCGGTGTTGCCTGGAATGATATAGCGACTGGCCGCTTCCTCTACGCCAACGAAGAGGCGTGTCGCCAACTCGGCTACACGCGCGAGGAATTGTTGCAGCTGACGGTCAGCGACATCAACCCGGACTTTCCGGTTCATGCGGTCCGGCAATTGGCAGACAATATGCAGTTGAGCGGGCACAGCATAAAGATCGAGACGGCTCACCGGCGTAAGGATGGTTCGATCTATCCGGTCGAGGTCACTGCCCAACTCCATCACGCTGACGACGAGGCCTGGTTCATCGCCTTCTACAACGATATGACCGAACGCAAGGCGATAGAGACATCCCTGACCATCGCCAAGGAAGCCGCCGAAGCAGCCAACCGGGCCAAGAGCACCTTCCTCGCCAACATGAGCCACGAATTGCGCACGCCGATGAACGCAATCATGGGTATGACGAGCATTGTGCTGCGACATACCGAAGACCCCAAACTCAGGGATCAACTCGGCATGATCGACAATGCCTCTCAACATTTGCTCTCTGTCATCAACGACATACTCGACATTTCCAAGATCGAGGCAGAGCGATTGACGCTGGAAGAGAGCAACTTCATGCTCGGCGAGGTACTGGACAACCTCACCAGCCTCATTGGCCACAAGGCCGCAGATAAAGGTCTGCAACTACGCAGCGACCTGCCGCCGGAAATCGCTCGCCTCGCTTTGCGCGGTGACCCCCTGCGCCTCGGCCAGATTCTGCTCAATCTCAACGCCAATGCAGTCAAGTTCACCGAGGTTGGCACTGTCACCCTGCGCGTCCGCCTGGTCGAAGAAAATCCGGCTGATGTTTTGCTGCGCTTCGAGGTACAGGATACCGGCATCGGCATTTCTCCCGAAGATCAGAAGCGCCTGTTCACCGCCTTCGAGCAGGCCGACAGCTCGATGACTCGCAAGTACGGCGGCACGGGATTGGGTCTGACGATCAGCAAGCGGCTGGCCAAACTCATGGGAGGCGACATCGGCGCAGAAAGCCAGCTCGGTGTTGGCAGCACCTTCTGGTTCACCGTCTGGCTCGGCAAGGCGCCAGCAGCCAATACTGCCCTGCCGCCAGAGCCGACCATTTCCAGGCAAGCCGCCGATGAAAGAATACTCGACGAGTACGCCGGCACTCGCATCCTGCTGGCCGAAGATGAGCCGATAAATCAGGAAGTCTCGCGCGGCTTGCTGGAAGAGGCCGGGTTGCTGGTCGATCTTGCTGAAGATGGCGTTGTGGCGGTAGCTATGGCCAAGCAAAACCGCTATGCACTAATCCTGATGGACATGCAGATGCCGAACATGAATGGGATCGATGCGACGCGGGCGATTCGTGCCCTGCCTGGTTACACGGAGACCCCAATTCTGGCCATGACCGCCAATGCCTTCAACGAGGATCGCCGGGTCTGTATCGAAGCGGGGATGAATGACCATATTTCCAAGCCGGTTGACCCCGACAAAATGTTCAAGACCCTGCTGAAGTGGTTGTCACAGTTGCGGACCTGAGCTGTCGAAGTATCTCTAACTCGCAGCAAGGCAGCCATATGCGCTGTTGTCCTGACGCGGAGAAAGAGTGATCGAAAGCAAGCAGTTGGGAGGCCGCTAATGACCGCGTCTGCTCTCTCAACAGCGTCGGGTATCGGCAGGCAGAATTTCAGCAGCGGCTAAAGGGCGACGACCTCGACCCTTTGCCGCCACAGAAGAAAAGCGTAAGCCATCGCTCACCATGTGAGATCGACGCTCCAGGCAAACCATGAATTCGTCCGAATCACGGAAGCGCGCCAAGTACGGACCCAAGTAGCCATTAGCATGACCGCTGCAGGGAAGGACTACTTGCGACCGGACAACGACCAGATAACGCAAAGGTGCTTGATCAGCATTTCCATAAATCGTTCCACAGAATACTTGGTTTCCGGCGTGCCCGACATTTGCCAGCGCAAAAACATACGGCATAGAAGATACGCTGCAGAATATAATCAACTCGGTTTCAAGCTATCGGCGTCAATCACAGGTGCCCATCGAGATGATCAATGACAAAATGCGTCCATTGAGGATTAAGCGGCACCACAAGGAAATAAGTTCTCTAGACAGCCTGTTTTATTAACAGAAAGCACTACTGCCGCCATATTGAGAATCCCAGCGTCCAGGTCGAAACGACTGTAATTTAAGAACAATCATGTTAGAGCCAATTCGAGATCAGACTGCGGTCGACGCGGTTGACGTACTCGTCGTCAATGACAATGAGGACAGCCTGAGGCTGTATCAGACGATACTCCATAGTCCCGCCTATCGTATTCACCTTGCCCGCAGCGGCGCGGAGTGTCTCCGGTTGATTGAGGAAAAGGACTTCGCTCTCGTACTACTCGACGTAGCCATGCCGGGTATGGACGGTTTCGAGGTGGCCAGGTCGCTGCGCGCCAACCACAAGACCGCGGCGTTACCAATCATATTCCTCACCTCGCATCGGCAAAACGAAATCGACACGATCGAGGGTTACCGCCTGGGTGCAGTCGATTATCTGTTCACCCCTGTTTCTGCCGCAATTCTGCGCGGCAAGGTCGCAGTGTTTGCCGAGTTGCACCGGGCAAAACTGGAGATACAAAAGCAGGATTTGGAATTGCGATATCTCAGCACGCATGATGCCCTCACAGGGCTATATAATCGCGCTTACTTCGACATCGAACTGTCGCGGCTTGCGCGGGGTCGAGAATTTCCGATCTGCGTCGTCATCGCCGACTTGGACGGGCTCAAGCGTATCAACGATTCTGAAGGTCACCAGGCCGGCGACAAATACATCAAAGATGCAGCGGAACAACTGCGCGTGTCCTTTCGCGGTTCGGACGTGGTTGCCCGCATCGGTGGCGACGAATTCGCAGTTCTGCTCGCGGCAACACCCAATAACGTGGCACAAGAACTCGTTGAGAGACTGCAGAAATCTTGCATTAGCGGACAGGATAGTAATGGTAGGGCCGTTGCAATGTCTCTCGGCATGGCTACTGCGAATAGTGGAAGCGACTTGGTCGGATCTGTGCGCTTGGCGGATGAGAGAATGTACGCTAACAAGAAGGAGCGAAAGTTGAACCGCTAGTTTCGAGCCGTTTCGGCCTCTGGCACTCCCGACAGTGTTGTGACACCTCATGCACTCGAATCAAACAGCTATCAAAGCCGAATAAGTCTCGGTTTGGGTGGAATGACAAGAACATTCAGGAGTAAGCTTTATCAGCTGGCCAAATAAGTCCAAATCCTAAACTGATGCGGAGGAATGGTATGTCATGGGGATTGCTCAGCAGGCTGATTGCTTCAGCTTCACCGCGTAGCGACAATTATTTTTCCCTGTTCAACGAGTTGACTGCCTGTACAGTGCGCGGCGCCAAGATTCTCGCCAAAATGAGTTCAGTGCAAGATGCGGTTGCTTTCGATCAACTCTTTGTCGAAATGACAAAGGCAGAAGGCGAGGCAGATGAAATCACCAAGACCATCTTCCTATCTCTGCACAAGACCTTTATTACCCCATTCGACCGCTGGGAAATTAAGGATTTGGCCATGGCACTCGACGATATGATCGACTGCATGGAAGACATTCCTCAACGCGCAAAACTCTACGGCCCTGGCAGCTTTACGCCTGAAATGGCTGTACTTGGTCAAATAACACTGCGTGCCACGGAGAAAGTTCAGGAAGCCGTCGCATTATTGTCGGACATGAGAAACGCCCAGCGCATCATAATAATCTGCCAAGAAATTGGTGCGATCGAAAGCGAAGCAGACCACGTCATGCGGGCTGGTATGACGCGCCTTTTTGGCGAAGTTACAGATGCCCGTGCGCTGATTCGCGCCAAGGAGATTTATGAACTTTTCGAAGAAGCGGTTGACCGCTGCGAGGATGTGTCCGATGTGATTCACGGCGTAGTGCTGGAAAGGATATGAACGAAAAAACCTTTCTGGTCATGGTGATTCTTGTCGCAGTGGCGCTGCTGTTCGATTTCCTCAACGGCTTCCATGACGCCGCCAATTCGATCGCACTGATGGTTTCGACCCGGCTGCTGACACCGCAAGCGGCGGTAATCTGGGCTGCGTTTTTCAACTTCATCGCATTTCTGTTTTTTGGTCTGAATGTGGCAAGAACCATCGGCTCAGGCATCGTATCCGCTGCGATCATTGATAATGCGGTGATCTTTGGTGCGCTGTGCGGTGCTATCTCGTGGAACATCATTACCTGGTGGCTGGGCATGCCCTCATCCTCGTCACATGGGTTGGTCGGCGGCCTAGTCGGAGCCGCACTGGCCAAAGCCGGGTGGGACGCCATCATCGCACAAGGTCTGATTAAGACATCGGCGGCAATTATCCTCTCGCCACTCTTCGGACTCTTGCTGGCGCTTGCCATGTCAATAGCGCTGCTCTGGATCTTAGAGAAGGCTACTCCGCATCCGACTGAGCAGAAATTCAACAAGCTGCAGTTCGTATCCTCCTCGCTCTATAGCCTCGGTCACGGCGGCAACGATGCCCAGAAAACCATGGGGATCATCGCCGTTCTACTTTATGCCAACGGATACTTGAACGGTGAATTCCACATCCCATTCTGGGTTGTGCTGACCTGCCAGATCGCCATGGCGCTTGGCACCCTGCTCGGAGGTTGGCGCATCGTCAAGACGATGGGTATGGGCATCACGCGGATCCGGCCCACGGGCGCATTCTGCGCGCAGACCTCTGGCGCCGTGACACTGTTTATCGCGACATCGTTGGGCATACCTGTGTCAACGACACACACCATCACCGGCGCTATCGTTGGTGTCGGCATTTCACGTCGTGTTTCTGCGGTGCGCTGGAAAGTTGCCATGCGCATCGTCTGGGCGTGGGTGCTGACAATTCCGGCGTCAGGCCTGATAGCCGCCTTTTCCTGGTACATGGCGCGCGGGTTTATGGCGTAAAGGTGCTTTGAACTCTCTGCAGTTGGCAAACCGGGAGAGCTATCCTCGTTTAGCGCACCGCATACCCCAACATCATCACGTTCAGAACTCCAACACGCGCAACTCCGCATTCGTGTAGCGCAACCGGCTGGCAAGGACGCTAGCGATACCTTCCATTAACTTGAGCGCCAGCTTCTTGTGGTCCTCGGCGAATTTGTCGAAGGCTGTTCGCGTCAGGACAAAGAGTTCTGTGTCTGCAAAGGCCACCGCATCGGCCGAACGGACCGCACCATCGAGGAAGGCCATCTCCCCAAAAAATGCACCACGGCCAAACGTGCCAAGATGGTGGATCTGCGTGTCGTTGAGCGGCAAAAGAATTCGCACGGCGCCGCGCCGAATCAGAAACATTTCATCGCCTTGATCCCCACGTGAAAAGATTTTTTCACCTGCAGCCACATGGCGCTTTTCCATACATTGTTCGAGCGCCAAGAGCGCTCCCTCCTTGCGCCCAGAGAACAATTCGACGTCCTGCAATTCCAGGGCAATTTCCGGATTGTATGCGAGCGCCGCATCCATGATGATCCGATCCTCGACCCACTCGAGCGCATCGTCCAGACTTGGGAAAAAACCGACCGTGCTTTTCGGGTGAACATGGCCTACCTTGTCGAAGTATCGCTGCATGTGTCGCCCCGAGGGCAGGTTTTGCGGTATTGCGCTGAACAGCAGGTGACCATTGCGCTCCGCCAGAATATCCTTGACTTGCTCCAACAAGTGAGCCGCCGTGACATCCAGGGTCTGAATCCGGCGCATATCGAGAATCACGAAGTCTCGAGTCTTTAATTCAGGCGCCAGGCTCAGGTACAGCTGGTCGGCAGTACCGAAAAACAGGCTGCCCTGAAGTTCGAAAATGGCAGCGCGCGCACCATATGCGGTGAGGATTTCCATTTCCTCCTGGGTTCGCACGCGCTTGGAGAACACCTGGTTTCCCAGCACCTTGCGGCGCACAATCGAACCGCCGATCTGCTCGCGGATGAACAGGACCGCCGCCAGTAGAATACCCACACCCGACGCTGCGATCAGGCTCACCGTCAGAGCGGTGCCGATGACTGCCGCAATGACCCCAAAGTCGAGCATAGTCGAACGCGATTTTATGAGTTGGAAACTGTTGCGGTCGATCATGCGCATCCCGATGACGATCAGAATGCCGGCCAGTGCTGACACCGGCACCCAGGAGATGACGCTCGCCAGCAACAGAAAGGCCAATAGCGTCAGAACGCCTTCCACTACGCCCGAGAACCGGCTACTGGCGCCGGCAGAGATATTCACCAGCGTCGCGCCCATGGTACCGGCACCGGGAATCCCGCCGATGGCTCCGGCGGCAAGATTGCCCAAGCCCTGGCCAATCAATTCGCGGTTCGAGTCATGACGCGAGCGTGTCAATGCATCAATCACCACACAGGTCTTCAGCGTGTCGATGGAAAGCAGCACCGCCAGCGTCAATGCCGGTATCGCCAGCATCTTCAGGTGCTCCAGATTGGTAATGGCAATCGCCGCCCAGCGGCCCGTCAGCGCCTCGACAAAGCTGCCTTCGCCACTGGCGAATGCCCCAACCACCAGCGTATTGGCATCCAGTGTCATTAACGCCGGATCGAGCAGGGCAAGGATAAAGTAGGCGATGATGCCGGCCCCCAAGCCCAGAATGGCCGCCGGTATGGCCTTGATCAGGCGCGGGGCTTTTACCATAACGATGATGGTCGCGGCGCCAACTATCATCGCCTGCCAGCGCCAGTGACCGGGGCTGGCGAGTGACTCCCAAAAGTGTATTTCCTTGGGTACTCCGAGGAATTTCGGCACTTGGCTAGCGATGATGATAAGCCCGACGCCAGAGAGGTAACCGCTGACCACGGTGTAGGGCATATACTTAATCAAGCGGCCCAGACGAACGACACCAAATAATACTTGCAACGCTCCGCAAAGTAATCCGAGCAAAGTCAGCAGTAACAACGTGGTTTCTACCGAGTTGCCGGTTCGCAGGGCTTCAATAGCGAATGCCGTCAAGACTGCTGCAGCGGGCGCGCACGGCGCCGTGATGAGTCGATTGGTGCCGCCAAAGGTTGAAGCCACCAGTCCAAGAGCCGTTGCCCCCAGAATTCCGGCCAACGCACCCTGCGCCACGTGGGCTCCACCGAGGATAGAGTATATGGTTACGCCGAAGGCGATGGCTGAGGGCAGGGCAACCAGCATGGCGGCAAGGCCACCCCAAAAATCTCCGGCAGGGTTTTCAAGTTTGGCTAGTTTCATTCGCCTTCTCCCATTGTCGCAACGTTGAAACGGGACACTGCGCGCCCTGTATGCCGCAAAGGCAAGTCCATCGCGCTCACAGCAAACGACATCCTGTCTGCGTCAAACTGTTCCAGCTGCTCTAAGATTCCTTTTGCGGCAGACATCCGCAAGGATTGCGTCGGTAATCCGCTGTTGCATGTCTTCCGGAGTTCCGTCGCCGCCACTATGGCGGGAACTGCTTCATTGTCTAGGGAAACGCTGATCTGCGCAATTCGCAGTGCCAGGAATCAGGTGTTCGTCGAGTGATTGTTTGAGCGGCGTCGCTTTGCTTCGGTTTCAATCGCTGCGATGAGTGTCGGTTGCTGTCCCGCGAGCTGGTAGAAATCCGCAACGTCGAGTACTAGCACGGTGCAGGGGGTCAATGTTACTACGTCGGCAGAGCGTGGTTTTCGGTCGAGCAGCGCCATCTCACCGAAAAAATCTCCATCACGCAGCGCAGTCTTGCGCTCGCCAATGCGTACCTCGACTTCGCCAGTGACAATGAAGAACATCGAATCACCGGCAGCCCCTTTGCGAATCACGGTCGTATCTGCAGGGTAACTGCGCGTGCGCAAGCGTACGACGATGTCCGAAATGGCAACAGCGCCGACCTCGGCAAAAAAAGGTACGCATGCGACCAGGTCCCATATACGTACGAATTCTCGTCGCCGCACTTCCGCAGCAAACCCAGTTGCCAGAATGCCGGCGACCAGTGCCATGACGCATATGCCGCACAACATCACTAATCCGCCGATGACGCGCCCCATCGGGGTCAGTGGCACAACGTCACCGTAGCCCGTGGTGGTAAGTGTGACCACAGCCCACCAGAGCGATGACGGAATACTGCCGAAATGCTCCGGCTGGCGCTCGCCCTCGAGCCAGTGCGCGATGGTGGCCGCCGAAAACAGCACCATCACGAAAAGAGCCGCTGCAGCCACTAGGGGGGAACGCTCGTTGTGAAACACTCGTGTGATCAGTCCAACGCCAGGAGTATGCCGCGCGAGTTTAAGCACCCACAGCAGCACAAATACCGACGCCGATTCGGCGCCGAGCCGTGCGCCGCCAGAGGCCACCGCCAATGCCGGGATGACGGCCACAAGGTCAATAACGCCGCCGGCCGTCATTACCCAGCGCAGCCGCGATCGAGCGTCGGTAAGAGCGTGAAAAAGGGGATTTTCCGGAGCGACCCAGATCCGCGCAAGGTATTCGATGAAAAACACTATGGCGACGAAGCCGGTCACCGATGCCGCAGCCGCGAGTGCTGTAGGTGCAAGGCCCTCCACCGTCCCGGCCCCAACCGACGAGATCCCGATCAGGATCATCAGGATTTCGAGTACACGCAACCGGCGCGCACCGTATCTTTGGCTGGTCCGATCCAGCAGTCCATAGATGCGTGTTCGCAGCGTCAAGTCAGTCATCCCTTAGGATAGAGGTTACTGGGCCGGAAATAGATCATCGGATAGCTGGCTTCTCGAGTATAGACCGCTGTGGCAAGCCTGCGGCACGGGACAGGCCATGCGCGCGAGGTGACAGGGCTGCATTTTCCGCATAGATAGATTGCTCGGCAATCCGCCAGGAAAAATGAACCCTGGATTTCATATTTCTCCCGTCCTTGCTGTCCCCACGGAGCGTGGCAATATTTTGCCGCTGGTTCTGCCGCGGCGTCAAGACCAGTCTGACTAGAAACCTTTCAAAGGAGTAGCACATGGCTAAAACCAAGGCAATCAGCCATGACGTTGAGAACCTCTCCGATACGATGTTTGATCAATTAGACTGGATCGGTCTCGGTAGCTTGCTGCGGGAAAAGCGCAACTCAAACGGTTTTTCAATTGCTGCCGCCGCCCTGACCCTATGCCTGACATCCAAACACATTAATGCCCTTGAGAATGGCTCGGGAGAGATCTTCCCGGGCGAGATGCTCAGAGAAACCTGCGGACGCCGCTACGCAACGTTGCTGGGCTTGGATTGGGCTTTGATAACGCAACCTTTGCCCCCCGCTCATCTTCAACCCGGCATCGAAGGCTCCGTTGACACTCTGCCCTCTTCAACACCACCTGCTGGGCAAGCAGTTAAACGAACTCTCGATTTCAACCAGAAAAGTTACATTTTTGCAATCTTGACGATGCTCATTTCTATCTGGATAGGTTGGCAGCAATTGGCAATGCGCCCAGAACCGGTCGTGGCAACAGCACCCGGAAGTGTGGCAGCATCTATGCAGACGCCAATACCCGCCCCGGTGTCAGCGGGCGACGCTCCGACTGTATCTGACCCGCCTAAATTACCATTGCATTCAGGTGCCCACTTTGATCCGCCCGTCGATGAAATACATCCCCTGGAAGAGGCGCCTGGGGCCCCGGCGATATCAGTGAAGCCCATTGAGAGCGTCGTCGAAATAAATGGCGCTGACGAAAATAAGCCCGC
Source organism: uncultured Sterolibacterium sp. (assembly GCA_903930535.1). Classification (GTDB taxonomy): domain Bacteria; phylum Pseudomonadota; class Gammaproteobacteria; order Burkholderiales; family Rhodocyclaceae; genus CAIYYX01. The sequence continues at coordinate 3,328 of CAIYYX010000102.1, read as the reverse complement.
CAATTACTTCTTTGTCAAAAGCAGAGGGGCATCCGTGCTCCTGAAGAAGGGAGCCGCGGACGAGTCCGAAGCAATCCGACTGGAGCTTCCAAAAAGTTCGACCAAGCGCGTCCCGATTGGTAAAAATGAACTATTTAAGATCGTCGAGGGCGAGAACATTGAGATGTTCTATCAGGGCAGGAGCGTAAGGCCCAATCTCATCGCGAACGGTACATGGATTCAATTTAGCCCAAAGGTGCTGGTTAAGGAGATTGGGCGCTGAAACAATTTCAACTCCGATCCTGATATTGCGCATCGAGCGCATAGAGAAAACTATGTGTAGCCAACTATTACGCCGATGCGTGCTACAAATCCGTTATCAACAGCACACAGTTTCAAACAGTCCATAGTGGCCGAAAACCCCGTCTGGTCGGGTACCACCTGCCCTTGGTGAAAGCGCAAACGTTCAAGCAACTGGATTGTCCGGCACCCGCAGCCTTTGGCTCTCAGCGCCGCCTTTCCAGAGCCTCGACGCGCCCAAGGGACGAAGCACCTCACCCACACCGCATGAGGGCGATCCCGATTATGGCTGTTTCTGCGGCACCTGGACGAAGACTTCGTCGGGCTTGATGAGGCCCAACTCGAAGCGCGCGCGCTCCTCTATGGCGTCGTAACCGGTCTTCAGATCGCGAACTTCGGCGTCCAGGCCGGCATTGCGGTTTTCGAGCTTGCGGTTCAGTTCGCGCTGCGCCTCCAACTGCCTATCCACCTCCCACACCCTGAGCCAGCCGCCCTTGCCCAGCCACAGCGGATACTGCAGCAAGGCGATCAGGGCAAGCAGCGCCAGGGTGGGCCAGCGCACTTGCCCGCTTACTTCTTCAGGTTGTAGAAGGCTTCGCGGCCGGGATAGCTGACCGTGTCGCCCAGGTCTTCCTCGATGCGCAACAGTTGGTTGTACTTGGCTATGCGGTCAGAGCGGGAAAGCGAGCCGGTCTTGATCTGCAGCGCATTCATGCCCACCGCGATGTCGGCGATGGTGGAATCCTCTGTCTCTCCCGAACGATGGGAGATGACCGACGTGTAGCCGGAGCGCTTGGCCAACTCGATGCAGGCGAAGGTCTCGGTGAGCGTGCCGATCTGATTGATCTTGATCAGAATGGAATTGGCCACGCCCTGGGCGATGCCCTCCTTGAGAATCTTGGTATTGGTGACGAAGAGGTCGTCGCCGACGATTTGCACGGATTTCCCCAGACGATCCGTGAGAATTTTCCAGCCGGCCCAGTCGTTCTCGGCCATGCCGTCCTCGATGCTGATGATGGGATACTTGTCGGCGAGCCTGGCGAGATAATCAGAGAAGGCTTCCGAGGTCAGCTCCAGCTTCTCCGAGGCCAGGTGGTACTTGCCGTTCTTGTAGAATTCCGAGGCGGCGCAGTCCAGGCCCAGCACCACATCCTGCCCCGGCGTATAGCCTGCCGCCTCGATCGCCCGCAGTATCAACTCGATCGCCTCGTCGTTGCCCGAGACATTGGGCGCGAAGCCGCCCTCGTCGCCGACCGTGGTCGGATAGCCCTTCTTGTCCACCAGCTTCTTCAGGTGATGGAATACCTCGGCGCCGCAGCGCAGTGCGGCGCGGAAGCTCTGCGGGCCGACCGGCAGGATCATGAATTCCTGGATGTCGAGATTGTTGTTGGCGTGGGCGCCGCCGTTGATGACATTCATCATGGGCACGGGCATTTGCATCGGACCCGAGCCGCCGAAGTAGCGGTAGAGCGGCAGGCCAGCCTCCTCCGCCGCTGCCTTGGCCATGGCCATGGAGACGGCGAGGATGGCGTTCGCGCCCAGGCGCGACTTGTTCTCCGTGCCGTCGAGATCGATCAGGGTCTTGTCGATGAAGGACTGTTCCTCGGCATCGAGACCGATGATGGCTTCGGAGATCTCGGTATTGACGTTTTCAACCGCCTGCAGCACGCCCTTACCGAGATAGCGGCCGGAGTCCCCATCGCGCAGTTCGATCGCCTCACGCGAACCGGTCGAGGCGCCGGAAGGCACAGCGGCGCGGCCCATGACACCGGACTCGAGCAGGACATCGGCCTCGACGGTGGGATTGCCGCGGGAGTCGAGAATCTCGCGGGCAACGACATCAACGATTGCACTCATTTTGTTTTCCTAAAGAATTAAAGTGTTCAGATTTCGAGAAAACCGCGCCGCTTGACCAGCGCGTCTATGTCGCACAGGGTCTCCATGAGTTCCCGCATCTTGGCCAGAGGCCAGGCATTGGGTCCGTCCGAGAGCGCCTTATCGGGATCGGGATGGGTCTCCATGAAGAGGCCAGCGATTCCGACAGCCACGGCCGCTCGCGCGAGCACGGGCACGAACTCGCGCTGGCCGCCTGAGGTCGTCCCCTGCCCGCCCGGCAACTGCACCGAGTGCGTCGCATCGAAGACCACGGGGCAACCGGTCTCGCGCAGAATGGCCAGGCTTCTCATGTCGGAAACAAGATTGTTGTAACCGAAGGAAGCGCCACGCTCGCAGACCATGATGTTGTCGATATTGCCGTTGGCCGCCTTTGCCTTGGCGACGACATGCTTCATGTCGCCTGGCGCCAGGAACTGGCCCTTCTTGATATTCACCGGCTTTCCAGAGCAGGCCACCGCCTCTATGAAATCGGTCTGGCGGCAGAGGAAGGCCGGCGTCTGCAACACATCCACCACAGCCGCGACGGCAGCAACATCCTCAGCGGCATGAACATCGGTCAATACCGGCACGCCGATTTCACGCTGCACCTCGGCGAGGATTTCCAGGCCCTGCTCCATGCCCGGCCCGCGTGGGCTGGCACCCGAACTCCTGTTGGCCTTGTCGTAGGAAGACTTGTAGATGAAGGGAAGCCCCAGGCTGCTGCAGATCTCCTTGAGCGCACCAGCGGTGTCCAGCGCCAGTTGCCGCGACTCGATGACGCAGGGGCCGGCGATCAGAAACAGCGGCCGATCGAGTCCAGCCTCGAAGCCGCAGAGTTTCATTTTGCTGACTGCCGCCTGACGAGTGCGGCCTGGACGAAGGAGATGAACAGGGGATGGCCCGTCCGCGGGTTGGAAGTGAACTCGGGATGGAACTGGCAGCCGACGAACCAGGGATGGGCATGCTCTCCGACACTGGGCAATTCGATCATCTCGCACAGCTTCTTGCCCTCGGCAGAGAAACCGGAAACTTTGAGTCCTGCCTGCTCCAGGCGCGGCAGATAGGCGTTGTTCACCTCATAGCGGTGGCGGTGGCGCTCATTGATTTTCTCGGATCCGTAAATCTTCTTCGCCAGAGAGCCCTCGACCAGGCTGCAACTCTGGCCGCCCAGCCT
>CAIYYX010000101.1 GCA_903930535.1 uncultured Sterolibacterium sp. | reverse complement strand
AGCGCAGATCAATCTGGGTCTGACGACGACGCAGGTTGCGGCACTCACGACGGCGAACGTGGCGGCACTCACCACGACGCAAGTGAATCAAGGCCTGACGACCGACCAGATCGTTGCACTGACCACGGCCCAAGTTGCGTCCCTGACCACGGCGCAGGTTGCCAAGGGTCTGACGAGCGACCAGGTTGCGGCTCTCGAGACGGTTGATCTGGCTGCGATGAAGACGAGCCAGGTTGCTGTGCTGACCACGGCGAATGTGGCGGCGCTCACGACGACGCAAGTCGCACAGGGTCTGACCACTGCCCAGGTTGCGGCTTTGACGACGGCGCAAGTTGCCCAGGGTCTGACGACGGACCAGGTTGCTGCGCTGACCACGACTCAGGTCAGTCAAGGACTGACCACGCAACAGGTCGCTGTGCTGACGACGGCTCAGATCAACCAGGGTCTGACCACGCAGCAGGTTGCCGCACTGACCACACGTGATGTGGCCGCCTTGACCACGACCCAGATCAATCAGGGTCTGAGCACCACGCAGATCGTCGCCCTGACCACGGCCCAAGTTTCCCAGGGTCTGACCACGGCGCAGATCAACCAGGGTCTGACGAGTTCCCAGGTGCAGGCGCTGACGACCACCCAGGTTGAGGCTCTGACCAACCCGCAGATCAATGCTCTCGTCACCGACAATATCCAGTACCTGACGCTCGGCACGCCTCTTGTCCTCGACTTGAGCGGCGCCGGCATCCAGACCCAGAGCATCACCGCCGGAACCAAGTTCGACTTGTTTGCCACCGGCCAGGCCATCAATACCGGCTGGGTCACTGGCAGCACCGGCTTGCTGGTCATGGACAGAAACAATGACGGCATGATCAACAACGGAGCCGAACTCTTCGGAGAAGCCACGGTGCTGTCCAACGGCGAGAAGGCCTCCAACGGTTATATCGCTCTGGCTGCGCAAGACTCCAGCGGGGATGGCTTGATCACCAGTTCGGATACGGGATGGTCGAGCCTGAAGGTCTGGGTCGATGCCAACGGCGATGGCGTGAGCCAGGCTGTTGAACTGAATACGTTGGCTTCTCTCGGCATCACCCAGATGAATCTTGCCGCAACGGCATCGAGTGATACGAACAACGGGAACGTCGTGGGCCTGGTTTCAAGCTTCCAGATGAGTGATGGGGCAACGCATGCCATGGCCGACGTCTGGTTTGTTGCCGATAAGAACGGACAAGCTGCGGCGACGTCGAAACCAGCCCCGGCACTCACTCCCGCAGGCGCATTGTCCTCGAGCGTGGGCGGAATGGTCCAGGCAATGGGAGCCTTCAACGCGGCACAAACGCCGAGCACTTCGACTACCACGCTGCAGGGGGTCAATGCGCCAGCGGCAAGCGCTGCGACGCCAACCGTGGCCGTGGGCGGCATAGTGAATGCGCTGACCCAGTTCGACCCGAACGGCAACCTGGTGGTCGCTACACCGGCAGTCCAGAGCGTACCGGCAGCACCTTCCCTGACGACGCCGATTGTGCCGAATCCCGCGAATACCGGAATTCTGACGACCGGCAAGTAACAAGGCAATCGGATAGAGGGCGACAAGGCTTGACAGGCCTTGTCGCCCTTTTATTTGGGCATGAAATGTTGCTAAGCAGGTTGCTTACTCCGGCATGTTTTGTCATCATGGAGGCGTTTGATTTGATATTTATCTGGAGTTGCCGGCAGTGACTGCTGAAGAGAGCTTTGCGACGAACGTCTTGCTTGCCTGGCAAGGGAAACTTGATTTCACACAGCTGATCGAATCTGCATCGAAGCTTGAGGCCGAAGGGCACGGGCCTTTGGGAGTCGTGCTCTATCAGACGTGGTTGCAGCGCAATCAATCCCCCTTGGCCCATGCCGGCTATTTCAATCTCGGCGCGATGCTGTCCAACGAGGGGGATATGATCCGCTCCGAGGAAGCCTACCGCGAGGCGATCAAGCTTTCCCCCTTGTTTCTGCAGCCGAGGCTGAATCTCGGATTGCTTCTGGAGCGTGCAGGGCAGGTCGACCGCGCCATTGAAGAGTGGCGCTGGGTGGAGCAGAACATCTCCCTGGCGCAGGCAGACAACAAACCGATGGTTCTTCTGGCGATCAACCATCTCGGACGCGCACTGGAGAACAAGAAGCGGCTGTATGAGTCGCTCTATTATTTGACCAAGAGCCTCACCATCGAGCCGAATCAGCCCGATGTGTTGCACCACTGGATTTATCTCCGGCAAAAGCAATGCGCCTGGCCGATTTACGTCAAGGTGCCGCGCGTCAGCCAGGCCTTCATGGAGGAGTCCACCTCGGCGCTGGCGATGCTGAGCATTTCCGATGATCCGGCAGCCCAGCTGGATGCGGCGCGCAGGTTCGTCAAGACGAAAGTCGTGTCGAATGTTCCCGCGCTGGCGAACCCCAAGGGCTATGGCCATTCCAAGATCAGAATAGGCTACTGCTCCTCGGATTTCTCCCTGCATCCTGTCTCGATGTTGACCGTCCAGCTTTTCGAATTGCACGACCGCGAGCATTTCGAAGTCTATGGTTACTGTTGGAGCCCGGAGGACGGCTCCGGCTTGCGCCAGAGGGTGATCACCGCCATGGATCACTTTACGCGCATCAATGCGATGAGCGATGAGGAGGCTGCCCGGCAGATCAGGGCAGACGAAATCGATATCCTCATCGATCTGCAAGGCCAGACCGCGGGTGCGCGAGCCAGTCTCCTGGCTTACCGGCCAGCGCCGATACAGGTCACCTACCTTGGCCTGCCTGCCACGACAGGCCTGCCATCCATCGATTACGTCATCGCGGATCGTTTTTTGATTCCGGAAGAGGCGGCGCCTTTTTACTCCGAGAAGCCGCTGTATATGCCGGATGTCTATCAGGTCAGCGATCGCAAGCGCACGGTCGGCCCCAAGCCGACGCGCGAGGGCTGCGGGCTGCCGGCAAAGGGTTTTGTCTTCTGCTCGTTCAACAACACTTACAAGATCACGCCCGATGTATTCGATGTCTGGATGAGGATTCTCCAGCGCGTACCCGCGAGCGTTCTCTGGGTCCTGGCAGACAACCAATGGGCGGAAGACAATTTGCGCTGCGAGGCCGAAGCACGCGGCATAGACCCAAGCCGGCTGATCTTTGCCGGCAGAGTATCGCCGGAAGACTACCTCGCGCGCTACCAGGTCGCCGATCTATTCCTCGACAACTTTCCATTCAATGCCGGAACCACGGCGAACGACGCCTTGTGGATGGGCTTGCCCGTGCTCACCCGTTCCGGCCGTTCCTTTGCTTCGCGCATGGCGGGCGCCTTGCTGACGGCGGCCAAACTCGACGAACTGATCACCTACAATTTGCAGGATTACGAAGATAAGGCCGTCTTCCTGGCGAGTCACCCGAACGAGTGCAAGCGCATGCGCAAGCATCTTGCCGCTGTCCGCGAAAACGGCGTGTTGTTTGATACGCCCAGATTCGTGAAAAACCTTGAAGGCAGTTTCAAGAAACTGGTTGAAGGGCTATAATTAATCTGCTTT
>CAIYYX010000100.1 GCA_903930535.1 uncultured Sterolibacterium sp. | reverse complement strand
TGGTCGATGTCGGCGTCGCCGACCAGATCGTCGAGCGCGGCCTCAAGAACACCTTCCGCTTTGCGCCCGGCTCCAAACTGGTGGCGCGCGCGGCCATCAACAACCTGCACATCATGAACACGCTGGCGCGCAAACCGGCCAAGACCGTGATGATCATCCACGAAGAGTCGCTGTTTGGCACCGGCACCGCCAACCTGCTCGCCGCCGAGCTGCCCGGCATGGGCTACGAGGTCAAGGAAGTGGTCAAGCACGCCAACCCGACGCGCGATTTCAACAACATCGTGCTGCGCATGAAAGCGCTCAACCCGGACATCGTCATTCCGGCCAATTATTTCAACGAATACGCGCTGCTGGTTCGCACGATGAAGCAACAGAACGTGCAGCCCAAGGCGATTTACTCGGTGCTCGGCGGCGCCGCCTCCAGCTTCAAGTTCGTCAAGGAATTCCCCGATGCCGCCAACGGCGTGATCGACTGCAATCACTGGTACAACCCCAAGGACAAGCGCGCCCTCGCCCTGAAGAAGAAGGTCGAGGCCATGAAGGACCAGTTCTATACTTACGAGGTCTTCCTCAATTACCAGGCCGTGTATCTGCTCGCCGACGGCATCGAGCGCGCAAAATCGCGCGACCGCGAGGCCATCATCGAGGCGCTATCCAACTCGACCTGGGACAAGCACTTCATGCCTTACGGCCCGACCAAGTTCGTGGGTGGCCAGAACATGGGCGCGCAACCCCTGATGACGCAGGTGTTGAAAGGCGACATCAAGGTCGTCCTGCCCAACACCTATGCCGAGAGCGAGCCGGTATTCCCCTGGAAGGCCTAAGCTGCTTACAGTGAACCTCCTCCCTCCCGTGCGGGGGAGGAGACAGCCATGCTCGAACTCTCGATTCTTTTCCCTTCCATCCTGAATGGCCTCACGACCGGGGCCGTCTATGCATTGATCGCGCTGGGCCTGACGCTGATCTACGGCGTGCTGCACATCATCAACTTCGCCCATGGCGCGCTGCTGATGCTGGCGCTCTATGGCGTTTATTTCCTCCACCAGTCGCTGGGGATCGATCCCTACGCCTCGCTCCCGGTGATGGTGCCGGCGATGTTTCTGCTGGGCTACGGACTGCAGCGCTTCGTCATCAATCGCGCCAGCCACGGCAAGGAAGAGAACATCCTGCTCGTCACCCTGGGTCTGGCCATCATCATGGAGAACCTGGCGCTCTATCTGTGGCGCTCGGACACGCGCACCATTGAGACAGCCTACACTTTCAGCACCATCGATATTTTCGGCGCCATGATTTCCGTGCCCAAGGTGGCGGCCTTCGCCGGCGCCCTGGCCGTCTGCGCCCTGTTGCTGCTTCTGCTCGCCAGGACCGATCTTGGCCGGGCGATTCGGGCGATCGCCAAGGAGCGTCAGGGCGCGAAGCTGGTGGGCATCGACGTCGAGCATGTGTTCGCCATGAGCTTCGGCATCGGCCTGGCCTGCCTGGGCGCGGCCGCCTGTTTCCTGCTGCCGGCCTATTACGTGAATCCCCTGGTCGGCAACGGCTTCATCCTGATCGCCTTCACCATCGTCGTCCTGGGTGGCATGGGCAGCTTTGTCGGGGCGCTGGCGGGCGGGCTCATCATCGGCGTGGTGGAGTCGGTGGGCGGCTTGTGGCTGGGAGAATCCTTAGGCCAGATCGGCATTTTCCTGATATTCATCCTGGTGCTGCTGTTCCGGCCGCAAGGCCTGTTCGGGGTCAAGGCGTGAACACCGGCATGAACCCCGCCGCCCTGAAAGATCTCGCCGCGCTGGCGCTGTTCGCCGTTGCGGTGGCAGCGTTGCCGCTCTTCGTCTCTTCCGGCTTCCTTCTCAACATCGTCATCATGACTCTCTATGCGGCACTGCTCGGTCAGGCATGGAACATCCTTGGCGGTTTCGGCGGCCAGTTTTCCTTCGGCCATGCAGTGTTTTTCGGCACTGGCGCCTACGCCGCCGCGGTGCTGCAGGTGAAGTTCGGCTGGAACGCCTGGGCGGCGCTGCCCGCCGCAATCGCGCTGGGCGCAGCCGTTGCCGCCCTGGTCGGCACGCTCTCCTTCCGCTACGGACTGCGCGGCTCCTATTTCGCGCTGGTGACCCTGGCCTTCGCCGAGGTCTTCCGGATATTGGCCAACACCGTCGAGTTCACCGGTGCCGGCGTCGGCCTGATGATTCCCCTGAAGGAATCCGCGGCCAACTTCCAGTTCGCTTCGCCTGCCGGATTCCTCTACGTGATCCTGGCAATGACGCTGGCCGCTTGCCTCATCACCTTGTGGCTGAAGAACTCGCGTTTCGGTGCCTGGCTGCAGGCCGCGCGCGACAGCGAGGAGTCGGCCGCGGCTCTGGGCGTCAATGTCTTTCGCGTCAAGCTTGTCGCCATCATGATTTCCGGCGCCCTGACGGCGGCCGGCGGCGTTTTCTACGTTCAGTATTTCCATTACATCGATCCGCACATCGCCTATGGCCTGGGGATTTCTACCGAGGCGTTGCTGGCCCCCATCGTCGGCGGCATCGGCACGCTGTTCGGCCCGCTGCTGGGCGCCTTCGCCCTGCATCTTTTCGGCGAGTTGACCCGCAACCTCATGGGAGACAGTCCGGGCATCAGCCTCATGGTGTATGGCCTGATTCTGGTATTGATGGTGAGCTTCATGCCGCGCGGCATCATGGGCATTTTCTCTCGAGGTCCCCATGCTTGAGGTGTCCGGCCTCTCCATCCATTTCGGCGGCCTGAAGGCGGTCGAGGAAGTGAGCCTGAGTCTTGGCGAGGGGAAGATCTGCTCCCTGATCGGGCCCAACGGCGCCGGAAAATCCACGCTGTTCGCATTGATATCCGGCTTTCTCAAGCCCGCGCGTGGGCGCGTGAGTTTCTTAGGCGAGGACATCACCGGAATGCCGCCGCATGTCATCTGCCGGCGCGGCATGGTGCGCACCTTCCAGATCGTCCAGCCCTTCGCCGCGCAGACCGTGCGCGAGAATATCGCGGTCGGCTCGCACCTGCACCGCGCCAGCCGCCGTGCTGCTCTTGCCCATGCCGAAGAGGTGGCCAGGCGCGTGGGTCTGGACAATCAACTGGACAAACTCGCTTCCAGCCTGACCATAGCCGGGCGGAAGCGCCTGGAGCTGGCGCGCGCGCTCGCCGCCGGACCCAGGCTGCTGCTTCTGGATGAAGTGCTCGCCGGCCTCAACCCGCAGGAGATCTCGGAGATGCTGCCGGTCATCCGTGCCATTCGCGACGGCGGCGTCACCGTGCTGATGATAGAGCATGTCATGCAGGCGGTGATGAACCTGTCCGAGTACACCTGGGTGTTGAATCACGGCCGCCTGATTGCAGAAGGAACGCCCGCGGAGGTCAGCAACAATGCGCAGGTGATCGAAGCCTATCTTGGTCGCGGAACGGCAGAGCGTTTGCTGCGGGAGGCCGCCGGTGCTTGAGATCGAAAATCTGCGCGGTGGCTATGGCCAGGTCGAGGTGCTGCGCGGCATCAGCATGAACATAGGCGAGGGCGAGATCGTCGCCGTGCTGGGCTCGAACGGCGCAGGGAAATCGACGCTCAACAACACGCTCTCCGGAATCATTCCGCCTATCGCCGGCAGGATCAGCTTCGACGGCAAGGAGATCACCCGCGCGCGCTATACCGACATCGTCGCCGCGGGCCTGATCCAGGTTCCAGAAGGCCGGCGCGTGTTTCCCAACCTGACGGTGGAGGAGAACCTCGAACTGGGCAGCTATCTGCGCGGGGGCGTGCGGCGCCGGCAGAATATCGAAAGGGTTTTCGCGATTTTCCCAAGACTCAAGGAGAGGATTGCCCAGCGCGCCGGCACGCTTTCGGGCGGCGAGCAGCAGATGCTGGCGATAGGCCGCGGCCTCATGGGTGAGCCGCGGCTTCTGATCCTCGACGAGCCTTCTCTTGGCTTGTCGCCCCTGCTCGTGGAGGAAATGTTTGCCCTGATCAAACGCCTGAACGAGGAGGGCCTCACCATACTCCTGGTCGAGCAGAATGTCGGGCAGTCGCTGGAGATTTCAGGACGCGCCTTCGTCCTGGAAAACGGCGCTGTCGTTTTCTCCGGCACGCCCGATGAACTGCTTTCCAACAGCGACCTGAAGCGGGCCTACCTGGGGATCTGATGAAATGATTGCGCAAAATGTGATGCAAACACTGGCCCAGAAAATCATCGCCCGCGCGGCCGGCAGGCAGTCCGTCGTTCCCGGCGAGATCGTCACCTGCGCGCTCGACCTCGCGCTGATGCACGACTCGGGCGGTCCCCGGCGCGTCAAGCCCATGCTGGAGAAACTGGGGGCGAAAGTCTGGGATCCTGAAAAGATCGTGGTCATCACCGATCACTATCTGCCGGCGAACAACGAAGAGAGTCGCAACATCATCAGGATTGCCCGCGAATGGGTGAAGGAGGCCGGCGTGACGCGCTTCCACGACGGCATCGGCATCTGCCATGTCGTTCTGCCGCAGAAGGGCTACCTGCGCCCGGGCATGTTCGCGGTCGGCGGCGACAGCCACTCGCCCACGGGCGGCGCCTTCGGTGCTTATATGTTCGGCATCGGCGCCACAGAAATGCTGGGCGTGCTGGTGACGGGAGAAATCTGGCTGAAGGTGCCGCACACCATTCTTGTCGAGTGGCACGGCAGTCTGTCGACCGCCGTGTCGGCCAAGGACATGATGCTTGCCCTGTGCGCCAAGCTGGGCCTCGATGGCGGGCAGTACCAGGCGATCCAGTATTGCGGCGACACGGTCGCCAGGCTTTCCATGCAGGAGCGCATGACTCTGTGCAATATGACCCCTGAAGTCGGGGCGCAGACCGGCCTGATCGCACCGGACCAGGTGACCGCCGCCTATCTTGAGTCTGTCGGGGTAGTCGGCATAGACACAGCGAAGTGGCAGACAGATCCGGGCGCGCCCATCCTCGCGCAGCACCTATTTTCTGCCGACAAGCTGGAGCCACAGGTCGCAGCGCCGCACAGCCCGGCCAATGCCGGTCCCGTCTCTGTCCACCGGGGAACCAAAATCAACACTGCCTACATCGGCGCGTGCACGGGTGCGAAGATCGAGGACTTGCGCATGGCGGCGAGGGTGCTCAAGGGAAAACATGCCGCCTCCCATGTCCGCTTCGTGGTCGCCCCGGCATCCGCCCAGGATCAAAAGATGGCAGAAGAGGAAGGCACGCTGAAAATTCTCGTCGCTGCAGGAGCAGAGCTGCTTGGCAACTCCTGCGGCATTTGCGCCGGCTATGGCGACGACAGGCTTTCTGAAAACGAAGTCGCCATCACCTCGACCGCGCGCAACTTCAAGGGCAGGATGGGACCCGGGAGCTCGCAGGTCTATCTGGCCTCACCCTACACCGTTGCGGCTTCGGCGATCAAAGGTGAGATTGCCGACCCGCGGGAGATGCTCCATGACTGACCATGAGCAAACTGCGGGCCGCGCCTGGGTGTTCGGCGACGACGTGGATACCGACGTGCTCGCCCCGGGAAAGTACATGAAGTCCAGCATAGAGGAGCTCTCCCGCCATTGCCTCGAGGCCGTGGAGCCGGAATTTGCGGCCAGCGTTCGGGTCGGCGATGTCGTCGTCGGACGACGCAATTTCGGCGCCGGCTCATCGCGCGAACAGGCGCCGCAGGCCTTGAAGCATCTTGGTGTTGCCGCCGTGGTGGCCGAGTCCTTCGCCGGCCTGTTTTATCGCAATGCCATGAACCTGGGGCTGGCCGTCGTGGTGTGTTCCGATGCCGGGAAGATTCGCGCAGGGGACCGGTTGCGGGTGGACCCCGGGGCAGGCCGCATCGAGAATCTGACCCACCACGAGGTGCTCTCCTGCGAGCCGATACCCGCGCACCTCATGCAGATGCTGGAGGATGGCGGCCTCATGGCCTCCCTTGAGAAGCGCCTGGCGAAAGAGAGGACCCCATGAATCTGAAAACCCGTCTGGGCCAGAAGGAAATCATCGTCGCACCCGGCGTGTTCGATGCCTGGTCGGCATTGCTGGCAGAGCGCGCCGGCTTCGAGGTCCTCTATCTTTCCGGGGCGAGCATCGCCTATACGCGGTTGGGTCGTCCCGACATCGGCTTAGTCTCTCTCACCGAAGTGGCCGATACCCTGGGCTGCATCCGTGAGCGCGTCTGTCTGCCCGTCATCGTCGATGCAGACACGGGTTTCGGCAATGCCCTCAACGTCCGGCGCAGCGTGACGCTTCTCGAGCGTGCGGGTGGCGGTGGGACCGGCGCAGGAAAGCTCGCGATCCAGCTGGAGGATCAGACTTCGCCAAAGCGCTGCGGCCATCTTGACGGCAAGACGCTGATTCCTGCTCTTGAGATGGCGGGCAAGATAAAGGCGGCACTCGACGTGCGGCTGGCGAGCGACACCTTGATCGTCGCGCGTACGGACGCCGTGGCGGTCGAGGGCGTGGACAGAGCGCTTGAGCGGGCAGAAATTTATCTTGAAGCGGGCGCCGATGTGCTTTTCATCGAGGCGCTGCGCTCTCCTGAAGAGATGCGGCGGGCCACCGAACGCTTCAATGGCCGCGCGCCGCTGCTCGCAAACATGGTCGAGGGCGGCAAGACCCCCCTGCTGTCAGGCGCAGAGCTGCAGGAGATCGGCTACAAGATCGTCATCTTCCCGGGCGGCCTGGTGCGCGCCTTGTCACGGACGGCGGCCGACTATTTTTCCAGCCTCAAGAACACAGGCTCGACCGCGGCATTCTCCGACCGTATGCTGGACTTCAGCGAACTCAATGCATTGATCGGCACGCCGGAAATGCTTGAGCTCGGCAAGCGCTACGAAGGAACACCATGAAACTCGACACACTCATCAAGAACGTTCGCGTCGTCCGACCGAATAAGACCTCCGTCGACCTGCTCGACATCGGCATCAAGGACGGGAAATTTTCCCGGCTCGCGCCGGAGATAAGGGTCGAGGAGGCGAAGGTTGTCATCGACGGAAAAAATCGGCTCGGTTTCCCGGGTCTGGTCGATGCCCACATGCATATCGGCATCTATCAGCCGCTGGCCCAGGATGCGGTGAGCGAGAGCAAGGCCGCGGCGATGGGCGGTGTGACCTCTGGCCTCACCTACACCCGTACCGGCCAGTATTACCTGAACCGCGGCGGCTCTTACCGTGAGTTCATGGCCGAGGCCATGAAGCTCTCTGCCGGAAACTACTGGATAGACTACGGTTATCACATCGCACCGATTGAATCCAGCCACATCGAGGAGATGGATGAACTGCTCATGGAGCACGGTGTCTCCTCGTTCAAGATTTTCATGTTCTACGGCGGCTACGGCCTGCACGGCAAGTCCGCAAGCCAGAACGATTTCCTGATGATCGGTCCGGAAGACCGTTACGACATCGCCCACTTCGAGTTCATCATGCGGAAGGCGCGTCAGTTGATGGAAGCGCACCCCGAACTGGCAGAACACATCAGCGTCAGCCTGCACTGCGAACTGGCCGAGATTCTCACCGCCTACACCAAGCTCGTCGAGCGCGAGGGCAAGCTCACGGGTCTCAGGGCCTACAGTGCGGCGCGGCCGCCCCATTCCGAAGGGCTGGCGATCTGGATAGCCGCCTATCTCGCCTACGAGACGAACTGCGTGAACATCAACCTGCTGCATCTCTCCTCGAAGAAGGCCATCGATGCCGCGCTGATGATGCGGGACGTCTTTCCCCATATCAATTTCCGCCGCGAAGTCACGGTCGGCCATCTGCTCCTTGATGTGGACAGCGAATGCGCCGTGCATGCCAAGGTGAATCCGCCGATACGTCCGCGCGAGGATGTCGAAGCGCTCTGGCAGGCCGTCCTCAATCGCGACATCGACTGGATCGTCAGCGACCACGCCTGCTGCTCGGCAGAGCAGAAATGGGACAAGCAGGATCCGGGCAATATCTGGCTGGCGAAGTCCGGCTTCGGTGGCACCGAGTACCTGCTCTCCGGCGTCGTCAGCGAGGGATCGAAGCGCGGCATGTCCTACAACCACATGGCCGAACTCCTCTGCTGGAATCCGGCGCAGCGCTATGGCCTCAAGAACAAGGGCGATATCGCCGTCGGCCTTGACGCCGACCTGGTTTTGCTTGATCCGCATGAGTCCTTTGTGGTGCGGGCGGCGGAGTCGGAATCGAAACAGGGTTACACGCCTTTCGAAGGGCAGGAACTCACCGGCCGCGTGAAGAGCACTTTCCTGCGCGGCAGCCGCATCTATGATCAGGGCAAAATCGTCGGTCCCGCGCGCGGGCAGTACCTGAGACGGCCGGGATAATGCCAGTCCTCTGCGAGGACGAAAAGAAGTTCGCTCTGAGCGTCCCGGTGGTCATCGTCGGCGGCGGCGCCTGCGGCCTGGTCGCGGCGCTGGCCGCCAGGGACGCGGGCGCAGAGGTGCTGGTGCTGGAGCAGGACCGCACGCCCTCGGGTTCCACGGCACTGTCTTCGGGCTTCATCCCCGCAGCCTATACAAGATTTCAGAAGGCGGCCGACGTCATCGATTCTCCGGAGCTTCTCGCCTCGGATGTGATGAGGAAGAACCACGGCGAGGCCGATCCGCTGATGGTCGATGTGATCTGCCGGGCCTCGGGGCTCGCCATCGAATGGCTCGCGGACCGCGGTGTGGACTTCATCCTGGTGAAGGGCTTTCTCTACCCGGGACACTCGGCGCTGCGCATGCATTCCCTGCCGGAAAAGTCCGGGCAGGCATTGATGAATGCGCTGCTGGAAGCGTGCCGGCGCGCAAATATAGACATTGTTTGCGAGGCCAAGGTGACGACGCTTCATGCCGACTCCGGTCATCGAATTCGCGGCGTCTCTTTTTCCCGCAGGGGAGAGGAAATCGAGGAAGTCGGCTGCGCCGCGCTGATCCTGGCCTGCTCGGGCTTCGGCGGCAATCCCGGGATGGTGAAGCGATATATACCGGAACTCTCCGGCACAGACTACTTCGGCCATAAGGGCAACAGGGGTGACGCCATGCTCTGGGGTGAGGAACTCGGCGCTGCGATAAAAGACATGAGCGCCTACCAGGGCCACGGCTCGGTGGCCATCCCCCAGGGAATACTCATCACCTGGGCCCTGATGATGGAGGGCGGCATCCAGGTGAATCAACTCGGCAATCGCTTTTCCAACGAACACGAAGGCTATTCCGAACAATGCGTGAATGTGCTCGCGCAGCCGGGGGGAGTCGCCTGGAACATCTACGATGAGAGGCTGCACCGTTTGGGCCTGGAGTTTCCCGACTACCGCGACGCCGTCTCTGCCGGTGCGGTGCGGTCGTCGCCCAGCCTGGAACTCCTGGCGCAGACGACCGGATTGAATCTGGCAAACTTGGCCGCGACCCTGCGGATGACCGCGGACTTCGCGGCAGGAAAGTCAAAGGATCCCTTAGGTCGCGACTTCACGAACAAGCCGGCCTTGCTCCCTCCCTACCACGCGGTGAAAGTCGGCAGCGCTCTGTTCCATACCCAGGGCGGCCTTTGCATCGACGCCGAGGCCCGCGTGTGCGATATCAAGGGTAACCGCCTGCCGAATCTGTTCGCCGGCGGCGGCGCTGCCAGGGGGATCTCCGGCGCCCATGTCTGGGGCTATCTCTCGGGCAACGGCCTGCTCTGTGCAATCAGCCTGGGCTGGATTTCCGGGCAGGAGGCTGCGCGCCTGGTGCTGAAATCACGCTGACAGGAACAGCCAAGCCGACTGTCTCAGTTCGGCCAACTAAAGTCGCTGAAACCATAAATAATGACCCGGCCTGAACGGCCGGTTACTCATCACATTGCCGACACGGAAAGCCGATCCATCGGTCAGCAGTTCGGTCTTTGCGGGCATTGGCAATCGGTTGCCGGCATCAGTCACGAGCATGTCAATCAGAGAAGGCAGTACACGTATAAATACGCGCATATTGTATCTCTAGCTAAAATGGCATTTGCGTAACACAGTATTTCCAAAAAGATATAAGATTCTTTCTGCCTCAGCTCAATCGTAGCTTTCTGGTGGAATTAAATGACTCTTCCCGTACGCCTAACTAATTCGATCAAGGCAAGAGTGACCCTCTTCACGCTTGCCATTTTCCTATTAGCAATCTGGACGCTGGTGTTCTACGTCAGCCGAATGCTGCGGGAGGATTTGGAACGCCTGTTGGGCGAACAGCAATTCTCGACCGTTTCATACATGGCAGCAGAGATCAACGATGAGTTGAAAAACCGGATGGGCGCACTCGAACTGATCGCCGGAGGCATTGACAGCGGATTGCTCGACAAACCGGCGGACCTGCAGAAATACTTTGAGAAGCATCAACTGCTTCAGCCTTTCTTCAATGCAGGCGTTTTTGTCACTCGTCATGATGGCACTGCGATTGCCGAGTTTCCTCTCCTAGGCCGGGTCGGTCTCAATTTCCTGGACAGAGATCATATTGTGGCAGCGCTCAAGGAAGGCAGACCGACGATTGGCAAGCCAGTCATCGGAAAATCCAGCAGAGCGCCAAGTTTCGCCATAGTTGTGCCGATCCGAGATGCTCAGGGCAAGGTGATTGGTGCCCTGTCAGGGGGGACTGACTTGGCCAAGCCCAATTTTTTGGACAGGGTGACCCAGGGAACCTATGCCAAGACCGGGGGCTACCTCATCATTGCGCGGCAGCATCGACTGATTGTGACTGCAGGCGAAAAGCGTTTCATTATGCAACCGCTCCTTCCCCTGGGCAAAATCCCGTTGATTGACAGGTTTGTCGATGGTTATGAGGGCTCCGGTGTTCTCGTCAACCAACTTGGCGAAGACCGGTTGGCTTCAACCAAAGGTATTCCTCTCGCCAATTGGTACTTGACGGTCTCCTTGCCGACGGCAGAGGCTTTTTCGACGATTCGCAACATGCAGCAGAACCTCTTGCTGGTTGCGATCTTCCTGAGTTTGATAGCGGGCGGGCTGACTTGGCTGCTGCTACGCCACCAATTGGCTCCGTTGCTTGCCGCGGTCAAGGGGCTGTCCAGTATATCGGTTGTGGGCCAGCACCTGGAGCCTCTCCCTGTCGCCCATGAGGATGAAATTGGACAGCTCATCAGGAGCTTCAATCGCTTGATAGAGGCATTGGGACAGCGAGAAACAACCTTGTGGAAGAGCGAACAAGCACACCTATTGAGCGAACTGCGGTTGGTAAAAGCGCAGGAGATCAGCCACACAGGTTGCTGGGTTTATAACCTTGAGACTGGAAATATCTGGGGGTCAGCCGAGGGCATGGGTTTGTTCGGGTTTCCATCCATTGCCGGGGATTTTCCCATAACTGACATTGAAGCCTGCATCCCTGAACGTGAGCGTGTTCATCAGGCACTTGTTGTTCTGATCACAGAGGGGCGAGAGTACGATCTTGAATATGTGCTTAACCCTGCAGACGGATCGCCACCAAGGGTAATACATTCAATTGCCACGGTGGAGAAGGATGCACAGGGAAACCCAGTCAAAGTATTGGGATTCATCCAGGACATTACCGAACGTAAGCGAGCCGAAGACGCACTGAATAAGGCAAGGATGAACGCAGAAGCCGCTAACATCGCCAAGAGCCGCTTCCTGGCCACCATGAGCCACGAAATCCGCACCCCGATGAATGGCATTCTTGGTATGACGCATCTGCTACGCCGTGACAAACCCACACCCGAGCAAGCCGACCGGCTTGGCAAGATCGACAGTGCCGCCACCCACCTTCTGTCCGTCATCAACGACATCCTCGACATCTCTAAGATAGAGGCCGGCAAACTAAAGCTCGAAGCGATGGACTTCAATCTATCGAGCATTCTGGACCACGTCTGCTCTATGATGACCGACCCGGTCAGGGACAAGGGATTAGTGATGACAGTAGATCCGGACTCGGTTCCGGTTTGGCTTCGGGGCGACCCCATGAGACTGCGACAGGCTCTGCTCAACTACACCAGCAACGCCATTAAATTCACCAGGCACGGTTCCATTGCCTTACGCGCCAGCCTCCTGGGAGAGAATGACGACCAGCTTCTGGTGCGCTTTGAGGTCGAAGACACGGGCATCGGCATAGCCCCGGAAAAACTCTCCAGGCTGTTTTCTGCATTTGAACAGGCCGATCCCTCGACCACCCGAAATTTCGGCGGCACTGGTCTCGGACTGGCCATCACTCGGCACCTAGCTGAGATGATGGGAGGGCAGTCTGGCGCAGAAAGCGAACCGGGCAAAGGCAGCACCTTCTGGTTCACCGCCCGCCTGCAGCGCGGCCACGGCGTCATGCCCGCCGCCATTACCCGGGCTGACGATGCGGAGGTCGAATTGCGCGAACGCCATGGTGGCGCAAGAATCCTGCTGGCCGAAGACAACCCAATCAATCGTGAAGTCGCCCTGGAACTGCTGCAGGCTACCGGATTGACCGTCGATATCGCCGTCGATGGCAGTGAAGCCGTGGACAAAGCAAGCACGACCCTCTATGACTTGATCCTTATGGATGTGCAGATGCCCAAGATGGACGGCCTTGAGGCAACCGTAGCTATCCGCGCCAAGCCTGGTTGGGACGCCAAACCAATCCTGGCCATGACCGCCAATGCCTTCGACGAGGATCGCCGTGCTTGCCGGGCCGCCGGCATGAACGACTTTGTCGCAAAACCGGTGGATCCCGATGCCCTCTACCGGATACTGCTCAAGTGGCTATCGGCAAACCAGGAGCGTCCAGTGGGGACGCATCACAGTGCGCCGCATGCCGCGTCGGCAACAGAAGGTGTAACCATCAACCGTCTAGCTCCGGATTCAGGTGACTGGCATTCCCGATTAGCGAATGTTTCGGGTTTGGATATCGAGCGCGGATCAGCCCTCGTTCGCGGCAATATGGCCAAGTATGTGGGGCTGCTGACCATGTTTGTCGACAGTCATGCCAATGACCCGGCAGAGCTTGCCGTCAAAAGAGCATCCAATGATTGGGTTACTGTCAGTAAGTTGGCTCACACGTTAAAGGGTTCGGCTGGAAACATCGGTGCACCCCGGGTCTCCGAAGCAGCGGCTTCGCTTCTTTCGGCAATCCAGAGGGATGCAGGGCTGGACGAGATCAATAATCAATGCACCCTGCTGATCGAAGAAATGACAACCCTGATCGCGGGTATTCAAGGCGTGTTGATTAGATGAGCGGCGGCTCCACGTCAGTTAGCTGAACTTCATATTGCCGACGGTTGAGCGTCTCTTCAGGGTCTATTGTGTTGAAAAACTCGGCGTGACCCTCGCGGCATGCATTATCCGGGGTCATTTGACCATTGACCGCGTGGTGATCGTCGATTGTAGAGCGATCTAAGAGGTCGATTTTTACGTCTCCTGTTTGCCGCGCGTGCGCAGCGAGTTTTTCAACACAATAGGTCGTTTGCCGCCGCCTACGGAAAATTGAAGCTGACGCTCAGGATGGGAGACGGGCGCTTCGAAGCGGACGCCCATGATGCGTGAGCATCGTCGAAGTGCGCGGCGTCATTGCAGATGCCTCTAGCTTACTATTCATCCTTGTCGAGCTAGCATCGCCAGTGCGGCCAGCGCCCTTGACCAGGCGAGTTCCAATCTACCAAATGTGCTTCGTTACAAAGGGAGCCGCTGAAGCGTTCTTCTTTGACCCTAGTATTGCTACCCATTAATTACGAAACATGTATTATGATCGTGCAAACCTTCCAAAAAGGAGGGCACGGTCATGCGCCAGACAGAATTGCAACTCACAGACGAGGAGCGCCAGTTGGTTGAATCGTTTCGCGCAAGGGGATTGCACCACGCACGGGAAGTCAATCGAGCGCATATCCTGGCCGCCCTAGACCGCGAGATTCCTGAATCCCAGATCATGGATGCTCGGAGTCGGGCGATGGTGTGTGCGACGAGGCTTAACGCTTTGCAGTCGTCGGCATTGTAGGCGATCAACCTAGTCCGTAGGTTGGTTTCTCGCGAGTCTTCCCAGCGCGAACGCCACGCAATCGACAAGAGGCCAGAGGCAAAAGAATCCGACCATTCGAACCCGAGGAAGCGGGCGATTTCCTTGAGGCCGTTGGAATACGTGGGGAAGTAGATCCGTGCATAAATCACTGCGAGAACGTTTGTCGAGGATGCGATGGCTGTAGCCGCAGCAGAAGGTTCCGGTGGCCCTCCGTGGCGCTCGCACATCTTCTTCAAAAACGTTTTCTCGAAACTGTCGTAGTGCAGCAACATCGGACGGTCGATTTTCGACAGAATGTCCAGAAACTCTTCCCCAATCTGCTTCTCGTCGGCTGGTGAATCGGCCCAAAGGGAACGGTGTACCGCGCCACCAGATCCCTCCACGCGGACCCCAACGAGGTAGTAGAAATCTCGATCGGGGACACCCTCAACATCGAGGAACACCGGCGTGCCATCTATTGGCAGCCCCGGCTTTCCAACAACATGGATTTTTCGCTCGCGAATCGCAAGGGCCTTCAAGGCGTGGTGGTACTTTTCGGGCCTTGCGGCCAGGCGCTTGGAACGTCGGCGCGGACGGAAGGTATATGCCAGTTGGGACATGGTGAAAATGCCTTTGCCTCTGTACCTGGCACGCTCCTTCCCGGTCAGATTCGAGATGAGGCTCAGATCGTCTTTGCTGACCGCGTCCTTCCTGCACTGGTCATGGAACCCGCACTCGGGACAATGCCTGTTAATAACTGTGTCGGGCGGAGAGGCTGCGGACAGCAGAGATGCGACCTGAGAGACTTTTCTGTGAACGGCGCGTGACAACGCGGCTGAATTCACCGAAAGCGTTGTATTTTTCTCACCGTGCACGATTTTCGCCACACCGGTTTTCGAACCCAAAGCCTTCGCGAGCGTGAGCGCTTCGAATGCCGCTATAGTTTTGTCGGAAGCGGACAGCCTGTTGTTTGCCACGAAACGGATAGGCACAAATCGGGACGGCCCCACCGTCTGTGGGATCCGCTGAATCAGTGCGATCTCGGCCTCCCATCCTTGGGCTCGTACGGTTTCACCGACGGCGAACCGCCAAGACTCGGATTTCCACAAACCGAGTTTCGAAGACGCGGTGCCCGGGTTCGTCTCTTGGGAGGTCAGCTTCTGAATACTGTCACGCCGGTAACATTCCTCCCTCGCAGCGGCCCATGAGGAGTATTCGGTGTCCGTTGGGCTTTCTCCTGCTGACAGGAGATGGCATTTGAGAGGGCAGGCCAGGAAAGCCTCCAGCAAACGCGATGTAACCACGCTTCGCCGATTTTCGTTAAGCGGCTACAAATTCCGGCAACTTGGAAGCCTTCACCTCGAAGGTTGCCGTTGCTCGACATCCCCGCGTCGGACTTTGGCTACAAACATTCGACTAGGGGTGGACAACCATGTGCTTTGCAGCTTGCAAAATGGTACGCAGCGCATCGTTGACGGCGTCGCTGTTGGGGAAAGCCGTAGCCACATCAGGCTCAAGCACTGCAATGTTTGAGGAAGCAGCAACCATTGCTGCGTATTTTCCACGAACAAGGCCGCCAGGAAAATCCGAGGGCTTGTATTCGCTACGCAGTGTGTCTTTAGTCGATTTACCCTTCTTCATAGAGCTTCCTTTCCGATTTTGTGCCCGGACGAGAGCTGATGATTCTGATTGTCTCACCTTCATCTTCATCGGTATGCGAGACCACCAAGAAGTTGTGTTGTACTGAGACCCCGAAAGTTAGCCAACGCTGCGCACCTTCAGAATGATCGGGGTCAGCACCCGTGATAGATAACAGATCTAGGAAGACAGTGCTGGCTTCTTCGAAGCTGACACCGTGCTTCTCAACATTGCTTGCTGCTTTTTTGCCATCCCAGATGAAATTCATGCTGCCAAGTATATATCGTCTTCTTTACTCTGCTAGCGTACGAACCCCAGATTCGTTCTAACTGACTTGTCAAAGGCATTTTACGCTGTTTGGCCACACTTAAACTGCCCAGCACTTCTGGCGAACGTCTCTTCCACGATCAACACCGGCCACTGACGATGCGTTACGCATATGTCTGGAGAGGGTCGTCAGTACGCCTTGGCCGGTGGCCGATTAGGAGCGACAGAATTTGAAGGGCAGCTTCCGGGCGGTCAATTCGGCGGGGGCAACTTCGGCACCCGGCCCGACCGGACACTGGGCATACTCCAACGTCTGACTAATGGGCGTCCGCATCCTGAGACATAGCCGTTCTCCAGCACTGGCACTATTAACATCAAAAGTCGAGCCGCTAACCGGTAGTTGGAATTTCGTTCTGCTGCTCAAGCGGCTAGCCTTGTCTCCTTGATGTCGATTACCGGAATTCCGAGATTCTTGAGAAGGACATAGAGCTTGTCTTTTTGGGTAAGCACTCGACTCAGTCGCAACCCGACGACCGCCTTCATGACAGTATTTCCCGATTAGGAATGCGCCAGAAGGAGTGGTGTATTTCCACGCAGGTATGAGCCAGTATGACCGATTTCTAATGATACTGAGATGCCGGATTACCATCCCAAACATGGCTTCGGATTATGCTTGCAAGGCTTGATATTTCATCCGTAGTTGCTCCTTAGTCTCGGGGTAGCTAGGGTTTTCGTCGATGCACTCGACTGAGCACACCAATTTGCACTGGGGTTCATCCTCTACGCCGACGCACTCCGTGCACCGCAGCGGGTCGATTATGTAATAAGGGTTCGCGGCGCTGATCGCGTTGTTCGGGCACGCATCTACGCACGCGTCACATGCACTGCAATCGTCTGAGATTTTCAAAGCCATTTCAAAATCCTTTCCTTCGGTTATCTGTGCGATGCAATATAGGCCCATCTCCATTGGGATTTCTATCTAGGGGAGAAATCGAAGCATAAATTTCATATTCCTGCCTTTGCGATCGAAGCACGAATGCAATAATGATCGACTCTCATCCAATTCGAATCGTTTCTTGACGAAGGCGCACCCGATTGCTCGGCGGCGACGGCGAAGAACGGATTGAGAGCGCTCAACCTGCCATAACTCGCCGCAACCAAACACTGGTCTCCCAGACCCCCTCGGAGTACTACCGAGCGTTGGGATAGTGCGGCTGACTGCAGACAACTTTTTGAATCTTGTTCATGGCGTCTCCTATACCTGTTAAGGCTAATGCTGTACCGCTTTGAAACTCTTGGTGTTGGTGCGCTGTGATCTAAGGTCGGCTGCGGCCCTGCCTCTCGATCAGGCCGATCATGGTGGCGATGGTGATCGAATTGAACACGGCTTTGGCCGTCTCGTCTATTTCGACCAGCACCTGGGCGATGGCGCGTTCGACGGCGGTCGCGTATTGTTTCTCGAACTGTTTGTCCGGTTCCACGATCTTGTCCTCGAACAAGGCGATGACATCCATCAGTGTTGTGCGCTTGGCGTTGCCGCAGAAGCGATAGCCGCCGCCGACCCCACGCGACGACTCGAGCAAACCCGCGCGCCCCAACCGCCGCAAGACCTTGGCCAAGTGGTGCGGCGAAATGCCGTATTTCTCCGCGACCTCGGCCGAGGAGATCTGCTTGTCGGGATCAAGCGCCGCCTCCAATACGCTGCAGAGCGCGATAACCGTGCTTTTTTGAATATTCATCTCGTTGGCGGACTGCGCGTGTCGGTGATGCCTAGTCCAGCTTGCGCTCCAAAGTGATTATGGGTGCCGCCATCATGCCTTGACTGCGGTAAAACTTCATCACCAACAAGTCATCGGAGACCAGCAAGGTGCGGACTTTGGTCATGCCGGCCAAGCGAAAGCTGGCGCAAAGCGCATCGAGGAGCCGTGTGGCGACGCCGGAGAGCCTCGCTTCGGGACGTACGCTGATACCGAATACCCATCCGCACGGCGGCGTACCGAATTCCCAGTCGCGAATCTCGCCGATAATCAGACCCTCGATGGCGCTATTTTTCTCGGCCACCAGAAAATGGCTGGACTGATCTTTCCGTGCAACATGGCCGCGAAAACGCTGGCGCCAGTATTCAGCCTTCTGGATGCCGGTAATTTGCGCATCGACCGCGATCAGTTTTTCCAGATCGCCAGCCCGAACCGGTCGAATCAGATAGTCCGCCGGCGTATCCGGCGCCGATGCTGGCGCGGGCGGAGCGGCGGCGGTCTTGGTCTTGTTGTTAGCCTTCATGGCTTTCCGGATCGGGTTGATGAGACAATCGTAGCACCGCTTCGGCAGACGGATCCTTTAGGAGCGCATCAAGAGCAAACGCTCCTGAGCCATTTTCGCCGCC
This sequence comes from uncultured Sterolibacterium sp., assembly GCA_903930535.1. Taxonomy (GTDB): domain Bacteria; phylum Pseudomonadota; class Gammaproteobacteria; order Burkholderiales; family Rhodocyclaceae; genus CAIYYX01. The sequence goes on along the minus strand of CAIYYX010000100.1, from coordinate 5,332 downwards.
ACCGCCAATCGCAGATCGCGCCGCATGATTTTGCCGGCCGGGCTGATGGGAAACTCCTCGACCACTTCCAGACGTTCGGGCATTTTGAAACGCGCGATCTCACGCGTCTGCAAGAAACTCAGGAGTTCGGCCAGAGTAAGAGAGCACCCTTCGCGCAGGACGGTGAAGGCGCAGGCTTTCTCGCCGAAGATTTCGTCGGGCATGGCCACGACGCACGCGGACTCGATCTTTGCATGGGCAAGGATGTGATTCTCGACTTCCTCGCAGCTGATTTTCTCGCCACCCCGGTTGATCAAGTCCTTGATCCGACCATCGAGGTAGAGGTAGCCGTCGATTCGTCTAACCACGTCGCCCATCCGATAAAAACCGTCCGCAGAAAACGCCGCGGCAGTGGCCTGCGGATTGTTGTAATAGCCGCGTACGGTGTAGGGACCGCGGACCAGCAGTTCGCCCGGCTGCCCATCCGGGACTTCCCGACCGTCAAGGTCGACGATCTTGAGCTCGTCGGCCTCTGATACCGGCCGACCTGAGCTGTGCATCCGTACCTGCGTGGGATCGTCCAGGCGCGTCATATTAAGCAGACCTTCGGCGGTGCCGAAGCTCTCCACATAAACGCAGTGGAACTTCTCCTCGATGCGCTGGCGCAGTTCGGGCACCAGTTTGGCGCCGCCATTCATGAAGACTTTCAGCGAGCTCAGGTCGTAGCGATCGAACAGCTCGGCGTTCAGCCACTTCGGCACCAGCGGCACGGCGGCGCTGACCAAGGTCACGCGTTCCTGCTCGATCAAGGGGAAAACCAGATCCGCTGCCGTACCCGGCGCGATGACGGTGGTGCCGCCGCAGGCCACGGTGCCCAGTACGCCCGGCGCGCCGAGGGTGTAGTTGTGGGCGATAGGCAGCAGGGCCAGAAACACTGTGTCCGCGTCCAGAGCAACGGCCTTCGCCGCTTGCGTTGCGCCGTAGAGGTAGTCGGTGTGGCTGCGGGCGATGAGCTTGGGCAGTCCCGTGGTGCCGCCCGACAGCAACATCAACGCAACGTCTTCGGCCTTGGGCTGCGGACAGGGTATTGCGCAGTGGCCCCCCCTCTGTGACAAGTCGCGCAAGCTGACTTGTCCTGCGTCGGCCTCACCGGAAACGATGACATGGTCCAGCAGCGGACACTCGCTGACAATCTGCCTTGCCATTTCGCGATAGTCGAACTTGCGCACCACGTCGGCTATCAACAGGGCGACTGCGCCGCTGGCGCGGACGAAGTGGGCGATCTCGGTCCTGCGGTGTGCCGGCAAGGCCAGGACAGGAATCACGCCGATACGCATCAGGGCAAAAAATGTCGCGATGAGTTCGAGGCTGTTGTTGAGCTGGAAAACCACCCGGTCGCGCGGGCGCAGGCCTAGCGCCGCCAAGCCCGCCGCCAGGCGCTCCGCTTCATGCCGCAGCTCTGCATAACTTGTGCGGCGAGCGCCGTCGACTACCGCCAACTTTTCCGGAAAGCGCGCCGCGGTGCGGACGAGCACGTCGAACAGAGTGATGTCCTGCCAGTAGCCCTGGCGCCGATAAGCTTGGGCAAACTCCTCCGGCCAGGCGATTGTTCCTTCCAGCATTGCCTTCATCTGCGTTTCGCGCCGTCGCTGCTGACGGTTCTGCTCACATGTACTCAGGCAAGGGCATGTCCACCTGCGCCGTCGCGCCAGGCTTGCTCGCTCGGCCATCGGCGCTGCGCCCCCTGACGTAATACTGGTAGCGCGATCCCCCGAGCACAGTCTTGTCGGTCCAATTGCAGATCTTTACCGCGTCCATGAACTGCGACGGGGCGTCGCCGACGCTGCGATAGACGTCGTAGCAGGCGGCGCCCGCCAGTTTGCTCCAACGCAGGGTGACGCTGGATTCCGTCAGCTTCGCGCTGAGCCCGCCACCATCTTCGCTCCACTGGGGCGCCTCGGAGTGCGGCAGTGATTTCGGCGCCTGGAGCGAGCCCTGGGGCCAGAGCGAGCAGATGACCGGCTTGTGCGTGCCATCGAGCGTCTTGCACACGTTGCAATAGTCGCACTGCACGATGTCATCAATCTGTCCGTTCTTGACCTTGTTGCCCCAGGCCGGATCCGCCAGCAGCCCGCGTGCGATGGCCACGATGTCGGCATCCCCGCGCGCGAGTGCCTTTTCTGCGTCGCGAGGATCCGACAGCTTGCCGGCGATGGCGACGGGGATCTTGAAGCCATGGGCGACCAAGTGCGCCTTGATTTCGGCGGCCAGGTTGACGTGCAGTCCGCGCGGCAGCCATTCGCCGGGCATGCAGCGGTCGCCGGAATAGCCGGAGTAGGGGAACAGAACCTGGCCCGGCGTGTGCACCGCATCCTCGAACTTGCCGCCGACAGAGAGCGACAGGTAGTCGAATCCCAGTTCGGCGAAGCGCTGGGCGATCAGCTTCGATTCCTCGACGGTATATCCGTTCTTGATGAACTCCTCGGCATTGAAGCGCACGCACACCGGGAAGTCCTTGCCGACAGCCCGCCGCACGCTCTCCATGACCCGGCCGATGAGGCGCAGTCTGCCTTCCAGCGTGTCGCCGCCGTAGCGGTCCTTGCGCGGGTTGGCGCGGGAAAGGAAGGACGACAGGGTGTAGGCGTGGGCCGAGTGCAGTTCGACCCCGTCAAAACCAGCCTCCCGAACGCGGGCCGCCGCCGCGCCAAACTGGTCGACGATCACGTCGATGTCTTCAACCGACAGCTCGTCCACCGTCTGGCGCCAGCCGGTGCGCGCCACCTTCATGAAGTGAATGATCTGCGGGACGATTTTCGAGTCCGAGACTTCATGAACCCGCGCGGTCAGCCGGCGCAGCCCGGGAATGAACTTGTCTTCGCTGGCGCGCAGCAGCGCTCCCGATTTGTTCTGGTGGATGGCCATGGCTTCGACCACGATCAGTCCCGTCCCGCCCTCGGCATAGGCCGCATAGCGCTCGATCACCTCGTCGTTGACCATGCCGCCTTCATCGCATAAGTGGGTCACCATGGCCGGAGCCATGATGCGATTGGGAATAAGCATGCCGTTGATGTCCAAGGGCTGAAACAATTTCATGTTCATGTCCGTCGCCTGATTGCTTTGTTTGGATAATCCTGCCTGAGCTGCCTGGCCCGCAGCGGTCACATCAGTTCCCCGCCGGCGATGGCGATACTCTGTCCGGTGATCGACTGCGCCGCCGTCTGACAGAGCCAGCCGACCGCGCAGGCAACCTCTTCCGGCGCAATCAATCGCCCCTGCGGGTTGTGCACCAAGAGTTCGTTCAGAGCCTGCTCGGGTGTGCGCTCGGTTTTCGCCACGATATTGGTCACGGTCTTCGCCACGATGTCGGTGTCGCTGTAGCCAGGGCAAACTGCGTTAACGGTCACGCCCGATTTCGCCACCTCGATCGCCAGCGCCCGGGTCAAGCCGATGAGCCCGTGTTTCGCGGCGCAGTAGGCCGTGACGTAGGGGTAGCCGGTTAGCCCGGCCGTTGAACTGACGTTGATGATGCGTCCGTATCCTGCGCTGATCATGGTCTTGAGCACCTGCTGTGTGCACAAGAAAGGCGCGGTCAGATCGACTGCAATCAGCTCGTTCCATTTGGCGAGGTCGGTGCGCAGCATCGGAGCCGCATGGGCAATGCCGGCGTTGTTCACCAACACCGAGACGCCACCGAGTTGTTTGACCGCCGTCTCGAACGCCGCCCGTATGGACTCGGCTTGGGACATGTCTGCGACGATGGCGCGCGCCTCGACCTGGTATTCGTTGCGCAGCTTTTCGGCCTGCGTCTCCAGCGCCGCCGAGTCCCGGCCCATGATCGTGACATTGGCCCCGAGGCGTGCGAGCTCGTTCGATATTGCTTTGCCGATGCCCTTTGCGCCACCCGTGACTACGGCGTGGCGCCCGCTCAACGACAGTTCCTGTTGCATGGTAATACCTTTCTCGGTAGCTTGCCCGGCGCTGGGCCGCTGGAAATTCTCCGCAGGAACTATTGCCTTGCGCCGTTTGGCGAGCTTTCTCGTAATTTGGTACGATAATACCGATACTATAGACAGCGCTAGTTTGACGCAGGTCAACCGCGATGCACGTGTGGCAGATCTTTCCGCCACGGATAATTATCGGCGGCAATGCAAATGGCGGAACATTCTGCAGATGCGGCTCTGTGCGCTCTCATCCTCGGGGTGTTACTGTCGATTCGCCGCCGCCGACTGAATCAATAATCACTTGGAGTCCCTTCCAAAAGCTTGAAGCTCTGATCACGCGAGCGTAGCCCCAGTCTGTTAATGATGATCTGATTACCAGGAGTCCTCTGTTACGGAACCTGGATCGTTTTCGAGGTGGTCAATTCCAAGTCGCCAATGGACGAAATAACCGCGGTGCAACCGCTGGGGTGTGAAACGTTGATCTACTGACAACTTTCGCGCGCCGACGTTGGACGAGTGTCCTCACTGGAGAAAGATCCCGGGCGGCTTGTTTTGGCCGAGAACTGCCCGTGGTTCAGGGCCCCACATAGCGGCCAGTGAAATTCCTGGGCTTTTTTGAATGGCGGCAACGCGGAAGGCCGCGTCACAGGCGGTTCTCGGCCATGACCGGTCATTGCACCACGCAAAAATTCTGAGAATTGAATGCCGGCTAACGCCTACCGAAGGGGACTTTCAGCTTCAAAGCCAACGATCTGCAGTTCGGCCTATATCCTCATTCAAAGAGTTGGCTAGGCAACATCGAGTCGGAGCGAAAGTGCGCGGTTTCTTATTGTCAGGGGCCACTACCTGCCAGATTGCGGCCTACCCTTCTTATACGCTCCGCCAAACAACTCGTTACCAGAGTTCGACCTTGAGTGGCGGTTCATCGTCCTGGGTAACCGTATATTCGCCCGCCTTTGTCAGCCCAGCTACAATTTCATCGAAGTTCCGGTCAATTTCACTACCACCCTCGAATATCGTGATAACCCGGTCGACGGAATTTCGCATCGTGTCACTGATGGACAATTCCTGGTGGCTGGACAGACCCAGATGGACGTATAGGCCCTCAATGGTGTTCACCAAGTGCTCGAACTCGAGACGCGTAGCTGCCTGCCGCTCACGATAGCTAAGGCGCAGCTCCTCGACTGCCTTGCGGCTTACCACGGCAAGCCTGCTCATTTCGGCAGTCCGGTGCACCGCATCGGTGCGCAGGTTAATATTACCGACTGCCAGATCGGCTGCCTCGGCGATCGTCGCGGCCTGATCGCGAATGCGTCCACAGAGATCCTCATCCGCGACGGGCATGTTGGTGACCAGTAGGGAAATGCTGTCATAGTTAACGATCAACCGATTACCGAAACCGAAAATGCGAT
>CAIYYX010000099.1 GCA_903930535.1 uncultured Sterolibacterium sp. | reverse complement strand
CTCACCCGCACCTGGGTCGCCGTGGCGGAAACCGCCAGGGCACGGGGCAAGCGCGCCGGCGGCACCGACAAGGAGAAGCTGCGCGCCGCGATCGAGGGCACCAAGAACTTCGTGGGTGTGGGCGGCGTCTTCAACATGTCGGCCACCGACCACATGGGTCTGGATCTCTCGGCCTTCCACATGGTGGAGATCAAGGGCGGTCACTTCAAGGAACTGCGGTAGCCTGAGAGCGGGCGGCGCCGCCGCCCGCTCTCACATGCCCAGATAGGCGTGCCGCACAGCGCCGTTGTTGAGCAGATCGGCGCCTTCGAGGCAAAGAACAAACGCGGCACCTTGCTCGACTGGGTCGAGAACGGTGAGGAAGCCGATGCCACATCCCATTACTGAGACGCGATGATGAGCAAAGCCGCGATATCGAGCGGGCAATCCGCATCTTGCGGCTGACTATCTAAATTCCGTGCTAGAAGATGGCGACGAAACGGACCTAATGCTTGCCCTGCGTGATATCAGTAAGGTATTTGGGGGCAGGTAAGGTGGGTCCCGTCGCGGAACACCCGAGGGTTGCTCCACTTTCTCCCTGAGTTGCGTCCGGACTACCCCGGCAGTATCAGTGAAAATCGGCTGCCATGGTCGGCCATGGTCTGCACTTTGACCGAGCCCCCATGCATCTGCGCAATACGCTCCACCAGGTAGAGTCCGAGCCCGGCACCGCGTGATGCCGAGTTCCTGCGCCACTAGCGACTTGACTATCAGGCCAACAGACCAGATAATCTGACCAGTGCAAATTTCCAGTAAGCGAGGAGCCAATCATGCATGGATCGCAGTGGCGGTTGCAGGACGCAAAAACTCAGTTTAGCCAGGTCGTCGAGGCGGCCTTGCAGGGTGAGCCACAACACGTTACGCGGAGAGGTCGGGCGGCGGTGGTCGTTCTGTCTGAGGCAAATTATCGTACGCTTCGCGAAGGTGCTCGTGCCAGTGCCCCAGGATTCGTCGCGCATCTCCTTGCCATACCCAAGGACGATGCGCCACATGCCGAGTCCCGTCGTATTGCTCTGCGTGACATCGATCTCTGATGTTTCTTCTCGACACCGTAATCGTCTCCGAGTTGCGAAAGAAGAGGCCAAATGCCGGCGTGGTTCGCTGGGTCTCGAAGCAGTTGGCGGATCAGCTACATCTCAGCGTTGTCACACTTGGCGAAATCGAGCGGGGCATAGAAAAGCGCCGCAAGGGCGATCCTGAGTTCGCCGAAGCGCTGACAACTTGGCTTGAGAGCCTGACGCGCCTGTACGCAGATCGAATTCTCCCGGTTACGCCCAGCGTGGCACGCCGCTGGGGTCGCCTTTCCGCCCAACTTGGGCACGAAGGTGCCGACTTGTTGATCGCTGCGACCGCGCTTACCTATGGATTAACAGTCGTTACTCGCAACGCAAGAGACTTCGAACCAACCGGAGTCAATCTGATCAATCCCTACTCTCGGTAAGTTCGGCCTGGAGCACCTGACCCAGCAGGGGGTTGTTCGAACTATGGGCAGATATCGGTTTCAGTTGGCAGCGGTAAATTGAAAATTTCGTCTTCCCGAGGGCCGCCTAACGCTTGCCAAGGTGGTCAGCGTTAGGCTTGTGTCTTCCTCGTCGAGCAAACGATTCGACCCTACCCGCGTTTGCCTGGGGTCAGCAGTTACGACAACATATTGGTGTCAAAACACCAATGTGAGGCTGCCATGAGCGGTCTGACTATCACCCTGTCGGAAGCGCGTTTCCGGCTGCTCAAGGAGGCGTCCGCGCCGCGCCCGAGCGCACAGCAAGCTCAGCGAAGATCAGGCACTCGCCGTGGTTCAGAAAGAGATCAAGGCAGTGCGCCGCAAGCCTTTGTGGCTGGCGGGTAGCCAGAGGTTACAGCTTGAAGCGCGCCACGCTTCCTGACAGTTCCCTCGATACGCCCGACATCTTCAGCGCCGTTTCGGCGACGGTGTGGGCGGCAGCGGCATTTTCCTCGGACATCTGCGCGATCGATTCGACATTGCGCGACAGGTCCGTCGCCGTCGCCCTTTGCTCGGAGAGGGAATTGGATATCTCGTTCGTCGCCTGTTCGACAGAGACCGCGGCGGCACAGATTTGACTCATCGACTCGCTGGCACCCTCGGCACGGGACACGACGGCGGTGACATCCTGGCTGGCGTGCTGCATGCTGGCGACCGCGGTGTCGGCGCCGGCCTGGATGGCCGAAATCATGGTGGTGATCTCCTGCACGGAATTGCTGGTGCGCTCCGCCAGCTTGCGCACTTCGTCGGCAACGACGGCGAAACCCCGGCCCTGCTCGCCGGCACGCGCCGCCTCGATGGCGGCGTTCAAGGCAAGCAGATTGGTCTGATCGGCCACCTCCTTGATCACCACCGCGACATTGCCTATGCCCTGCACCTTTACCGACAGCGCCTGAATGTCGCTTGCCGCACCGTCGACGCCGACGGAAACCTGGAGGATGCTCTGCGTCGCCTCGGTCACCTGGCTGCCGCCTGATTCCGCTGTCCTGCCCGCCTCCGCCGCCTTGTTTGAGACCTCGCCGGCATTGGCCGAGACATGCTCGATGCTGACGGTGAGTTCTTCGACGGCGGCCGCAGCCGCCGAGGTGGCCGCGGACTGCGACTGTATGCTGGTGGACACCTGCTGCGCCGAGGATGACAGCTGGTCGGCGAAATCGGAGACATTGCGCGCGCTGGTCACGACCGCACCCACCGTCGCTGCCAAATCTGCGCGCATGCGCTCGAGAGAAGCCAGCAATTGCCCCAGTTCATCTCCCGACGGTTTCCAGGCGGCGCCGGCGCTCAGGTCGCCGGAGGCGATGCGCTCGGTGATCGCCTTGGCTTCAGACACGCGGCGGGCGAGCATGGAAGACAGCCAGAATGCATTGAGGATGCCCAGCACCAGGGCAAGAATGCCAATGGCAATGGTCATGCTGCGCGCTTGCGGTATCTGTTCCCTGATGTCGTCGAGCGTTTTCCTCACAGACCTATCCTGGTGCTTGGACAGGGCCTCCAGTGCGTTCCTGAAAGCGCTGTTCGCCGACGAGAATTCGGTTTTCATGTAAGCGACCGATTTGGCGCTGTCCCTGGCGCGCAGAAGCCCGAACATCACCGGATACTTCTCGGACAACTTGTTGCGCGCAATCTCGGCGGCAGAGAACAGTTTCTTGCCGCTCTCCGAGGCCACCATCTTCTTCATCTTCTCCATGTCGCGGCTATTGGCATCACGGATTTCCTCGATGGCATGAATGTCTGCCTCGACCTCCTTGGCATCTTCGGCGAGTATGCCGCTGCGCACGTGGCGACCGATGTCCAGGGCGCGCTTGTACATATCGCTGGCAATCACGGCCTTGGGGTAGGCGTCGTCGTCCAGCTTGATGGCCTCATCGGAGATCCTGTTGAGATAGACGACACTGATGGAACTGATCACCATCATGAACACCAACAAAAGGCCGAAGCCGGCGAGCAGCTTGGTGCGCATGCTCATATCGGAATAGTTCAAGGCACTCTCCAAAATAGTATTTCCTGAACGGAATAAAATGCAATCGTGTGGCATTTTACCTCGCCCGCGAGGGACTGGAAACAGCGTCACGCCCTGGGCTGTCTTCCCAGCGAGTAGAACTCGTCGTTGGGACGCATGGCGATCATGTTGGCCATGCGGTTGGAAAGAGCGAAGAAGGCGGATATGCCGCCGATATCCCAGATGTCCTCGTCGGAGAAACCCTGCTCACGCAGCGCGGCAAAATCGGCATCATTGATGGCATAGGACTCCTGCGTCACCTTCAGGGCGAAGGCCAGCATGGCCTTCTGCCGCGGCGTGATGTCGGCCTTGCGGTAGTTGATCGCCACCTGATCGGCGAGCAGCGGGTTCTTGGCGCGAATGCGCAGGATAGCGCCGTGGGCGACGACACAATATTGGCACTGGTTTGCGGCCGAAGTCGCCACCACGATCATCTCGCGCTCAGCCTTGGACAGACCACTATCCTTCTCCATGAAAGCATCATGGTAGGCGAAGAAGGCGCGGAACTCGGCCGGCCGGTGCGCCAGCGTCAGGAAAACATTAGGCACGAAACCCGACTTCTCCTGCACCGCCAGGATACGGCTGCGAATGTCCTCGGGCAGGTCGGCAAGTGGGGGCACCGGGTAGCGGCTGATCGGATTCAAGGAGCACTCCTCATTGAAATTAAAATTTTTCCGGAGTATTTTACCTGACGCCCAATCACACAAACCAACTCCTCATGACCACACTTGAGCTCGATCTTGCTGCTCTTCTGCCCGCAACGTCGCTTGACCGACGCGGCTTCGTCGTCACCATGCTGGGTGCAGGCTTCGCGCTCGCCACCCAGCCCATCATGGCGCAGACCGCCATCACCACCGACACGCAGGGGCTGATCGCGGGCGAGATCAAGGTGGCGGTGAAAGACGGAGAACTGCCGGCTTATTACGCCAAACCTGCTGCGGGACAGAACTTGCCCATCGTGCTGGTCGTGCATGAAATTTTCGGCGTGCATGAATATATCAAGGACGTCTGTCGCCGCCTGGCCAAGGCCGGCTATCTGGCGATCGCCGCGGAAATGTATGCCCGCCAGGGCGACGTCGCAAAACTTTCCAACATCCCGGACATTTTCACCCTTGTCGTCAAGGCCCCGGACAGCCAGCATATGAGCGACCTCGACGCCTGCGCCGACTGGGCGGCCAATCATGGCGGCGACGGCAATCGCCTCGGCATCACGGGCTTTTGCCGCGGCGGCAGGACGGTCTGGCTTTATGCCGCCCACAACCCGAGGCTCAATGCCGGGGTCGCGTGGTACGGCTCTCTCGATGCGGCACCGACCCCGCTCCAACCGAAGAGTCCGGTCGATCTCGCCGGGGAACTCAAGGCACCCGTTCTCGGACTCTACGCCGGCCAGGACCAGGGCATCCCCCTGGACCAGGTCGAGGACATGCGCGAGGGAATCAAGAAGGCCGGCGGCAAGTCCGGGATTCATGTCTACCCGGACGTGCCTCATGCCTTCCATGCCGATTACCGGCCAAGCTATCGCAAGGAGGCGGCGGCGGACGGCTGGCAGCGCATGCTGGCCTGGTTCAAACAGAACGGCCTCACCTGAATACCCACAATTTCTCACCCGGATACCCACATGAACGCTTACCCGCATCTTCTCGCCCCGCTTGACCTGGGCTTCACGACGCTCAAGAACCGCGTCCTCATGGGTTCGATGCACACCGGCCTGGAGGACATTCCAGACGGCCATGGCCGCATGGCTGCTTTCTTCGCCGAGCGCGCCGCGGGCGGCGTCGGCCTGATCGTCACCGGCGGCTTCGCGCCCAATGCCGACAGTACGGTCATGCCGGGAGCGCGGGTACTCGCCAGCGAAGAGGAGGCCGTCAAGCATCGCGTCATCACCGAGGCCGTGCACGCCAACGGCGGCAAGATCTGTCTGCAGATACTCCATACCGGCCGCTATTCCTATTCCCGCGAGCCTGTCGCGCCATCTGCGCTCAGGGCGCCGATCAATCCGGCGACGCCGCGCGCGCTGGAAGATCAGGAGGTGGTGCAAACCATCGCCGACTACGCCAGGTGCGCAGCCATGGCCAAGCACGGCGGCTACGACGGCGTCGAGATCATGGCTTCAGAGGGCTATCTGATCAATGAGTTCATCGCCCCGAAGACCAACCTCAGGACAGATCACTGGGGCGGCACATTCGAGAACCGCATCCGCTTCGCCCTGGAGATCGTGAAAAGCGTGCGCGCCGCGGTCGGTCGCGAATTCATCATCATCTTCCGCCTGTCCATGATCGATCTCGTCGATGGTGGCAGCACTTGGGAGGAAATCGTCCTATTGGCGCAGGCAGTCGAGCAGGCCGGCGTGACGATCATCAATACCGGCATTGGCTGGCACGAGGCGCGCATTCCCACCATCTCGACTTTGGAGCCGCGCGCCGCATACACCAGGGTGACGCGGCGCATGAAGGGCAAGGTGAAGATTCCGCTGATCGCCACCAACCGCATCAACACTCCCGAGGTGGGCGAGGCGGTGCTCGCGAGAGGCGACGCCGACATGATTTCCATGGCCCGCCCCTTCCTCGCCGACGCCGAGTTCGTCAAGAAAGCACAAGAGGGTCGCGCCGATGAGATCAACACCTGCATCGCCTGCAACCAGGCCTGCCTCGACCAGATTTTTTCGGGGCAGATGTGTTGCTGCCTGGTCAATCCGCGCGCTTGCCACGAGACGGAAATCATATTCAAACCTGCGGTTGCGAAAAAGAAAATCGCCGTCATCGGCGCCGGTCCCGCAGGTCTCTCCTGCGCCACCACCGCAGCGGAAAGAGGGCATGACGTCACGCTGTTCGAGGCGAGCGACAAGATCGGCGGCCAGTTCAACCTGGCAAAGCTCATCCCCGGCAAGGAGGAGTTCGCCGAGACCCTGCGTTATTTCTCTCGCAGACTCGAGATCACCGGGGTCAAGCTGAGGCTGGGTACCCATGCCCACGCGGCAGACCTCAAGGGATTCGATCATGTCGTCCTGGCCTCAGGCATCTTGCCGCGAGCAACCGACATTCCGGGCGCAAACCATCCCAAGGTGACGGGCTACAGCGACCTCATCGAAGGCCGGAGGCAGGCGGGGAAACGCGTAGCAATCATAGGCGCAGGCGGCATCGGCTTCGATGTCGCCGAACTCCTGAGCCATGACGATGCGACAGGCGACCCGATAGACGCCTTCCGCAAGGAATGGGGCATCGACCCCGAGGTCGGCGGTCGCGGCGGACTGGCCAAGCCGCAGATGCCGGCAGCCAAACGCGAGCTCTGGCTGCTGCAGAGGAAGCCTAGCAAGGTCGGCGAGGGGCTGGCCAAAACCACCGGCTGGGCGAGGCGTCTGCTGATGCAAAAGCGCGGTGTGCATATGATGGCCGGCGTCGAGTACCTGAAGGTGGACGATGCGGGCCTCCACATCAGGGTCGATGGCCAGGAGAAGCTTCTCGAAGTCGACACCGTGGTGATCTGCGCCGGACAGGAGCCGCGACGAGAGTTGGCAGATGCGCTGGTCGATGCCGGTCTGCCGACGACCCTGATTGGCGGGGCGGACGTCGCCACAGAACTCGACGCAAAGCGGGCGATCGCCCAGGGCACCCAGGTCGCACTGGCGCTGTAGGCCCCGCAATTCACGCGAAATGGCGCCGCTGCTAAGACACGGACCGCGGTACTATCTGCCTGCCAATCTAAACCCATAGGGAGTTCTCAGTAATGCGCTTGATCAGCTTTTCCGATCGCGATGGTTCGCGCATCGGCATTCTCGACGGCCAGTCCGTCATCGACCTGGCACAGGCGGCACCCTCGCTGCCGCGCGACATGAATGCGCTCATCGGCCTCGGTGAGCCAGGTCTGGCGGCATTGCGCAAGGCTCAGACGACCGCCGCAGCGAGGCTGCCACTGTCCTCGGTCAAGCTCCTGGCACCCATCCCGAGGCCCTTGAAAAACATTTTTGCGGTCGGCAAGAACTATCATGAGCACGCCAAGGAATTCGAGAAAAGTGGCTTCGACGCCACCGGCGGCAGCGCCATTCCCGACCTGCCCATCTTCTTCACCAAGGCGCCCACCAGCGTGTCTGCTCCCCTTGACCCGATTCCCAGCTATCTCGACTACACGAACTCCACCGATTACGAGGGCGAATTAACTGTAGTCATTGGCACCGGCGGCCGCGGCATCAAGAAGGCCGACGCCCTGAAGCATGTCTTCGGTTACACCATCATCAACGACGTCACCGCGCGCACGCTGCAAAGCGCGCACAAGCAGTGGTTCCTCGGCAAGAGCCTGGACGGCTACTGCCCGATGGGCCCGGCGCTGGTCACCGCGGACGAGATTCCCGATCTGGGCAAGCTGCAGCTGTTAACCCGGGTCAATGGCGAACTGCGCCAGAATGCTTCTGTGTCCGATCTCATCTTCGACGTGCCGACCATCATCGCGGCCTTGTCGGCGGTGATGACCCTGGAGCCGGGCGACGTCATCGCCACGGGAACCTCGGTCGGCGTCGGAATCGGTTTCAAGCCGCCGAAGTTCCTCAAGAAGGGCGACGTCGTGGCAATCACCATCGAGCCCATCGGCACCCTCGAAAACCCTGTCGCATAGGAGATAAGCATGCTGCGCATAATCACTCTGTTACTGGCTGGCCTCGGCGCATTTTCCGCGGCGGCGCAGGACCATTATCCATCTCGCCCGATCACCATGATCGTGCCCTTCCCGCCGGGCGGCGTCGCCGACCTCACCGGGCGGCCGACCGCGCAGGCCATGGAGAAGCTGCTCAAGCAGCCGATGGCGATTGTCACCAAGGCCGGCGCCGGCGGCGCGATAGGCATGGCTGCGGTGGCCAATGCCAAACCCGACGGCTACACGCTGCTGATGGCGCTGTCTTCCATCTCCATCATCCCCGAGGCGGACAAGTTGTTCGGCCGCGAGCCTGCCTACCAGATGAACCAGTTCGCGCCGATCGCGCTGATCTCGGCCGACCCGACGGTGCTGGTGGTGCGTTCCCAATCTCCCTACAAGACCCTCAAGGATCTGGTGGACGACGCCAAGAAGCGTCCGAACGGGCTTTCCTTTTCTTCTTCCGGCGTCTACGGAACGCTGCACATGGCGATCGAGATGTTCACCCATGCCGCAGGTCTGAAGATGCGCCACGTTCCCTATACCGGTGCCGGCCCTGCGCTCACGTCGCTCCTGGGTGGCCATGTCGATGTTCTCGCTTCGGGGCCCTCGGTGGTGACGCCGCAGATCAAGGCCGGCACGCTACGGCCCCTGGCCATCTGGGGCGCGAAGCGCCTGGCGGCCCTGCCTGATGTGCCGACCTTCAAGGAACTGGGTTACGACATCGAGTTCTACATCTGGTCGGGCATTTTCGCCCCCGCGGGAACACCGGCCGCCATCGTGAATACGCTGCGCGAAGCGGCGAAGAAGGCCGTTGCCGATCCCGATTTCAAGGCGACGATGGAAAAAATCGAGACCCCGATCGCCTATCTCGACGCGCCAGAGTTCCAGAAGTTCTGGGACAAGGATGCGAAGCGTCTGGCCGAAGCGGTCAGAATCGTCGGCAAGATCGAAGAGAAGAAGTGAGGGTAGTTAAACAATTACGCGCAGAACAGGCCGCAGGCTTGATGATAGCCACAGCCGGCGCTTACGCCGGCTGGCAATCACGCAAGCTGCCGCTGGGCTCACTCGACAATCCCGGGCCGGGCTATATGCCGCTGATCCTGGCGACCTTGCTGTTTGTCCTGGGTCTCGTCGTCGCCGTGGCGGGAAGGCAGTCGCAGCCGTTGGCGCAGATCCGCTGGCCCGAACTGCGCCATGCCATCGCCATTCTCGGCACCTGCGCCTTCGCGGCCCTGGCCATAGAACCTCTGGGTTACCGGCTGACGGTGGCGATCATGCTGGTCTTCCTGGTCGGCGTGATAGAGAGGAAGCCGCCGCTGCCGGTGATTCTCGTGGCAGCGGGCATGTCGCTCGGCTCCTACTGGCTGTTCGCAACCCTTCTCAAGGTGCCGCTGCCGCCCGGCCTTTTCGGAATCTAGCACTATGGTTGAAACCTTTCACAACCTGATGCTGGGCTTTTCCGTGGCGCTCGCCCCGGACGTGCTGATGTATGCCGTGATCGGCTGTGTCATCGGCACCCTGGTCGGCATGCTGCCCGGCCTGGGTCCACTGGCTGGCATCAGCATGCTCTTGCCAGCGACCTTTGGCATGAGCCCGGTCATCGCCATCGTCCTCCTGGCCGGCGTCTATTACGGCGCGATGTATGGCGGTTCGACGACCTCCATACTGATGCGCATCCCGGGCGAGGCGGCCTCGGTCATGACCTGCATCGACGGCTACGCGATGACGCAGAATGGCCGGGCAGGCGCGGCCCTGTTCATCGCTGCGGTGGGCTCCTTCATCGCCGGCACGGTCAGCGTCGTGGCGCTGATGCTGCTCGCCCCGTGGCTTGCCACCTTCGCGCTGCGCTTCGGGCCGCCGGAGTATTCGGCGCTGCTCTGTCTCGGTCTATTGGTGCTCGCCTACATGAGCAGCGGCTCCATTCCCAAGACGCTGGCCATGGCGGTGCTCGGCCTCTTCCTGGGGATGATAGGCATAGACAGCATGAGCGGCTATTCGCGCTTTTCCTTCGGCATCAACGACCTCTCAGACGGTCTGGGCATCGTGCCGGTGGCCGTGGGTCTGTTCGGCGTAGCCGAAATTTTGCTGACTGCGGGACAGGAATTTCCGCCGACGGTACAGAAACCCAAGATGCGGGAACTCCTGCCCACGCGCCAGGAATGCCGCGATTCTGCCCTGCCCATCGCGCGCGGCACAGTGCTGGGCTTTCTCATCGGCATCATTCCCGGCTCAGCGCACATCATCTCCTCCTTCGTCTCCTACGGCGTCGAGCGGCGACTGTCCAAGCATCCCGAGCGCTTCGGCAAGGGCGCGGTGGAGGGCGTTGCCGGGCCGGAATCGGCGAACAACTCCGCCGCTTGCGGCGCCTTCGTGCCCATGCTGGCGCTGGGCCTGCCCTCGGGACCGATCACCGCGGTGATGCTGGCGGCCCTGATGGTCCATGGCGTCTCCCCCGGGCCGCTGATGATCCAGAACCAGCCTGAGCTCTTCTGGGGATTCATCGCCAGCATGTATATCGGCAACGTCGTGCTCTTGATCCTCAACCTGCCGCTGGTCGGCCTGTTCGTCAATCTCTTGCGCGTGCCTTACTCCTATCTCTATCCTCTGGTCATCGTGTTCTGCCTCCTCGGCGTCTATGCCGTGGCGCAAAGCGTCGTCGATGTCTGGATCATGCTGGGCATGGGCGTCCTGGGCTACGGGCTGCGCAAGCTCGACTTCGAGGCCGCCCCCATCGTGCTCGGTCTGATTCTCGCACCGATCCTGGAACAAAGCCTGCGCCAGTCCCTGGCGATGTCCTCGGGCAGTTACGCGATACTGGTGACGCGGCCCATTTCCGCCACCCTGTTCGCCGTCGCCGCCTTGTTGATCGCCTGGAGCCTGGTCTCTCTATTCACGAAGAAGAAGGACTGGCGCAAGGAAGTCGGGCTCGCAGAGCAGCCCGGGGAATAGACCCAAGTCTCATGGACAACCGGCAACTGCTCGAAAGAAGTCTCAAGGCCGTCTGGCATCCGTGCACCCAGATGAAGTCGCACGAAACCCTGCCGCTGGTGCCCATCAGCCGCGGCGAGGGAGTATGGCTTTATGACTTCGAGGGAAATCGCTACCTCGATGCCATCAGTTCCTGGTGGGTCAATCTCTTCGGCCACGGCAACCCCCGCATCAATGCCGCCTTGCGCGAGCAGTTGGAGCGCCTGGAGCATGTGATGCTCGCCGGCTTCACCCACGAACCCGTGGTGGAACTCTCGGAAAAGTTGTCCGCCCTGACAGCAAACACTCTGGGCCACTGCTTCTATGCCTCGGACGGCGCCTCGGCCACCGAGATCGCACTCAAGATGAGCCATCACTATTGGCGGAATCTGGGCCGCACTGCAAAGTGCAGGTATCTGAGTCTCGCCGGCAGCTATCACGGCGAGACCGTGGGGGCGCTCGCAGTCACCGATGTCGCCCTGTTTCGCGACGCCTACGAGCCCCTGCTGCGACCGGGCAGGACGGTGGCCAGCCCCGACGCGCGCCTGGCAGAAGCAGGTGAATCGCCTGCCGCCTTCGCCGCGCGCTGCGCCCGGGCGCTGGAAGATTGCCTCAGCGAGCACCATGCCGAGACCGCGGCCTTCATCATCGAACCGCTGGTGCAATGCGCCGCAGGCATGGCCATGCACGATGCGGAATACCTGCGGCTGGCACGCGCGATCTGCGACCGCTACGAGGTCCATCTGATCGCAGACGAGATCGCTGTGGGTTTCGGCCGCACCGGCAGTTTCTTCGCCCATGAGCAGGCGGGCATACGCCCCGACTTTCTTTGCCTGTCGAAGGGCATCAGCGGCGGCTATCTTCCCCTCTCGGTGGTGATGACCACGGACAGGGTCTATGAGGCCTTCTACGCTGAAGACGTCACGCGCGGCTTTCTCCATTCCCATTCCTACACCGGCAACCCGCTCGCGGCCAGCGCCGCCCTGGCGACGCTGGCCATCTTCGATGAGGACGGTGTCATCGGCGCCAACCGCGGCCTCGCCGCAAGGCTGAGCGAGCGAACCTCCGCCCTCGCGAAACACCCGAGGGTCAGGCACTTCCGCAACCGCGGCATGATCTGGGCCTTCGAAGTCGAAAGCGGCGACCCGCAGTTTTCCCGCAAGGTGTTCACCGAGGCCCTGACGCGGCAATTGCTGCTGCGCCCGATAGGCCATACCATTTACTTCATGCCGCCCTATGTGATCAACGATGCTGAGATCGATCACCTTGTGGGGCAGACCCTCGCCGTCTTGGACGCAGTGCCATGAACCTGAAAGACAAGCTGAAAAATCTTCGCACGCATTCGCTGCTGCGCAGCCGTCGCCTGATCGAAACATCCTGCGCTCCTGAAGTCATGGTCGCCGGCCGCACCCTCTTGGCCTTCGCGAGCAACGATTACCTGGGCCTGGCCTCCAATCCTGTTCTGATCGCCGCGGCCCGCGAAGGCGCGGCGCGCTATGGCGTCGGCGCCGGCGCCTCGCACCTGGTCAGCGGCCACTATGCGCCACATCATGAACTCGAGGAGAAGCTCGCCGCCTTCGTCGGCCTGCCGCGCGCGCTGTTCTTCTCCACCGGCTACATGGCCAATCTCGGCGTCATCACCAGCCTGGCAGGAGCCGGCGACGCGGTGTTCTCGGACGAACTCAACCATGCCTCGCTGATAGACGGCATCCGGCTCTCTGGCGCAGAAAAGCACATCTATCCGCACCTGGACTTGAATGCACTCGAAGCCATGTTGCAATCCTGCGATCGAGCACACAAGCTGGTGGTCACGGATGCCGTGTTCGGCATGGACGGCGACCGATCGCCCCTGCCCGCCCTCCTGGAAATGTGCGAGCGCCACGATGCCTATCTGGTGGTGGATGACGCCCACGGCTTCGGCGTGCAGGGCCACGAAGGCCGCGGCAGCCTGAATGAGTCCGGCATTGTTTCACCGCGCATCGTCTACATCGGCACCCTGGGCAAGGCGGCGGGAGTTGCCGGTGCCTTCGTCGCCGGTGCCGACGAAGTCATCGAGTGGCTGCTGCAAAGCGCCCGAACCTATATTTTCACCACCGGCACCCCGCCGCTTCTGGCCCATGCCCTGCTTGCCAGCATGGCTCTCATCGAACAGGGGGAGGACAGGCGCAGGCATCTCGCGCGGCTGATCGCGCAATTGCGCCAGGGGTTGAAATTGAAACGCTGGAAACTGCCCGATTCCGCGACTGCGATCCAGCCGGTGATCATCGGCGGGAACGACGAAGCCCTGGCAGTAGGCGCCGCCCTGCTCGAAGCCGGACTATGGGTTCCCGTCATACGCCCGCCGACTGTCCCCGAAGGCACGGCAAGGCTGCGCATCAGTCTCTCTGCCGCCCACACGCCGGAGCAGGTGGATCGGCTGGTTGCCACCCTGATGGAACTTGAGCAGAGCGGCCGATGAAACTATTCGTCACCGGCACAGACACAAACGTGGGCAAGACCCTGGTCGCATCCGCCCTGCTGCATCAGTGCCGCGCGCGCGGCTTCAGCGCAATCGGCATGAAGCCGGTGGCGGCCGGCTCTGGAGACGTCGATGCCCTGATCGCCGCAGGCAGTGTGGCCGTGAATGGTAAAGTTAGAACGCTCATCAATCCCTATTTTTTCCGCGAGCCGATCGCGCCCCACATCGCTGCGGCAGAGGCAGGGGTCAGCATAGATCTTCACCACATCGCGGCTTGCTTCGGGCAGCTGTCAAAGCTCGCCGAAGCAGTGATCGTCGAAGGCGCAGGCGGCTTCCTCGTGCCGCTGGGAACAAAGCATGACAGCGCAGATCTCGCCCGACTCCTCGGCCTGCAACTGGTCCTGGTGGTTGGCATGAGGCTGGGTTGCATCAACCACGCCTTGCTGACGCAAGAGGCGATAAAAAGCCGCGGTCTGACGCTGGCGGGATGGATCGCCAACCGCATCGACCCGGACATGGACCGCTTCGAGGAAAACCTGGACGCGCTCAAGACACGCCTGTCCGCCCCGCTACTGGGGGTGATTCCCTTTCTCGATCGGCCCGATCCGGTTGTCGCTGCGGCATGCCTGGAACTTCCTGCGACCCTTTCGGGCGACACCCGTCCGGGTGTCGCCGGCGAAAACCCGACTACTTTACATATTTCCTGAACTCGGGTTTGCGTTTCTCGCGGAAGGCATTGCCGCCCTCCCTGGACTCGTCCGTATCGTAGTAGAGCTTCAAGGCCTGCATGGCGAAGGAGGAGGCACCGCGTATCATTTCCGTGTCGATGTTGAATGAGCGCTTGGCGATGGCGAGCGCCGTCGGGCTCTTCTCAAGAATCTCGTCGCACCATTTCCTCACTTCGCCGTCGAGCGCTTCGTGCGCCACGACGGCATTGACGAGCCCCATGGCGAGCGCTTCTTCGGCCTTGTAGCGGCGGCACAGATACCAGATCTCACGCGCCTTCTTCTCGCCGACGACACGCGCCAAGAGCGCCGTTCCGAATCCCGGATCCACCGAGCCCACCTTGGGTCCAACCTGGCCGAACTGCGCCCGCTCGGAAGCGATGGCCAGGTCGCAAAGCGTCACCAGGACATTGCCGCCGCCGATGGCGAAGCCATTGACGCGCGCGATCACCGGAATGTTGATGTCGCGGATGATGCTTTGCAACTCCTCTATCGGCAGGCCGATGACGCCACGCCCGCCATAGCCGCCGTCATGGGAGGACTGGTCACCGCCGGTGCAAAACGCCTTGTCGCCGGCGCCGGTGAGCACCACGACGCCGATCTCCCTGTTGTTGCCGGCCTGCCCGAAGGCATGGATCATCTCGTCGCAGGTCCGCGCCCTGAAGGCGTTGTAAACCTCGGGACGGTTGATGGTGATGGTGCTGATGCCATCCTGTTCCTGGTAGAGGATGTCCTGATACTCCATGAGCTTCTCCTGATCGGATTCGAATGCGGGGCTGGGTGACTCAACCCGCCATCGTCAGGCCACCGGAAACGCTGAGCACCTGGCCTGTGATGAAGGCCGCATCGTCGCTGGCGAGAAAAGCCACGGCTCCTGGAATGTCCTCGGCCTGGCCCAGGCGTTTGAAGGGGATCGCGCGCTTGAAGCCCTCATAGAGCTTCTGCCCCAATTCGCTGTCGCCGCAAACCTCTTTCAGCATGGGCGTATCGGTCGGCCCTGGGCAAACGACATTGAGGTTGATCTGCTTGCTCGCGAATTCGCGGGCAAGCGTCTTGGTGAAAGCCACCAGGCCTCCCTTGCAGAAGGAATACACCGATTCGCCGGAGGAACCGACGCGCGCCGCGTCCGAGGCAATATTGATGACCCGGCCGCGACCCCTCTCGGACATCCCTTTCAGCACCGCATGATGCATATTGAGCGGGCCATAGAGATTGATCGCGACGACTTTCTCCCAGAGCGTCTTGTCGGTATCGAGGAAATTGCCGGCCTTGTCCCAGCCAGCGTTGTTCACCAGCACATCGACGGGGCCCAGTTCCCGCTCCACCGAAGCGACCGCGGCATTGACCATCTTCTGGTCGCTGATGTCGACCTGGAAAGCCTTGGCGCGGCCACCGGCCGCCCGGATTGCAGCAGCTTTTGCTTCTGCCCCGGGGCCATTCAGATCCAGTACTGCGACCACCGAGCCCTCCTCGCAAAACCGCGTGCAAATCGCTGATCCGATGCCGCTGCCGCCGCCTGTGACGATGACCACCTTGTCCTTGAGTCCACGCATATTGCTCTCCTGTGAGTTCCATCTGTTTGCGATCCAATAGCACTTGCCGCGAAGCGTATGAAAGACCTCTCCTCCTGTCCTGTCAATAGTGCGGTTTAACAAGTTTTGCCCTTTATAATGGTCCGGAACATTCGAAGAGGCCAAGATGATGACAAACGGGACAAGCAAACTGAGGCACGCGGGAGCGTACGTTTTCATAGCAATTCTCGCGCTCGCATCGATACCCGGCCTCGCCGCCGACCTGGTCGAAGTGCGCGTCGGTTCCAACAATGTGGTGAGCGATGCGGCATTCTTTATCGCCAACAGAAAGGGTTATTTCTCCGAGCAGGGGATCAAGGTCACCTTCGTGCAGTTCGACGCGGGTCCGAAGATGATCGCACCGCTCGGCGTGGGTCAGATCGATGTCGCCGCCGGTGCAATTTCCGCGGGACTCTTTAACGCGGCCGCACGCGGCATCAATATCAAACTGGTCGCCGACAAGGGTTCGACGCCTCTTGGCTATGACTACATGCCCATCCTGGTGCGCAAGTCGCTGGTGGACTCCGGCAAGGTGAAAAGCTTCAAGGACCTGAAGGGAATGAAGGTAGGGGAGGCAGGCAAAGGCGGTTCGCAAGGTTCCAAGCTGAATGAAGCGCTGAAGAGCGATGGCTTGTCATACGGCGAGGTGGAACATGTATACCTCGGTTATCCGCAGCAGGTGACTGCACTGATGAACGGCGCCATCGATGCGGCCGTCACCACAGAGCCGTCCGCGACGCAGGCGTTGGAGAGCGGCGCCGCAGTGCGCCTGCGGGCGGACATCTACCCCGATCAGGCGGTCGCCGCATTGTTTTATGGTGGCGATTTCATCAAAAAGTCACCGGAGGTGGCGAAAAAGTTCATGATCGCCTACCTTAAAGGTGTGCGTGTCTATAACGATGCGCTCAAGAATGGCAAATTCGCAGGCCCGGCCGCCGACGAAGTGATCCGGATCCTGGTGCAGGACAGCAATATCAAGGATCCGGCGCTGTACAGGAAGATGACGCCCAATGGCAACAACCCGGACGGCAAACTGAACGAAGCGAGCCTGAAAAAGGATTTTCAGTTCTACAAGGATCAGGGCTATCTGGAAGGCACGATCACGGTAGAGCAGGTGGTAGACCACTCTTTCGTAACCGCGGCACTGAAGGAACTCGGGCCATACCAGCCCAAGAAATAGGTATATCGAGCATCCCACCCCCTCGCCACGCAAGGGGATGACGGTGGTTCCTTCCTTTGGAACTTCCAGGCTTTCCACCGCCCTCAACTTGGGGCGACTCTGCGACGAGGATAAACATGAAAACGGTCAAACAACTGCTGGAGAAAAAGGGGCGCAAGATCATTTCCGCCGGCCCGGACGACACGCTATACCAGGCTCTGGCACTGATGACTCAGCATGACATCGGGGCACTGCTGGTGATGGAGGGCGGCAGCCTCGTCGGCATATTCTCCGAGCGCGACTTTGCGCGCAAGTCCATACTCTACGGCAAGAGTTCTGCCGAAACCCGGCTGCGCGACATGATGACCGCCAGGGTGCACCATGTCTCCCTCGAAGAGACGCTGGAGGGATGCATGGCACTCATGTCCGATAAACATATCCGCCACCTGCCCGTGCTGGAAGGCGATCAAGTGGTCGGGGTCATCTCGGCCAGCGACCTGATCCGTGAGTCCCTCTCGCAGGAAGACTTTGTGAAGCACCAGTTCGGTTAGAAGTAGCTTCGCGCAGCCTCCAGCCGCGCCGCGAAGTAGCCATGCTGCAGGCTTTCCGCGCGCACCTTGCCGTTGCTGTTCGGGGCATGGACGAAGCGGCCACCGCCAATGTAGATGCCGACGTGAGAATAGGGCTTGCGGCGCGTGTTGAAAAACACCAGATCGCCCGGCCGCAGCTGTGCGAGCTCAATCGGACGGCCGCTTCTGGCGATATCGGCAGCGCTGCCCGCCAGCTTGATTCCCGCCGCCTGGCCAAAGACATGGCTGACCATGCCGCTGCAATCAAGACCAGCCTCAGGGTTCTTGCCGCCATAGCGGTAACCCGTATCGATCAGGCCAAGCGCGTAGAGCGCGATATCCTGGCCTTTTTCGCTGACGGGAAATGTCGCCGGGGAAATGGGGGGTAATGTGGCAGGCCACTGTGCACAACCGGCCAGGAGCAGAAAAACCAAGGCAGAAAATCGCATCATGGCCGCATTGTTCTGCGGCAAATCCGCTTTGGATCAGCGGAACAGAACAGGGAAAACCCGGCAATTTCAGGAATTGCCGGGCCTTTCTGCTTCGGCCTGTGCTGCCATGGCTTGCGGCCGATTATCGCCTCTCGGACCATCCAACTGGCCGCGGCGGCGGTCCAGCCACCATGCCAGAACGGGCAGCATGAGGAAGGAACCCGGCAGGGCGAGGGTGATGAGATAGGGTGAGAGATAGGAGAGCGCACGCAGTTGGTTATACAGAGCGGCGCGCTCGGACCGACTCCAGCGGTTGCCGTTGCGACGCTTCATCAGGAGGGGCATCAGGCCCTTGACGGTGGCCATATGGGCCACGATATATACGCGCTCTCGCTGCTGCGCCAGGAGCATGCGGCGCATCATGCTAGCGCCCCTGCTCCGCGGCACAAGTGGTCTGGGTTGTCGTTTCGACAACTACGTCCACTAGGAATGCCCTCCGGGGACGACGGCGAGTGCGTTCATCAGCACATCCCGCAAACGCTTCCAGCCACGCCAGAAGAACCAGCCGCGCGAAGCAATGCGCAGCAATGCGCGCGGACGGGCAAGCAGGAGCGCCGCGATTAAGGCTATCGGCAGCGCCGGGTGCCGGCGCAACCAGGCTATTCCGGTCCACACCTGGTCGGCGGCGGCAAAGGCCGGCGCCCAAGCCCCCGCCTGGTTGGCGAGCTTACTGCGCAGGGTGGCGCTTTTCAGCTGCAGACGCTGCTTCTTCAAGGCCAACTCGACCATTCTTGGGCTCACGGACCGCCTACCTCGCGGCCGGAAAGCGCAGCCCGGTCCTGTGCCAGCTCGGCCAGGCTGGAAGAGAACAAGCGCGTCTTGGCATGGGCACAGCGCCAGGCCAGGGCCAGGGAGATGCCGCCGCAGATCAGGAATAGCGCGGTAAGAAGGCCCAGCACCAGCAGACGATTGCTGTCCCACAGCAGAACGGTGAGGAAAATCGCCAGGAAAATGATTCCGGCGCCGAGCAGCAAGAATGCCACGATGCCGTATCCGAGAAGACCGAGGAGACGAAGTTTCTCTTCCTCGATTTCCGTGGCCAGGAGTTCGAGGCGCGTCTGCAGCAGCCCAATCGCCGAGGCAAGCAGACCGCGCAGCGAGGCGAACAGACCGCCGCGCGGAGAAGAAGGATCCATCTTTTCAGCGGCGGCCGATCAACAGGCCGACGAGAAGTCCTATGCCCGCTGCGACGCCGACAGAACGCCAGGGATTGTCCTGCACATAGTCGTCGGCGGCGCGGCCGACCTGCTTCGCCTTGTCGACCAGGACGGCCTCGGCCTCGGCCAGCTTGGCCTTGGCGCTAGCCAGGTGATCCTGAGCCTTGTTGCGCAAATCGCCCACCTTTTCCCCGGCCTGGCCGGCGGTGGCGCGCAGCAGTTCTTCGGCATCGGATACCACCACCTTGAAATCGGCAATCAACTTTTCCTTGGTGACTTGGCTCATTTCGCTCATGATTTTCTCCGTGACAAATGAATAAACCGGGTTGACAGACTAACCATTTTACGCGCCCAAAGCAATGAGTCCATCCGGGCATATACAATGAAGGACTCGCCCCCTTCCAGAGAACAAGAATATGCTTCGCGTCATTTCGGCAAATCTGAACGGCATCCGTTCGGCAACCAGCAAGGGCTTTCTCGACTGGCTGGGCGCCCAGAATGCCGACTTTGTCTGCCTGCAGGAACTCAAGGCGCAGACAGGCGATATGTCTGCAGAAATGATCAATCCCTCGGGCTACTACGGCTACTTTCACTACGCCGAGAAGAAGGGCTATAGCGGCGTGGGGGTTTACTCCCGGCACCAGCCGGACGGGATTATCGAAGGATTGGGCATCCCGGAAATCGATGCCGAAGGCCGCTACATAGAACTCACGTTCGGCAACTTCTCCATCGTCTCGGTCTATCTTCCTTCCGGTTCCAGCGGCGAACTCCGGCAGGCCGCGAAGTTCAGCTTCATGGAACATTTTTTCATTCACCTCAAACAACTCGCGGACAGTGGTCGCGAGGTCATCTTGTGCGGCGACTGGAATATCGCGCACAAGGAGATAGATCTGAAGAACTGGAAGGGCAATCTCAAGAACTCGGGCTTTCTCCCCGAGGAGAGGGAATGGCTGACTCAGGTGTTCAATAAACTGGGCTGGGTGGATGTGTATCGGCAACTGCATCCCGAGGCCACAGGAGAGGCTTACACTTGGTGGAGCAATCGTGGCCAGGCCCGGGCCAAGAATGTGGGTTGGAGACTCGATTATCAGGTCGCGACTTTTGACATCGCAGCGACCGCCAAGCAGGCAACAGTCTACACGGCTCAGAGATTCAGCGATCATGCGCCGCTGACCATCGATTATGACTGGCCGGCTTGAATCCCCGCGCGAAAAAGGGCTTCGACTCCATGCGACTCGCGGGCATCAGCAAGCGGCGCGAAACTCGAATACGTTTCCCGGCCAAGTCGCTGGAGATGTGCCCCCGGACCCTGAGCCAGGGCTCCGTCAGGACCGCCATTCCAATCGTTCGCATCTTGCGGCAATCGGCACTCTGGCAACTGCCAGGTTTGTCGGGCTATTCTTTCACACAGTTCATTGCGCAGAGCCTGGCTCACACTGAGCGCCAGAGAGCTTGAGGAGATACCACATCTCTCTTGCCCAGCCAGCGTAGTTTCTGTTGTAGGCAGCAACCTCTGGCATGGTTGCAGTCAACTCGGCGAAGGTGTTCAGCACCGGAAGCTGTTGCGCGGCAATATTGGTAGCGTCAAGATGCTTTATGGCAGTCAAGAAGGAAGACAGGCTGGTTACTATTTGGCCATCCGGCCGGCCGGCCACTGCCTTCAAATTGTCGAGTATCCATGGAGAATGCTGCAGCATGTAGTCCCCATACTTCCTCATTAAAGGGGCGTGATCGAGAAGCTCCTTTCGCTCCCGGATAAAATCTCCGGCGTCCACAATTTTTCCTTCCCGATAGACGGTCGGGGCGGCTGCAGATGTATCGCATTCCCATCCTTTTCGCGGAACCAACAAGGCACCTTGTTCTGACTCCTCAAGGTAGGGATAGAACGGCATAGTCCTGCAGCGGTTTGGCTTTATAGAATGAATTCCGCACAGCCCTTCTTTGCTCAGCTCTGGGCAGGGCAATGACTTGGGCATATACGCGGCCGGACCAATGATAACGGCCATTTGCAAACGCTTTTGCAGTTTGAGCGTTATGCCTAGACGCGTGGCCAGCGGAAAAGCCTTCGCTCCCTGCGGCACAGGCGTCCAAACCATTGCCAAAGGAAAGCGGCCAGCGTGCCGCAGTGCATCGTTAAGCGTGAGCGGTATGTTTCCATGACAGCACTTGCCGCAGGAAGTGCAGTTGAATCGTCGTTCCACAATCCTTGCCCAGGTTCTAGCGAGCAATCAAGCGCCGCAGCATTTCTTGAACTTCTTGCCCGAACCACAGGGGCACGGGTCATTGCGTCCAATCTTCTCCACTTGGCGCGGTGGCGGCTTGGGACCCACCTTTCCGCTTACGTACAACCATTTGCCATTCTCGCGACGAAATTTGGCCAGTTCATGTTGGCCGAACTCCTGCCCGTCGCGACGAAAACGAAACTGGAATTCGACCGTTCCAGTTTCACCAGTTTCGCTCGCAGAAAGCACATCGAGGCCAAGCCACTCAACCTGCTCCGCAGTACGCTCGGCCTCGGGGCGGTTGAAATCCTGACGAATCTCAGGGGCGAGCGTGCGTTCGACGTAATCGAGGTTCCTCGTCACGAAGCCCGAATAGCGAGCGCGCATCAACGCTTCTGGAGTGGGTGCAGGCACTCCACCCAATATCGGGCCACAACAGGCATCAAAGTCCAGTCCCGTTCCGCAAGGGCAGATCTTCATGGCAGTTGGTCGCTTCGGAAATGTTTGACGGGGTTCATAGTATGCCGGTTATCGTTCAAAAGACTAGCACCTGCAGGCACTAGCCGGTGGAACCGCCGGAAAATGTGATCCGCACGCACAGCCCGATACCGGCGCTGCCATCGTCCAGTTCGAGGTGCGCATTGTGCAGTTCGGCGATGCGAGCGACGATGGATAGCCCCAGGCCGGAACCCGTCCCCTGAGTGTCTTCGATGCGGGTGAAACGCTCCAGCATCCGCGCCCGCTCGGCCACTGCGATGCCGGGTCCGCTATCGGCCACCTCCAGAACCACGGCACCGCCTTCCAGTTTGGTACTGACCACGACCGAAGTGCCGGCAGGCGAATAACGCGCGGCATTGTCGATCAGGTTTCGCAGCAGTGCGGTGAGCAGGACAGGATTTCCCTGGACCCTGGCGGCTGAACCTTCCTCCAGCACCAGGTCTACCGGTTTGGCGATGGCCAGAGGGGCTTCCATACCGATTGCCGCCGCTGCCACTTCGCGCAAATCGACGGCTACGAAGCGTTCGCCCATGGCCGTGGCGTCTACCCGGGCCATGGTCAGCAGTTGTTCCACCAGACGCGTCGTCCTCTCGCTGGCTTCAATCAGGCAATCCAGCGAACGATCGCGCTGAGCCCCCTCCTCGCTGTTGCGCGCCACCTGGGCGTGGGTACGCATGGCCGCAAGGGGGGTGCGCAATTCATGTGCGGCATCGGCAGTAAAGCGCTTCTCCTTTTCGAACGACTGGCCGACGCGGGTGAAGAGGCGATTCAACTGCTCGAGTATGGGCAGCAGCTCCTGCGGCACCCCCGCCAGAGGAATGGCATCGAGGCGTTCGGGCGAGCGCTGGGAAATGGACTCCGCCAGGCGCGACAAGGGCGCCAGATTCGCGCCTATCAGCCAAATCAGGGCACCAGCCAGCAGAGGCAGGGCGGCTACAATGGGAATAAGAAAATGGCTCGCCAGTTCGCGCTTGATGCCGGCGCGGGTCTCGACCGTCTCCGCAACCTGCACCAGGTAACTTCGGCTGGCATCCCACTTGCTGGAGACCCGCCACTGCCGGCCGCCGCTGACGCTGTCGGACAAGCCGTCTTCAATGGCTGACAGCCTCTGCAGGGGTGCGTCTCCCGTGCGAAAAAGCAGTTGGCCTTCTCTGGACCAGACCTGGGTGGTGATGCTGGGGATGAAGCCTGGTTGTTCGAGGTGTTCCGCGATCTCTTGCGTCGCATTCTCGCTCACCAGGCCGGCCATCAGCGCAGCAAATTCGCCCAGGTGCTGGTCGAACAACATATCGGCTTCGGCCGTTGCCTCATACCAGGCACCGATGGATACCGCGATCCAGATGACAGAAATGGCCGAGAGCGTCGCCGTGATCAGGCGAAAGCGCAGGCTGCGAACCTTGGTGGCGTTCATTTGGGCATGATGTAACCGACCCCGCGCACGGTGCGGATCAGGCCGGCTGCAAGTTTGCGGCGCAGGTGGTGAACATGGACCTCGAGTGCATTTGACTCGACCTCCTCACCCCAAGCGTAAAGCTTGGATTCGAGTTGGGCGCGCGTCAACACCTTGCCGGCGTTCAGCATCAATTCGTGCAGTAACCCGAACTCTCGCGTCGTGAGTTCGATGGGGTGGCCTTCATACTCGATACTACGTGCTGCCGGATCGAGGCGGAGGCGACCGCATTCGAGTGTCGGTGCAGCCCCGCCAGCAGCGCGGCGCACAAGGGAACGAAGACGCGCCGCCAGTTCGCCCAGGTCGAACGGTTTGACCAGATAGTCGTCGGCGCCGGTATCCAGCCCTGCAACGATGTCCTGGGGGGTGTCCCTGGCGGTGAGTATGAGGACGGGAATCGTAGACCCGCTCGCTCGCAAGCGTCGCAGCAAGTCCAGCCCAGGCAGCTTGGGCAGACCGAGGTCGAGCACCAGCGCGGAAAAGGCTTCCGCCTGCAAGGCATTCCAGGCAGCGAGGCCATCCTGCAGCCACTCGGCCTTGAAGCCCTTCTGCTTCAGGCCGGCCAGAATACCCTCGCCCAGCAGGCGGTCGTCCTCAGCGATCAGGATACGCATTTGTGATGTTTCCCCTTATAACTGCAGCCACTGCTGCACCAACACCTTTGCCATGAAGCTGGACAGGCCAAAGGTCATGACGAGCAAGAGCATGGCTGTTCCCCGCTTGCCGATCCTCGCCTTGAGAGCCAATTCAGTCATCATAATAACGGCGAAAAGCATGATGGCGCCGATGCCAAAAGGCAGGAAAAAAGCCGAAATCTGTCCTTCGCTAAGACCCCACATAAGCATACCTCCTTCTTGAGTTTCTGCACGGCACATCATGGTTGAAATTAGCTGGGGCACGGTTTGTCGAGACAACATGGCTCATCAGTAGTGCGCCACTGTAGAAAGATCGTCTTGACGCGAGGCTAACCGGCCTTGCCTGCGTCAGAATTGGACTCCGCATGGTTTTTCTGTGGTTCCAGTTCTAGGGAAAGGCTACGATTAAAACTGAGCAGTATCTGTTCAAGCTCTCCGACCGTGTTGCTTGCACCCAGAGGCTTGGCGTTGGCTCTGATCGCAATCAAAACAAATTCCCTGGTCGAACCACCGTGATTGAGGTCGCGGACGAAGCTTGCGCGAATCGCATCGGTGTCGTTGCCAGCGTAAGCGAAAGTCGGTAACAAAACAGCTGCAGTGAAAGCCAAGGTCAGGTTCCGTAGTTTCATGGTCAGTGCTCCTATGAGTGATTGAAGGTTATACGGGGCTGATCCCACGCGCAGATCGATCGCTCCTGTGTGTGCTATGTAACTACTCCAAGCTTAATAAATCCTTATGGCGGTTCTTAAATTTCGCGACGGCCCTTCTTGCCCGAGCAGTTCTGGAAGGGTTGCGAAAGTGCACGGAGGGGAATCTTGAACTGACGTCTTGAGGGCATGGCCTCACGAAGACCGGCTGCTTTATGTTCAGTTAGCGGTCATGCGCCGCAAGGTACAAATTCAGCGCAGGGGTTGGCCAAGATGCGCCGCTGAGCGTGGATTACGACAGATGAATTGAGATTCATGGAAATGATGCGTAGCATGGTGGTTTTTGCGTCAGGGACAGACCGTGAATTTTAGCCGTGACTTCATCGAATTTGCCTGCGAACAGGACGTGTTGCGCTTCGGCGAGTTCAAGACCAAGGCAGGGCGGATGTCGCCCTATTTTTTCAATGCCGGCTCCTTCGCCGATGGCGCCTCTCTGGCCAAGCTTTGCGGTTTCTATGCGCGCGCCATCCTCGCCTCCGGCATTTCTGTCGACATGCTCTTCGGACCGGCCTACAAGGGAATCCCGCTGGTTGCCGGCACCGCCATGGCTCTGGCGCAACAAGGCAGAAATCTTCCCTTCTCGTTCAACCGCAAGGAAGCCAAGGACCACGGCGAGGGTGGTTCCCTGATAGGCGCGCCGCTCTCTGGGCGGGTCCTGATCATAGACGATGTCATCTCCGCCGGAACCTCCGTGCGCGAATCGGTCAATCTCATCCGGGCCACAGGCGCCGAGCCGGCAGGCGTGGTGATCGCGCTCGACCGCATGGAGCGGGGAGCGGGAGAGCTCTCGGCAGTGCAGGAAGTCGAGCAGAGCTATGGCATCCCGGTGGTCAGCGTCGCCAATCTTGACGACCTCGTCGGCTATCTGCAAGACAACCCGGCACTCTCCAGCAGTCTTCAGGCGGTCAGGCAATATCGCACACAGTATGGGGTCGCCTGAAATGCGCAGACTGTTGCTCTTCCTCCTGCTTGCCGGCTTGCCATTCACCGGATGGGCGGCAAAATCCTTCTGCTGCAACGATGACAAGGGCAGCCAGATCTGCGGCGATCCCCTGCCTCAGGAATGCTATGGCCGAGCCTACCGCGAGATGAGCGAGCGTGGCACCATACTTCGCCGTGTCGAGGCGCCGCTGACTGCCGCACAGAGAGAGCAGCGCGAGGCGGAGGAAAAGCGCAAGAAAGAGGATGAGAAGAACGCCATCGAGGAAAAGCGCAAGAACCAGGCCTTGCAGAACACTTACAGCAGCGAGAGGGACATCGATTTCATGCGCAGCCGGGCGCTCACGGATCTCGAGAACGCCCGCAAACTAGCGATGGAACGCCACAAAGAAGCGTTATCGCGCAAGAAGCAGCTCGATGACGAGGCCGAGTTCTACAAGAAGAAGCCCCTGCCCAATGAACTGAAAACGCAAATGAAAGGCAACGAAATCGAACTGCAGGCGCAGCAAGCTGCGATGGAGGCCAAGCTGAAGGAAATGGAAGCCGTCCGCACCAAGTTCGCCGAAGACAAGAAACGCTATATCGAACTCATGCGCCGCAAGTAGGTCGGGCTTTCGCCCGGCAACCACAGGGTGTCCCTGTGCGACATGTCGGCCTGCACCCGTTCGGGTCACCTATCCTGGTGATCGAGATCTCTCCATCGAAAGGCCGACCTACAGCAGTTTCTTGCGCAGCAGTTCATTCACCTGCTGCGGATTGGCACGGCCCTGGGTTGCCTTCATCAACTGGCCGACCAGGGCATTGAAGGCTTTCTCCTTGCCGGCGCGGAACTCCTCGACGGACTTGGGGTTAGCCGCCAGCACCTCGTCAATCAGTGCCTCCAAGGCGCCACTGTCCGAGATCTGCTTCAAGCCCTTGGCGGCAATGACCGCGTCGGCATCCTTTGCTTCACCGTTCCACAAGGCGTCAAAAACTTCCTTGGCGATTTTGCTGGAGATGGTGTTGTCGGCGATGCGCAGCACCAGATGGCCAAGTTGCGCCGGCGACAGCGGCGCGTCGCGAATATCGCGATCTTCCCTGTTTAGCCGCGCCGCGAGTTCACCCATCATCCAGTTGGCGCACAGCTTGGCATTTTCTTCCCCGGCCGCAGCGACACTATTTTCATAGTAGCGCGCCGTCGCCAGCGTCGCGGTAAGCGCCGCGGCATCGTAGGCAGACAGGCCGAAGGCCGTCTCGAACCGCAGCTTCATCTCTGCCGGCAGTTCGGGCATGTCGGCCTTCACCTTGGCGATCCAGTCCTGCCCAATCTCCAGAGGCAGCAGATCCGGGTCGGGGAAATAGCGGTAGTCCTGCGCGTCTTCCTTGCTGCGCATCGACCGGGTCTCGCCCGTGTCGGGATCGAACAGCACCGTGGCCTGCTCTATCCTGCCGCCGTCCTCGAGCGTCGCGATCTGCCACTTCACCTCATAGTCGATCGCCTGCTGCATGAAGCGGAAGGAGTTCAGGTTCTTGATCTCGCGGCGGGTGCCGAGTTTCTCGGAACCCTTGTGGCGTACCGAGACATTGGCGTCGCAGCGGAAGGAACCCTCCTGCATGTTGCCGTCGCAGATGCCTATCCATTGCACCAAGGCATGCAGCGCCTTGGCATAGGCCACGGCCTCGACGGCGGAGCGCATGTCGGGCTCGGTGACGATTTCCAGAAGAGGCGTACCGGCACGGTTCAGGTCAATCCCGGACTTGCCGTGAAAATCCTCGTGCAAAGACTTGCCGGCGTCTTCTTCCAGGTGGGCGCGAGTGAGCTGCACCGTCTTCTCGTAACGTTCCTGGCCCTGGCCGACGATGATGGACAGAGATCCGCCGGCGACCACGGGGGTCTCATACTGGCTGATCTGGTAACCCTTGGGCAGGTCCGGGTAAAAGTAATTCTTGCGGGCGAAGATGGAGCGGGGCGCGACCCGCCCGCCCACCGCCAGGCCCAGCCTGATGGCGCATTCGACGGCGGCGCGGTTCAACACCGGCAGCACGCCGGGCAGGGCGATATCGACGGCGCTGGCCTGGGCGTTGGGTTCCGCGCCGAAGGCGGTGGAAGCCCCCGAGAATATTTTCGATTTTGTCTGGAGCTGCGCATGCGTCTCGAGACCGATGACCACTTCCCACTGCATCACGTTTTGCTCCCGCCGCCAGTGCTAATCTGCCGCGGGGCTAAGGCGGGAATTCGGCGAGCACCGCTCGCCGCCGCAGCGGACCAGCTGTGCAAAGCTGGTCCTGGGACGAGGGCTGGGGTGTGGGAACTCATATTGTTTCCTCCGGCATGCGCATATGCCAGTCGGTGGCAAGCTGGTAGCGGTGCGCGACATTGAGCATGCGCGCCTCCTCGAAATAGTTGCCTATCAGCTGCAAGCCGACTGGCATTTTGCCCTCGCCAAAACCGCAGGGAATGGACATTCCGGGCAGGCCCGCGAGATTGACCGCGATCGTGTAGATGTCCGAGAGATACATTTCCACCGGGTTATTGCTCTTGGCACCGACGGCGAAGGCGACGCTGGGCGTGGTCGGGCCCATGATGATGTCGCAGTGCCGGAAAGCCAGGGCGAAATCATTGGCGATCAGACGGCGTATCTTCTGCGCCTGCAGATAGTAGGCGTCGTAATAGCCGTGGGAGAGCACATAGGCGCCTATCAGTATCCTGCGCTTGACCTCGGCGCCGAAGCCCTGGCCGCGGCTCTTGCAGTACATGTCGGCAAGATCGGTGTATTCCGGGGCACGGTAGCCGTAACGCACGCCGTCGAAGCGGGAGAGATTGGAACTGGCCTCGGCGGGGGCAATCACATAGTAGGCAGGCACGGAAAGACCGGAGTTGGGCAGGCTGACCTCGACCGTGACCGCGCCGGCTCTGCGGTATTCGGCCAGCGCCTCCTCCACCGCGGAACGTACATCGGCGGCCATACCCTCGCCAAAGAACTCCTTGGGCAGACCGATCTTCAGGCCGGCGAGCGGCTTTTCCAATTCCCGACAGTAGTCTTCAGGAGGACGATCGAGCGAGGTCGAGTCGCGGGCATCAAAGCCGGACATGGCAGAGAGCAGCAGTGCGCAATCCTCGGCCGACTTGGCCATGGGCCCACCCTGATCGAGCGAGGAGGCGAAGGCGATCATGCCGTAGCGCGAAACCACGCCATAGGTGGGCTTCAGACCGGTCAGGCCGCACAATGCCGCCGGCTGACGGATCGAACCGCCGGTGTCGGTGCCGGTGGCAGCGGGAGCCAGGCGCGCCGCGACGGCCGCCGCCGCACCCCCGGATGATCCGCCGGGCACGCGGCTGGTATCCCAGGGGTTCTTCACCGGGCCGAAGAACGAGGTCTCGTTGGAAGACCCCATGGCGAACTCGTCCATATTGGTCTTGCCCAGCGTCACCAGTCCCGCAGCCTTCATGCGCGAGACGACATGGGCATCGTATGGACTGACGAAGTTCGCCAGCATCCTGGAGCCGCAGGTGGTCAGCCAGCCCTCGGTGCAGAAAATGTCCTTGTGGGCCAGCGGGATACCCTCGAGCGGGGCGGCCTGACCTGCGGCGATGCGAAGGTCGGCCTGCCTGGCCTGGGCCAGGGTTTTTTCCCTATCGATGCTGATGAAGGCGTTGAGTGCGGGGTTGGCGCGCGCCATGCGATCGAGAAACAGCGTCGAGAGCTCGGCGCTGGAAATCTTCTTCTTCGCCAGCGCCTCCGAGAGCGTTTTTAGCGAGCCGTTGATCATTCCACCACCCTGGGCACCAGATACAGCCCTGACTCGACCTCGGGTGCGACGGCCTGGAACGCTTCGCGCCGGTCGGTTTCGGTCACGACATCCTCACGCAGGCGCTGGACGGCATCGACGGCGTGGGCCATGGGCTCTATGTTTCGGGTGTCTACGGCCTGCAATTGCTCTATCAGGACGAAGATGCCGTTCAACTGGTCGCGGCTCAGTTCCGCTTCGGCGGGGGAGATTTCGATGCGAGCAAGATGCGCCAGGCGCTCTACTTGCTCAATGCTCAGGGACATTCTGGACCTCGGAAGGCTGTGTTGCAAAGCACGATAGGTTATCATAAGCTATTTTGAATTCGCAGCCTGATGTGTGAAACCCGGGGCGAAACTATTACTTGACTGCAGGCCTCTTTTGATCGGAAGTTTTCGATGTTTAATTTTCTGCGCTCCTATTTTTCCAATGACCTGGCCATCGACCTCGGCACGGCAAATACGCTGATCTACGTGCGCGGCAAGGGCATCGTCCTGAACGAGCCTTCGGTGGTGGCGATCCGCACAGAAGGCGGCCCCAACGCCAAAAAGACCATCCAGGCCGTTGGCATGGCCGCCAAGCAGATGCTGGGCAAGACCCCGGGCAACATCATCGCCATCCGGCCGATGAAGGACGGCGTCATCGCCGACTTCACCGTCACCGAGCAAATGTTGAAGCAGTTCATCAAACGGGTGCATGACTCGCGCCTGCTCCACCCCAGCCCGCGCATCATCATCTGCGTACCCTGCGGTTCGACCCAGGTCGAGCGCCGCGCCATCAGGGAATCCGCGCTGGGCGCGGGCGCCAGCCAGGTCTACCTGATCGAGGAGCCCATGGCGGCAGCGATCGGCGCCGGCATGCCGGTCTCGGACGCCACAGGCTCGATGGTGGTGGACATTGGCGGCGGCACCACCGAGGTCGGCGTGATTTCTCTGGGCGGCATGGTTTACTCAGGTTCGGTGCGCGTCGGCGGCGACAAGTTCGACGAAGCGATCATCAACTACATCCGCCGCAACTACGGCATGTTGATTGGCGAAGCCACCGCCGAAGCCATCAAGAAGGGCATTGGTTCGGCCTTCCCCGGTTCGGAAGTGAAGGAAATGGAAGTCAAGGGACGCAATCTGGCCGAGGGCATCCCACGCAGTTTCACGATTTCCTCCAACGAGATTCTCGAGGCACTGACCGACCCCTTGAATCAGATCGTCAGCGCAGTGAAGTCCGCGCTCGAGCAGACCCCGCCGGAACTCGGCGCGGATATTGCCGACAAGGGCATGGTGCTGACCGGCGGCGGCGCGCTGCTGCGCGACATCGACCGCCTGCTGATGGAAGAAACCGGCCTGCCGGTGATCGTCGCCGAGGATCCGCTCACCTGCGTCGTCCGCGGCTCGGGTCTGGCCTTAGAAAAGATGGATAAATTGGGCAGTATTTTCGCGAACGAATAGTTTTGCCCCGGGTAGGATGACCTCTGGCGGAGAGTATGCCGCAGGCGGTTCATCCCTTAACGCATAAAGTCTCGGAGCAGGCGAAACTCCCGTGATGTCCGTCGTCGGCCAACAGCCGCCACCGTTTTTCAAACGCGGCCCGGCACCCCTGGCGCGGCTGGCATTTTTCCTCGCCCTGTCATTGCTGTGCCTGGTGCTCGATCTGCGTTTCCACACCCTGGAACTGTCGCGCCAGGCCGTGGCCATGGCGGCCTATCCCTTGCAACGCCTGGCCTATGCTCCGGTGGAGGCCTCCGACATCGTCGCCGAATACTTCTCCAGCCTGGCGACCATGCAGAGGGAAAACGCCATCCTGCGACGCCACCAGCTCGACACCACAAACCAGGTGTTGCGC
The DNA here is from genome assembly GCA_903930535.1 of uncultured Sterolibacterium sp. Classification (GTDB taxonomy): domain Bacteria; phylum Pseudomonadota; class Gammaproteobacteria; order Burkholderiales; family Rhodocyclaceae; genus CAIYYX01. The sequence goes on along the minus strand of CAIYYX010000099.1, from coordinate 71,132 downwards.
CAGGAACACCTTGAGTTGGAAAATCAGCGCCTGCGCGCCCTGCTCGAGATGAAGCAGCGACAGTCCGTGCCCAGCCGGGTTGCGGAGATACTCTACTCTGCGCGCGACCCCTTCGCCCGCCGTGTGATCGTAGACAAGGGAACACAGCAGGGCATCATAGACGGTCAGGTCGTGGTGGATGAACTCGGCGTCATCGGACAGGTCACAAGAGCCTTCCCCATGCTTTCCGAAGTGACCCTGATCACCGACAAGAGCCAGGCGGTGCCCGTGCAGATTGTCCGGAACGGCCTGCGCTCGGTCCTGTTCGGCGCCGGCGCCGGCGGTCTGGAGCTGCACTTTCTCGCTGCCAACGCCGACGTCCAGGTCGGCGATGTGCTGGTCACCTCGGGTCTCGACGGTGTCTATCTGCCGGGCCTGCCGGTGGCCAAGGTGGTAGAGGTGAACCGCGATACCACCTACGCCTTTGCCCGCATCCTCTGTCAGCCCATCGCCGGCGTCGAGCGCCACGACCAGGTACTGGTTCTGGGCCAGGGCGAAGCGCTGCCGCCCGCGCCTGCAGAGCCGGAAGAAAAAGCAAAGCCCAGCAAGGGCAAGAGGGCGAAGAAATGATCCAGCCAACCCATTCATCCAATCGCATCCTGCTCCCGGTCAGGGGCTGGTTCATCTTCCTGACCCTCTTCGTGGCGCTATTCCTCAACATGATTCCCGTCGGACGGCTGCCCGGCCTGCCCGACTTTGTGGCGCTGACCCTGGCCTTCTGGTGCGTACGAGAGCCGTTCAAGGTCGGCATGGGGGCCGCCTTCCTGCTCGGCATCGCGATGGATGTGGCCAACGCCAGCGTCATGGGGCAACATTCGCTCGCTTACGTGCTGCTCGGCTTCGCAGCCAGCGGCCTGTCGAGACGCATCCTCTGGTTCCCCCTGTCCCAGCAGGCGCTGCATATTCTGCCGCTGCTCTTGGGAGCACAGTTGGTAATGCTGGCAACGCGCATGATAGGCGGCGCCGAGTTCCCTGGCGTGCTCTATTTCTTTTCCAGCCTCGCGGCCAGCCTGCTCTGGTATCCGCTGACCTATCTGCTGCTCCTGCCGCAATTCCAGTCGATGGAAAAAGATGATAACCGCCCCATTTGACGGCTATCCTCCCACCCCCTTTCCGGGAAAGGGGGTGGCGGCCGCTCGCTTTGCTCGCAGGATTACGCTGCCCCCGCCTTGGGCGGCGCATCCGATTTTTTCGACTGAACAGTAACAGTGGAATTCAAGAACCCGGAACAGGAATTGGAGCACTTCCACCGGCGCCTGACCAGCGCCGGCAGCTTCGTCCTGTTCGCTTTCGCTCTGCTGTTTGCGCGCTTCGTCTGGCTGCAGGTGATCCAGCACTCTTACTACCAGACACGCGCCGAGGACAACCGCATCTCCCTGGTGCCCATCCTGCCCAACCGCGGTCTGATCATTGACCGCAATGGCATCGTGCTGGCGCACAATTATTCGGCCTACACGCTCGAGATCACGCCCTCCAAGGCCGGCGACCTGGAGAAGACCATCGATGGACTGGAGCAGATCATCGAGATCCAGCCCAAGGACCGCAAGCGCTTCAAGAAACTCATGGACGAGAGCAGGAACTTCGAGTCCCTGCCTATCCGGACCCGGCTTTCCGACGAGGAAGTGGCGAAATTCATCGCCCGCCGCTACCGCTTTCCCGGCGTGGACGTCAAGGCGCGCCTGTTCCGCCAATATCCTTACAACGAATCGGCTTCCCACCTGCTGGGCTACATCGGCCGCATCACCGACCACGATATCGAAGCCATAGAGAAAAGGGATCTGGAGGACAACTATCGCGGCACCGAGCATTTCGGCAAATCCGGGCTGGAGCAAAAATACGAGTTCGAACTGCACGGCCAGACCGGCTTCGAGCAGGTCGAGGTGGACTCCAGCGGCCGCGCCGTGCGTGTGCTCTCGCGCATCGCGCCGGTGGCCGGCAACAATCTGACGCTGACCATAGACGCAAAGCTGCAGGAAGTGGCCGAGCTGGCCTTCGGCAGCCGGCGTGGCGCCCTGGTTGCCATCGAGCCAGCCACGGGCGGCATCCTCGCCCTGGTCTCCATGCCGGGCTTCGACCCGAATCTTTTCGTCGATGGCATCGATTCGCAAAGCTGGGACGCGCTCAACAACTCGCTGGACAAACCCATGATCAACCGCGCCCTGAACGGCACCTATCCGCCCGGTTCGACCTTCAAGCCCTTCATGGCGCTGGCCGCTCTGGAAATCGGCAAGCGCACGCCGGCCCAGACCATCTACGATCCCGGCGTCTATAATTTTGGGGGTCATGTCTTCCACGACGACAAGAAGGGCGGGCACGGCACCGTCAACATGTACAAGTCCATCGTGGAATCCTGCGACACCTACTACTACATGCTGGCCAATGATCTGGGTATCGATCATATCTCCAGCTTCATGCGCCAATTCGGCTTCGGCGCCACCACCGGCGTCGACATCGAAGGCGAATCGAAAGGCGTGCTGCCGTCGCAGGAGTGGAAGAGGGAACACTTCAAGCGCGCCGATCAGCAGCGCTGGTTCGCTGGCGAAACCATCTCGATCGGCATCGGTCAGGGATATAACGCCTACACGCCGATCCAGCTTGCCCAGGCGACGGCAACTCTGGCCAATAACGGCGTCATGTACCGCCCGCATATCGTCAAATTCATCGCCGACACCAAGAGCGGCACCTCCATCCCGATCGAACCCAAGCCGCTGCGGACACTCCGGCTTAAGCCCGATCACATCGAGGTCATCAAGGCGGCCATGGTCGGCGTGAACAAGGAAGGCACCGGTTCGCGCGCCTTCGCCGGGGCCGGGTACATTTCCGCCGGCAAGACAGGAACCGCCCAAGTCTATAGCCTGAAGGGCGAGAAGTATGCCGAGGGTCGGGTCAAGGAAAGGCTGCGCGACCACGCCCTGTTCATCGCCTTTGCCCCGGCGGATCAGCCGACGATCGCTCTGGCGGTGCTGGTGGAGAACGGCGGTTTCGGCGCCCAGGCCGCGGCACCGATCGCGCGCCAGGTACTCGACTATTATCTGCTCGGCAAGCGCCCCAACACGCCGGCGCCGGCAGATGACGACGATTCGGAGGAGGATTGATGCTTACGCCGTCGCCGTCCGGGTCACCTATCCTGGTGATCGAGACATCTCCCTCGACAGGCAAGGGGGATAAGCGCTGATGCTACGCAACCTCTGGCAGCGGCTGACCGCCCCGATTGACCCACCCCTGATGATGCTGGCCTCGCTGCTTCTGGTCTATGCCCTCCTGGTGCTGGCTTCCGCCTCCCCCGAACGGCTTGGCAGCCAGATGATCAATATGTGCGTGGCCTTGCTGGTGATGCGCGTGGTCGCCCAGGTGCCGCCGCAGAAGATGATGCACTTCGCGCTGCCTGTGTTCATCATGGGGGTCATGCTGCTGGTCGCGGTGGCGCTGTTCGGAGACATTTCCAAGGGGGCGAGACGCTGGCTCAATCTCGGCTTTATGCGCATCCAGCCCTCTGAGATCATGAAAATAGCCATGCCGCTGATGCTCGCCTGGTATTTCCAGAAGCATGAGACCTACTTGCGCCTGCGCGAATATGCGATGGCGACGCTGATCCTGCTCTTGCCCGTCGCCCTGATTGCCAAGCAGCCCGATCTGGGCACGGCCATCCTGGTCATGGCCGCCGGCTTTTTTGTGATCTTCTTCGCCGGCCTGTCATGGAAGGTGATCGTAGCTCTCGTCGTCGCCGCCGTTGCGTCTGCACCACTGGCCTGGGCGATGCTGCGCGACTACCAGCGGTCGCGCATCCTCACCCTCATCGACCCCGAGTCTGATCCGCTGGGCAAGGGCTTCCACATCATCCAGTCGACCATCGCCATCGGCTCAGGCGGCATCATCGGCAAGGGCTGGGGACAGGGCACGCAGGCGCAGCTTGAGTTCATCCCCGAGCGCCACACCGACTTCGTCTTCGCCGTGCTCTCGGAGGAGCTTGGCCTGATCGGCATCACCGTGCTGCTGGTGCTCTATGCGCTTTTGATAGGCCGTGGCCTGATGATCGCCGCCAACGCGCCGACCTTGTTCACCCGCCTCCTCGCCGGCAGCATCACGCTAATCTTCTTTACCTACGCCTTCGTCAACATGGGCATGGTCAGCGGCATCCTGCCCGTGGTCGGCGTCCCCCTGCCCTTCATCAGCTACGGCGGCACATCGCTGGTGACGCTGTTCCTCGGCATCGGCATTCTGATGAGCATCCACAAGCACCGGATGCTGGTGCAGAAGTAGCCCGATGAAGAGACTTTCGCTGCTGGTCTGTCTGCTTGCCGCCTGCAGCAGCCAGGCCCCAAGGCAGGCGGTCGAACGCCCTGCGGTGGCGCAGAAGCCCGCATTGAAACACGGCGGCGGCTTCTATCAGGACGATGGGCCGGGCGAAAATGCTCCGCAAAACCTCGACGCCATCCCCGACGCCAAGCCCAGGATCGAGCCGCTCAACAGGTTTGCCAACAGACCCTATTCTGTTCTCGGTCGCGACTATGTGCCGATGACACGTCTGTCTCACTACAAGGCGCGCGGCATGGCGAGCTGGTATGGGCGCAAGTTCCATGGCCAGAAAACCTCGACCAGCGAGACCTACGATATGTATGGCATGAGCGCTGCCCATCCGACGCTGCCCATCCCGAGCTATGCCCGCGTCACCAATCCGGCAAACGGCAAGTCGGTCGTGGTGCGGGTGAATGACCGCGGCCCCTTCCTCAATGGTCGCCTCATCGACCTCTCCTACACGGCAGCGGCGAAGCTGGGAATCATCGGCAACGGCAGCGGCCTGGTCGAGGTGGAAAGTGTACTTCCGGGAGAGTCTCAGATCGCCGCGAAGATCGAAGCCGACCCGATAGAACGCATCGCCAGCGCTTCTTTGCCACCCTCCCCTGCGCCCCTGCCAGAGCTCTTTGAGGCGCGGGGCATTTATCTGCAACTGGGAGCTTTCGGCAATCCAGACAATGCAGAGAACCTCAAGTCCCGCCTCGGCCGCGAACTGGCGGATCTCGCCGACAAGCTCGTCATCAGTTCCCGCGGCGGCATCTACCGCGTCAATCTCGGCCCCTGGAAGGATCACGCCGAAGCGCAAAATATCGTCCTGCGCATGCGCGATAGCCTCGAGCTGAAGCCGGTCATGGTGAGTCAGTGACGCTGGTATAATCAAGCTACTCCCCCCGCTGCACGCGCCTATTCATGCGTAGCCTGTTACTCCTGCTATCCCTGCTGATTGCCAACGCATCCCTGGCGCAGCCAGCCCCTCAGTCTCCCAGCATCGCGGCGCGGTCCTGGCTGCTGCTCGACTATGGATGGAATCAGACGCTGGCAAGCGAGAACGCCGACCTGCGCATCGAGCCGGCATCCCTGACCAAGCTCATGACGGCGTATCTTTCCTTCGCCGCCTTGAAGCAGGGCAAGATCCAGGCAAACCAGACCGTTCCTGTCTCGGAGAACGCCTGGAAGGCCCAAGGGTCGAGAATGTTCATCGAGCCGAAAAAGCCGGTGACGGTGGATGAGCTCTTGCGCGGAATGATTGTGCAGTCGGGCAACGACGCCTGCATCGCCTTGGCCGAGGTCATCGCCGGCAGCGAGGCAGTCTTCGTCGAGATGATGAACAGCGAGGCACAAAGGCTCGGCCTCAAGAACACCCACTTTGCCAACTCGACGGGTCTGCCCGATTCGCAGCACTTCTCCACTGCACGTGACCTGGCCTGGCTCACCACAGCGCTGATCCGCGACTATCCGGAGTACTACCCGCTCTATTCCCTAAAGGAATACCGCTACAACAAGATCAACCAGCCCAACCGCAACCGGCTGCTCTGGCTGGATCCGCATGTGGATGGCGTCAAGACGGGTCATACCGAGACGGCCGGCTTCTGCCTGATCGCCTCGGCCAAGCGCGGACCGCGCCGCCTGCTGGCGGTGGTGCTGGGCACGGACTCGGATGGCGCGCGCGCGCAGGAAGCGCAGAAGCTGCTTAATTTCGGCTTCCAGTACTACGACGCGGTCAGGCTCTACGACGCCGGGCAGGCCGTTTCGCAACTGCGCGTTTTCAAGGGCGGAGAAAACAGCGTCAAGGCCGGCTTCGTCAACGGTTTCACCCTGTCGGTGCCGCAAGGTCAGGCCGGAAAGCTCAAGGTGCAACTCATCAGCCAACAACCGCTCCTGGCACCCGTCGGTCTGGGCAGCCGGGTCGGCACGCTGAAACTCACCCTCGGCGACAAGCCCTACGGCGAATACCCGGTAGTCGCGCTCGAAGCGGTGCCCATCGCCGGCATCTTCGGCCGCGCCTGGGATACCTTGAGACTCTGGTTCGAATGAGAACAATGAGTACATTCCCCCCAACCCCCTTTCCGGGAAAGGGGGTGACGACCGCTCGCTTCTCTCGCAGTTCTGCGCTGCGTCACGCCCGGGGTTCCACGGGGACTTCCTTCGGTCGCGGCCCTTCGCCTGACGCGCGGCTCTTCCGCCCGGCCCCCTTACGATGATCTACCTCAACGGCGAATTCATGCCTGTCTCGGAGGCGAAAGTCTCGGTGATGGACCGCGGCTTCCTCTTCGGTGACGGCGTCTATGAAGTCATCCCGATCTACTCGAAGAGGCCCTTCCGCCTCGCCGAACACCTGAGAAGACTGCAGGCCAGCCTCGACGGCATACGTCTGGCCAATCCGCACAGCGATGCAGAATGGAGCACGCTGATAGGCAGGATCGTGGATGCTGCAGACTATCCCGACCAGCAGGTCTATCTGCAAATCACGCGCGGTACCGACGAGAAGCGCAATCACGCCTTCCCCAAGGTCGTGAGACCCACCGTCTTCATGATGAGCGAGTTGCTCCTGCCGCCACCGCCTGAGCAACGCGAACGGGGTATCTCCGCCGTTTCCGCCGCCGACAACCGCTGGCTGCGCTGCGACTTGAAGAGCACTTCCCTGCTGGCCAACTGCCTGCTGCGCCAGCAGGCAGTCGAGGCCGGCTGCGCGGAAACCGTTCTGTTCCGCGACGGATTCCTGAGTGAAGGCGCAGCCTCGAACATTTTCGTGGTCAAGGACGGCATCCTGCTGGCGCCCAACAAGAGCCACCTGATGCTCGCGGGCATCACCTACGACGTGATTCTGGAACTCGCGCTCGCCCACGGCCTGCCGCACGAAGTGCGCGACGTGCGTGAGGAAGAAGTGCGCGCCGCCTCCGAGCTGTGGATGACCTCCTCGACCAAGGAGGTCTTGCCCATCGTCAGCCTCGATGACAGGCCGGTCGGGGACGGGAAACCCGGTCAGGTGTTCGGGCAGATGTACGGCTGGTATCAGAAGTTCAAACAGTCCGTGATGCATCGCCGTGGCTGAATCCACAGAACAGTCTTTGCTGGAATTTCCCTGCGACTTCCCGATCAAGATCATGGGTGCCGCCGTTCCCGGCTTCGCCCAGGCAGTGACGGCAGTCGTCATCTGCCATGCCCCCGACTTCGACCCGGCCACGGTGGAGATGCGCGCTTCAAGCAAAGGCCGCTATGTTGGTCTGACCTGCACCATTCGCGCAAGCTCACGCAGCCAGCTCGACGACCTGTATAGGGAGCTGTCGGCACACCCGCTGGTGAAGGTCGTGCTGTGAACGGCACCCTCGTCCGGCGGCTTGGCCGCGTCGATTACCAGCCGACCTGGCTCGCCATGCAGAATTTCTCGGCCAGCCGCACCGCAGAAACCACCGACGAGATCTGGTTGCTGGAGCATCCTCCGGTATTCACGCTTGGCCTCGCCGGCAAATCGGAACACCTGTTGCGTGAGATCGATATACCTCTGGTCAAGACCGATCGCGGCGGTCAGATCACCTACCATGGGCCCGGCCAGGTCATCATTTACCTGCTGCTCGATCTCAGAAGGCGCAAGCTCAATATCCGCGAACTGGTGACGTGCATGGAGCAGGCTCTCATCGATTTTCTCGCAGGCTGCGGCATCAAGGGAGAGAGACTATCCGGCGCACCGGGAGTCTATGTCGGCAGCGCCAAGATTGCGGCACTCGGCCTGCGCGTCAAAAACGGCTGCTGCTATCATGGCCTGTCGCTAAATGTAGGCATGGATCTCTCGCCGTACGCGGCGATCAATCCCTGCGGCTATGAAAACATGGCCATCACCCAGCTGCACGATCTAGGTGTGTCGATAAATCAGGAAAGCGTGGGCGAAGCTCTCCTCACCCATCTGCAAAATCATCTCGGAGATTCCCATGGCTGAAGCCGGCGTCAAGCAGAAGGGAAGTGCGAAGACCTCGCGCATCCCGATCAAGATCGTGCCCGCCGAGACACTGCAGAAGCCTTCGTGGATACGCGTCAAGGCCGGTTCGGACGCCACGCGCTACAACGAGGTCAAGAACATCCTGCGCAGCCAGAAGCTGCACACCGTCTGCGAGGAAGCCTCCTGCCCCAACATCGGCGAGTGTTTCGGCAAGGGCACGGCCACCTTCATGATTCTTGGCGACCTATGCACCCGCCGCTGCCCTTTCTGCGACGTTGGCCACGGCAAGCCCCTGCCACCCGATAGCAACGAACCGGAGCAGCTCGCCCACACCATCGCGGCGTTGAAACTCAAATATGTGGTGATCACCAGCGTAGACCGCGACGACCTGAAGGATGGCGGCGCGCAGCATTTTGCAGACTGCATCGGCAGGGTACGCAAACTCTCTCCCCAGACCGTCATCGAAGTGCTGGTGCCTGACTTTCGCGGCCGCCTCGATATTGCCATAGACATCCTGTCAGCGGCGCCGCCGGACGTCCTGAACCACAATCTGGAGACCGTGCCACGCCTCTACAAGTCAGTGCGGCCTGGCGCCGACTATGCCCACTCGCTGGCGCTGCTCAAGGCATTCAAGGCGAGGAATCCGCACATTCCGACCAAGTCCGGGCTGATGGTCGGCGTCGGCGAGAAAGACGAAGAGATCCTCGAAGTGATGCGCGACCTGCGCGCTCATGGCGTCAACATGCTCACCATCGGCCAGTATCTCGCGCCCTCAGGCCACCACCTGCCGGTGCTGCGTTATGCGCATCCTGATGTTTTCGCCCAGTTCGAGAGAGAAGCGATGGCTATGGGTTTTTCGAATGCCGCCTGCGGTCCGATGGTGCGCTCGAGCTATCATGCCGATCAACAGGCTCACGCCGCCGGCGTTTGATGCTAATTAAACCCATCACCTGAATTTTTCAACAGCATCGCGACCGACTGCCTCTCGACCACACCTGCCACTGGCGCGATGCCAAGGCATAACTCACAGATTCTGATTTGATTGTCTGCTCAAAAAAGCCGAGATCACAGCGACCCTGCGCAGACGAACAAACATTTGAACAGCGGACACCGATTAATCGACCGGGTTCAAGGATGTTCAACATTAATCCAAGGAAACGCTGATCAAGTACAACCTCGTCATTGCGCTTGCCCCGGCCCTTTTGGGCTCGCGATGATGGACTTGCTCAGGCATTCTCTAAACGTAGGTGGGTAAAATCGTGCCTACAGCATATCTATCTACTACCTGAGCATATCTTTTATCCGGTATTATTGAGGCCTGAATATTCCCTGGTAATCGAATCTTGGCAATGGAATTAGTTGCTTGGGTAGCAGCAGCTTTGGTGTTCTCATCTTTCTTCATGAAGACCATCGTGCCGCTGCGCACGGTCGCCATTGCGAGCAACCTTGTTTTTATCGGTTATGCGCTGATGGGCCTCTACTATGGCATTTTCAGCAAGGTGTTTCCGATTCTGGTGCTCCATGTCTCCCTGCTGCCATTAAACTTCTTACGCTTGAGAGAAGTGAATGCGACGATTCAAAGTGTTCGTGAAGTTGTCGACCACCATCACTCGCTAGACTTTTTGATTCCCTACATGACAAGAGTATCCGCTTCCAGTGGGCAGGTGCTGTTTCATAAAGGGGATGAAGCCAACCATATCTATCTCCTGCGCCAGGGGGCAGTTAGTATTGTCGAATACGGCAAGACGCTGGTCGACGGAGATATGTTTGGCGAAGTTGGCGTTTTCTCCGAACACAGGCGTAGAACCTCTACCGCTGTTTGCGCAGAAGACTGCGTTCTTTTCAGCATCACGGGCGATAAAGTTGTGGAACTGTTTTATCAAGAGCCCCGTTTTGGCATTTTTATCGTTCGGGCTCTATCTGGTTACCTTTCATCTAACGCAGGGATTCAAGAACCTCTACCGACGCAAACGGTTGCTGCATAGGAAATACAAGCTGAAGTAGCGGGCGATCCCGCCTATTTGTTGCCGCTCGCGAAATATGGAAAGAAAGTTCAGCCGGTGGCGCAGTCCATTGCCATCAGTTGGGAAGCGGTCCCGTCGGAAATAATGGATGACGTGGCTGCACGACTTGCTGCTATTCTCTTTGAATAGCAAGAATGCTTGTCCTGTTGCCAGGAGCGTCAAGCTGCGGCAAGCTTTTGTGAGAAAATAGCGCTGCTGCAATCGCCAGTCCCCGCAAGGCTTTCTCACCCATACTTTCCGGAGCGTTCAAATGCGTGCAATCGCACTATGGCTCGGCCTTTTCCTCTCGGTCTCGGCCCAAGCGCTCACACTCGACCAGATCAGCAGCAAGGACGCCGGGGGAGGTCTCAAGCAGGCGCTCAGCCAGGGTGCCGGCAAGTCTGTCGACCTCCTGGGCAAGAGCGACGGATTCCTCGGCAACCCGAAGGTCAGGATTGCGCTGCCGCAAGCTCTGCAAAAGGCCGAGGGTTTGCTGCGCGGACTGGGGATGAGCAAATCCGCCGATGAACTGGTGATTACCATGAATCGTGCCGCAGAAGCGGCAGTGCCCGAGGCGAAGGCGCTGCTCGTAAATTCCGTCAAGCAGATGTCTTTCAGTGACGCCAAGGGCATTCTGACCGGCGGCGAGGATGCCGCGACGCAGTACTTCAGGCGCACCACTTCAACTCAACTGACGGAGAAATTTCGCCCCATCGTCAGGAAGGCGATGGCCAAGGTCAAGCTCGCCGAAAAGTATGACGAGTTCGCCGGCCGCGCGGCGAAACTGGGCCTGATCAAGGAACAGGACGCCCATCTCGATGACTATGTCACGCAGAAAACACTCGACGGTCTGTTTTTGATGATTGCCGAGGAGGAGAAAAAAATCCGCAAGGATCCGCTGGGCGCTGCCGGCAACCTGGCGCAGATGGTTTTCAGCGCACTGCGCTGACCGTGCTCTCCAAACTCAATGCGCCGCAGCGCGAAGCGGTCAAGTATCTCGACGGTCCCGTCCTGGTGCTGGCCGGCGCCGGCTCGGGCAAGACGCGCGTCATCACCCACAAGATCGCCTACCTGGTCGAGGAATGCGGCATTCTGCCTACGCATATCGCCGCCATCACCTTCACCAACAAAGCCTCGCGCGAGATGCAGGAACGCATCGCCAAGCTCCTGCCCGGTCGGCCGCTGAAGGGCCTGACGACCAGCACCTTCCACGCCCTGGGCGCGCGCATCCTGCGCCAGGAGGCGAAGCTCTGCGGTCTCAAGCCCTCTTTCTCCATCCTCGATTCCTCGGACAGCACCGCCATCGTCGCCGATCTGACGAAAGACCACGACAAGGCGCATATACGTGCCGTGCAAAGCCGGATCTCGATGTGGAAGAACTCCCTGGTGGATCCCGGGCAGGCCATGAACGAGGCGGAGGGTCCGCTGGAAATAGCCGCCGCGCTGAATTATGCCGAGTACCAGAGGACGCTCTCGGCCTATCAGGCGGTCGATTTTGACGACCTGATCAAACTGCCGGCAGAGCTTCTGGACAGCTCGCCCGAGGCGCTGGAACGTTGGCAGGGCCGCCTGCGCTACCTGCTGGTCGACGAGTACCAGGACACCAATCACTGCCAGTACCGGCTTCTGAAACTCCTCGCCGGAGCACGCGCCGCCTTCACTGCGGTCGGCGATGATGACCAGTCGATCTATGCCTGGCGCGGCGCCGACGTCGAGAACCTGAATCTTCTGACAAAAGATTTTCCGCTCCTGAGAGTCATCAAGCTCGAACAGAATTACCGTTCGACCACGACCATCCTCAAGGCTGCAAACAGTCTCATCGGCAATAACCCGAAGCTGTTCGAGAAACGCCTGTGGTCAGACCGCGGCCATGGCGAAGCGATACAAGCCACGGCAACCCGCGACGGCGAGCATGAGGCCGAGTTGGTGGTGGTGAAGCTGATGGCTCACAAGTTCGACCATCGCGGTACCCACAAGGACTACGCCATCCTCTACCGCGGCAACCACCAGGCGCGCGCCTTCGAGCAGCAACTGCGCACCCATAAGATTCCCTACCTGCTGTCGGGCGGACAGTCCTACTTTGATCGCGCCGAGATCAAGGACATCACCTCCTACCTGCGCCTGATAGCCAACGGCGACGACGATCCCGCCTTCATCCGCGCCATCACCTGTCCCAAGCGGGGCGTCGGCAGCACGACCCTGGAGGCGCTGGGCAACTATGCCGGTAGCCGCCATGTCAGCCTGTTCGCCGCCGCCTTCGAAGCCGGAGCGGCAAGCCACGTCAACCCCAAGCAGTTGGAGGGGGTGCGCGAATTCGGCGCATTCATCAACCGCATGGAATGGCGTGCCACGCGCGAGCCGGCTTCGCAGGTACTTGAGGATCTGGTCAAGGCCATCGGCTACGAGAGTTACTTGTTCGACACCCTCGATCCGCGCGAGGCCGAGACAAAATGGGCAAACGTCCGCGACTTCATCGACTGGCTCAGCAGAAAGGGCGAAGAGGAAGGCAAGAATCTCCAGGAACTGACCCAGACAGTAGCACTCATCACCATGCTCGACAAGCAGGAGGAGGACATCGACGCGGTGCAGCTCGCCACCCTGCACGCCGCCAAGGGCCTGGAATTCAGGCATGTGTTCCTGGTCGGCGTCGAGGAAGGAATCCTGCCGCATCGAGACGCCGAGCAGGACGGCCGCCTCGAAGAGGAGAGGCGTCTGATGTATGTCGGCATCACGCGTGCCCAGCAGAGCCTGCACCTCTCCTGGTGCACACGACGCAAGCAGGGCAAGGAATGGCGCGATTGCGCACCCTCGCGCTTCATCGCCGAGATGGGCGACGACCTGAAAATTTCAGGCGGCAAGGAGGGAGCGTCCCCGGACAAGGCTGCCGGTCGAGCCAAACTGGCCCAGTTCAAGGCGCTGCTGAGTAGCGCCTAGTAGCCGTAGTTGTCCAATGGAAAACCCACGGCACTTGTGCCGCGGAGCAAGTGCTCGCCTCATCGCCGGGCCGCCTCAAGACGGGGCAGGGAGTTCGGCGATCGCTGTTCGCCGTCGGCTGAGTGACGGAGCGAAGCGGAGGCTCCGGGGCGGGGGAAAGGTCCTTACTTCGCGGCCGGTTCCTTGAAGCTCGCCCCGGACTTGTTCGCCATATTGACAATGGCTCGCGCCAGTTCGATATCGCTGACATCCGAGCCACCCCTCGGTGGCATGGCATTCTTGCCGGCAATGGCCGACTTCAACAGTCCGTCCAGACCCATGGCGAGGCGCTGTCCCCAGGAAGCCTTGTCGCCGATTTTGGGCGCACCTGCGGCCCCGGTTCCATGGCAGGCGAAGCAAGCGCTCTTGACAACCTCTTCGCCGCTCCTCGAAACCTTGGCGCCGCCCGCTGTGGCTGCGGCCAACTCAACCTTGGCTACCGGCTGGATGCGCGTGGCGACAGCCTCTTCGTCTACCTTCTTGCGATCGCCCATGGCTTTTGAAGGTATGTAGTTTGCGGCGAAGATGATGACTGTGATGAGGAAAACGAGAGCGAGGATGGAGAGAGCCACCTCTTTAGGCAGCTTGAAACCGCCGCTGGTATGTTCATGGTCGGCCATGGTGGGATCCTTGATGACTGGGAAGCATGTTAGAGAGCGAACAATTATAGCGACTTTGTCCACGGTGGCACAGGCCACGCATGGACGTATCAGGGCAAAACCGCTATGCTGTCGCCCCACGCGCCCGTAGCTCAGATGGATAGAGTGCTACCCTCCGAAGGTAGAAGTCGCACGTTCGAATCGTGTCGGGCGCACCAATCAGATAGGCTTAATCCCGTGGAATACGCAGTCCGCTCTGCAGTCACCGGAGTTATCGGATGCAAACGTGGATAGGCTTGCTGTCATCGACTTCGAAACGACAGGCCTATCCCCCGGGATGGGCGATCGGGCCACCGAGGTGGCAGTCGTGTTGCTGGAAGAAGGCCGTATCGTCGATCGCTACCAGAGCCTGATGAATGCCGGCATGGCGATACCGGCATACATCGCAGCGCTCACAGGAATCTCCGATGCCATGATTCGCAAGGCCCCGCCTGTGACCGAGGTGATGAAAGAACTGGCTGAGTTCCTCGGCGATTTTCCCCTGGCAGCCCACAACGCCTCCTTCGACCGTATGTTTCTGGATGCCGAGTTGCAGAGGATCAGCAGAAAAAGAAATCAGGAATTCGTCTGTTCGATGTTATTGGCGCGCAGGATTTATCCGCTTGCGCCGAATCACAAATTGGCGACGCTTGCGGAACACCTGGGACTGCCCAGCACCGGCCGCCATCACCGGGCCCTGGCGGATGCCGAAATGACGGCACATCTGATGCTGAAGATGGCCGCCGACCTGAAACAGAAGTATTCCCTGCTGAGCGTGCCCCATGAGATCCTGCGCATATTACAGATAACGCCGAAGGCCCAGATCAATAGTTGTGCAGAAAATGCCAAGCGCAGGCTCGGTCTGTGAGCGGGATGCAGTCTAGCCCGTCAAACCGTCTTGCCAGCGGCGCCACAAGCCGCGAAGTGTGGGCCTGGGCAATGTATGACTTCGCCAATTCCGGCTACACCACGGTCGTCATCACCGCTCTGTTCAATGCCTATTTCGTCTCCGTGGTCGCAGCCGGCGCGCCGTGGGCAACATTCGCCTGGACTTCCGCTCTCGCCGCCTCCTACGCCCTGATCATGGTCAGCGCACCCCTGGTCGGAGCCTGGGCCGACATTCACGCCGCCAAGAAAAAACTGCTACTCATCACCACCATCGGCTGTGTGATCAGTACGGCCGGACTGGCCCTGGCCGGGCCGGGCGACCTCGTCCTGGCCATCCTTTTCGTGGTGCTGTCGAATTTCTTTTTCGGCAGCGGCGAGAACCTGATCGCCGCCTTCCTGCCCGAACTGGCGCAGGAAGACAGCCTGGGAACCATCTCTGGTTGGGGCTGGAGCCTAGGTTACCTCGGCGGTCTGCTGAGTCTCGGCCTGTGTCTCGCCTACATCAGTTGGGCGCAGGCGCAGGGTCTGGGCGCATCGCACTTCGTGCCTGTCTCCATGCTGATCACGGCGACCTTGTTCGCTCTCGCCAGCGTGCCAACCTTTCTTTACCTTCGCGAGCGTGCCTTGCCCCAAGGCGAAGTCAGCCGCGGCTGGGTCGGCAGCGCCTTCACCCGGATCAAGGCGACCTTGCATCATGCGCAAGACTTCAAGGACCTGCGCCGGCTCCTGATATGCATCGTGTTCTACCAGGCCGGCATCCAGGCGGTCATCACCCTGGCGGCCGTCTATGCCGAGCAGGCAATGAAATTCACCACCCAGCAGACCCTGGCTCTTATCGTCGTCGTGAACCTGATGGCCGCTGCCGGCGCTTTCTCCTTCGGCTACCTGCAGGACAGGGTCGGACACATACGCAGCATAGCCCTGACGCTGGTAGGCTGGATTGTCATGACGCTTCTCGCCTGGTCGGCAGAAGACGCTTCGCGTTTCTGGGCGGCCGCCGCGCTCGCAGGAATCTGTCTGGGCGCCAGCCAGTCTGCCGCCCGCGCCGCCATCGCCATGCTCAGTCCGGCAGCAAGGCGGGCGGAATTCTTCGGGCTTTGGGGGCTGGCAGTGAAACTTTCCTCCATCCTCGGCCCGCTCACCTACGGACTGGTCACCTGGCTGACCGCAGGCAATCATCGCCTGGCTATACTCGCCACAGGCAGCTATTTCGTGATCGGACTACTGCTCCTTGGCGGCATAGACCTCGCACGCGGGCGACGGGCGGCGCGGACTGCCTAATAAGAACCTTCCTCTAAACCCCCTCCCTGGGGGCGAAGGCGGGGTTTCGTGGAGCATTGCTCCGTGCCGCCGCAGCCAAAAGTTGACTACAGCGCGACCCTGCTGCGGAGCTTAGCGGCGCAGCCGTTCGATAATTCCCTGAAGTTGCTCCAGCCCGCTATAGCGTATGGTCAGGCTGCCTACGCCCTTCTTGTTGGCGCTTATCTTGACCGCTGCGCCTATTGCATCTGCGAGTTCCTCTTCGAGACTCAAGAGATCACGGTCGGCCTCATGGGCAGCGGCCTTCTTCGCCGGCGGATTGAGTTCGCGGGCAACCAGCCTCTCCGTCTCGCGCACCGATAAGCCCTTGTGCACCACCTGGGCGGCGAGCCGCGCTTGTTCGGATTTCGACAAGGGCAGCAAGGCGCGCGCATGGCCCATGTCGAGTTCCCCGGAATAGAGGCATTCCTGCACCGGCTTGGCCAAATGCAGCAGGCGCAGCAGGTTGCTCGCCGCCGGGCGCGAACGGCCCACGGCATCTGCCGCCTCCTGGTGGGTCATGCCGAACTCGTCGATCAGGCGCTGGATGCCGGCGGCTTCTTCGAGCGGGTTCAAGTTCTCGCGCTGGATATTCTCTATCAGCGACATCGCCAGCGCTGCCTCATCCGGAATATCGCGCACCAGCACCGGCACTTCGTTCATTCCCGCGAGTTGGGCGGCGCGCCAGCGGCGCTCGCCGGCGATGATCTCGTAGCGGCCGATGCCGACCGGGCGCACCAGGATTGGCTGCATCACGCCCTGGGCCTTGATCGAGGCAGCCAGATCGTTCAGCGACTCCTGATCCATGTGCGTGCGCGGCTGGTACTTGCCCGGCTGCAGGGCGGTGACGGACAGTTTGTCCTGACGCGACGGCTCATTGCCGCTATTGGCTGCCAGAAGAGCGTCGAGTCCGCGGCCGAGGCCTTTCTTTTTCGTGGGGTTCATTTTTCTTCCTTTACAGCGTTTTCACGCGTTCTATCATTTCTGCGGCGAAGGCCAGGTAGGCCTGCGCACCCTTCGATGCCTTGTCGAACAACACGCCAGGCACGCCGTAGCTTGGCGCCTCGGCGAGGCGAATGTTGCGCGGCACTATGGTCTTGAAGACCTTGTCGCCAAAATGCTTCTCCAACTCGGCGGAAACCTGTTGGCCGAGCGCGGCGCGCGGATCGAACATCACCCGCAACAGACCGATGACCTTGAGGTCAGGGTTGAGGTTGGCATGCACCTTCTTGATGGTGTTCACGAGGTCCGACAGCCCTTCCAGGGCGTAGTACTCGCATTGCATCGGAATCACCACGCCGTGGGCTGCGCACAGGCCGTTCAGTGTCAGAAGAGACAGTGACGGCGGGCAGTCGATAAGGACGAAATCGTAGTCTTCGTTATGAAGAGTGAGCGCTTCCTTAAGCCGCATCTCCCGCTGTTCAAGGCCAACCATCTCGACCTCAGCACCAGCTAGGTCGCGGTTTGCGGGCAGGAGGTCGAACTTTCCGGATGGCGAGACGACGCGCGCCTCGGCCAGAGTGGCCAGGCCGAGCAGCACTTGATAGACGGAGTTTTCCAGCGACTGCTTGTCCACACCGCTGCCCATGGTGGCGTTACCCTGGGGATCGAGGTCCACCAGCAGCGTGCGCTGGCCGGCGGCGGCTAGCGCCGCGGCAAGGTTCACAGTGGTGGTGGTCTTACCGACGCCGCCCTTCTGGTTGGCAATCGCAAAAATATGCATGAACTACACCCTTTCGATAGCTATCAAATGCCTCTGCACCGCCAAGCCTGGCACGGTCAGGGGGATGGTTTGCGTAACCCGCCAGCCGGCCGGCAGTTGGGCGATTTCCTCATGCGGATCGATGCCTTTCATTGCCAGGAGACGCCCGCCCGAAGCCGTCAGATGCCCGGCCAGACGAACGAACTCGGCAAGGTCGGAAAATGCCCGGGAGATCACCGCATCGAATGGAACTTCTGGCTTCAGATATTCCACACGCTCGCAGTGTATGCTCACATTAGCGAGCTTCAGCTCGATTTTCGCTTGCTGCAGGAAACTCGCCTTCTTCTGGCTGGACTCGACCAGCGTCACGGCCAAAGAGGGCCGTGCCAGTGCCAGGGGAATGCCAGGCAGTCCAGCGCCGCTGCCGACATCAGCCAACGACCCGGCTCCCGCAAGGTGCGGCAGAGCGACTAGCGAGTCGAGCAAGTGATTACCCACCATGGCGGCCTCGTCGCGCACGGCTGTAAGATTGTAGGTACGGTTCCACTTGGCTATCAAGGCGAGGTAAGCAAGCAGCTTATCCTCGGTTTCAGAAGACAGATCGAGGCCGATTTCATTAATGCCTGAATGGAGTTGCTCTCTCGAACTCATGCGCTCTGCTTCTCCCGCGTCGAGCGGCGCTTGAGATGCACCAGCAGAAGAGAAATGGCTGCGGGCGTTATGCCCTGGATGCGCGAGGCCTGTCCCAGGGTTTCCGGTTTGTGCAGATTGAGCTTTTGCCGTACCTCTATGGAAAGGCCATGCACCTCGCCGTAGTCCAGGTCCTGGGGCAGGCGTAGGGTTTCATTGGCCTGGCTCTTGGCAACCTCCTCCAGCTGACGGTCGATATAGCCCTGATACTTGGCCTGGATCTCGACCTGCTCCACCACCTGCGGATCGTTGACCGCCTCGCCGGCGCCCGGCAAGGACATCAGGGAGGCATAGTGCACCTGCGGCCGGCAAAGCAGGTCGAGCAAACGATATTCGCGTTCCAGCGGCTGGCCCAGGACGCGCAAGGCATCCGCCTCGCCGACAATACGCGGATTGACCCAGGTCGTCTTGAGCCTCTCGCGCTCGCGTTCAATGGCCTCTCTTTTGACACAGAAGGCTCTCCAGCGGGCATCGTCGACCAGGCCCAGATCGCGGCCTATCTCGGTCAGGCGCAGGTCGGCATTATCCTCGCGCAAGGAAAGGCGGTATTCGGCGCGGCTGGTAAACATCCGGTAGGGCTCGGAAACGCCACGGGTGATGAGGTCATCAACCAGCACGCCGAGATAAGCCTGGTCGCGCCGCGGGCACCAGGCCCCCCGACCCTGAATCTGCAGCGCGGCATTGATGCCGGCGAGAAGTCCCTGGGCGGCGGCCTCTTCATAACCTGTGGTGCCGTTGATCTGGCCGGCAAAGAACAGGCCGGCAATCGACTTCGTCTCGAGCGATGCCTTGAGGTTCTGCGGATCGAAATAGTCGTATTCGATGGCATAGCCGGGACGCAGGATATGCGCGTTTTCCAGGCCGCGCATGCTGCGCACGAGGGCCAGTTGCACATCGAAAGGCAGGCTGGTGGATACGCCCTGCGGATAGATCTCGTGGGTATCCAGCCCCTCCGGCTCGAGGAAAACCTGGTGGCTGTCCTTGCCGGCGAAGCGATGGATCTTGTCCTCTATCGAGGGGCAGTAGCGCGGACCGATACCCTCGATCACCCCCGTGAACATCGGCGAGCGGTCGAGGCCGGCGCGTATGATCTCGTGGGTGCGTGCATTGGTGTGGGTTATCCAGCAAGGGACCTGACGAGGGTGCTGTTCTGCTCTGCCGAGAAAGGAAAACACCGGCACCGGATCGTCGCCATGCTGGATCTGCAACTGCGAATAATCGATACTGCGACCATCGAGGCGCGGCGGCGTACCGGTCTTGAGGCGGCCAACCGGAAGTTGTAACTCCCGCAAACGCTGCGCCAAGGAGATCGCCGGCGGATCACCGGCGCGACCGGCATGGTAATTGGCGAGCCCGACATGGACCAGGCCGCCGAGGAAGGTGCCCGCCGTCAGGACCACTGCCTGCGCCTCGAAGCGGATGCCCAGTTGCGTAACGACGCCGCTCACGCGATCGCCGGAAACCAGAAGATCGTCGACCGCCTGCTGAAACAGAGTCAGGTTGGGCTGGTTCTCAAGGCGCCGGCGGATCGCCGCCTTGTAGAGAATGCGGTCGGCTTGGGCGCGGGTCGCCCGCACCGCCGGACCCTTGCTCGAATTCAGGATGCGGAACTGGATCCCGGCTTCGTCGGTAGCCGCCGCCATGGCGCCGCCGAGCGCATCCACTTCCCTGACCAGGTGGCCCTTGCCGATGCCGCCGATGGAAGGGTTGCACGACATCTGCCCGAGCGTCTCGATATTGTGCGTAAGCAGCAGCGTGCGCGCGCCGGCCCGTGCGCCGGCAAGCGCCGCCTCGGTGCCGGCATGGCCGCCGCCAATGACAATTACGTCGAAACGCGTGGGAAACAGCATCGGAGCGGCTAAGACAAAAGAGGCGCAATCATACCCTTCCCGCCGGGATAATTACAGGGGACTTGTTCCACGTGAAACCTCTACCGACTGGTTCCACGTGAAACACCAGTCCTCGGCGCCGGGCCGCGCAGACGAACCCCCGTCACCCACTTTACTGGGCAAGGGGTGGGGGGGCAGCGCTAGTGCTTTCCGCCGAGGCCGAGATAGCTCTCGACCACCTTGGGGTCGTCGATCAACTTGGCACTCGGTCCCTCAAGGGCGATCTCGCCGGTCTCCAGGACGTAGCCGTAGTCGGCGATCTGCAGGGCGGCGCGGGCGTTCTGTTCGACCAGCAGAATGGAGACGCCGGTCTGTTTCAGGTCGGCAATGACCCGGAATATTTCGCGCACAACCAGAGGCGCAAGACCGAGGCTGGGCTCGTCGAGCATCAAGAGCTTGGGCTTGGCCATCAAGGCACGACCGACCGCCAGCATCTGCCGCTCGCCTCCTGAAAGCGTGCCGGCCAGTTGCCCGCGCCTCTCCTTGAGGCGCGGGAAGATGTCAAATACCTCTGACATCGTTTCGCGCTGGTCGCGCATCCCCCTTCGATAGCGCATGAAGGCCCCGAGCAGCAAGTTGTCCTCGACGCTCATCTCGCCGAACAGTTCGCGCTTTTCGGGCACCAGGTTCATGCCCAAACCCACCATGCGCTCAACCTCGACCTCGCTCTGCTGAGTTCCCAGGAAAGCGATCTCACCCCGGTTCTTGGGCAGCAGACCCATGATGGCGCAGAGCATGGTGGTCTTGCCAGCACCGTTGGGGCCGATGACGGTGACGATCTGTCCCGGAGAGACGCGCAAATTGGCGTGGTGCAGCACCTCGACCTTGCCATAGGAAACACAAAGGTCCGTCACCTCGAGGATGGCTTTCACATTCATACCACACCCCCGAGATAGGCTTCGAGGACGAGCGGATCGCGCTGCACCTCTTCCGGCAATCCTTCGGCGATTTTTTCACCGAACTCCATGACGATGACGCGATCGGCCAGTCCCATGACAAAATCCATATCATGCTCGACCAGCAGTATTCCCATGCCTTCGGCGCGCAACCGCCGCAACAAGTCGGCAAGCGCACGCTTTTCAAGATAACGGAGGCCTGCAGCGGGTTCGTCAAGCAGCAGCAGGCAGGGATCGGCACAGAGCGCGCGCGCGATCTCGAGAATGCGTTGCTGTCCCAAGGCCAAGCTGCCAGCCGGGTCGAACATATTATTCTGCAAGCCAACGCGCTCGATCTGGCGCGCCGCCTCGGCCAGCAAGCACCTCTCCTCGGCCCGATCGAGACGCAACGCTGCAGCGATCACCCCTTTGGCGCCGCGCGCGTGGGCGCCGATGGCGACATTCTCAAGCACGCTCATGGTGGGCAAGAGACGCACATGCTGGAAGGTGCGACTCATGCCGCGGCGGGCGATGATGCGCGAAGTCAGGCCCTCTACACGCTCGCCGAGGAACAGTATCTCGCCGGCGGAGGGCGGCATCACCCCGGAAATCACATTAAATAGAGTAGTCTTGCCAGCACCATTGGGACCGATCAAGGCCAGCACTTCTCCGGCATTGACCGTGAGATTCATGTCGTTGCTGGCCACCAGGCCGCCGAACTGCTTTCTCGCGCCACGCACTTCGAGCAGCGGCTTGCCGGCCTGCGCCATGACCTTCTTCAGCAGCGGCGGGGCAGCAGGCACAGCCCTGTCGCCGCCTCGCGCCATTGGAACAAGCCTGGCCAGCATGGGCCAGAGACCGTCACGCGCCCGCTGCAGCATCAACACCATCATCAAGCCAAAAACAATCATTTCGAAATTGCCGCTGCTGCCCAGTATCTTCGGCAGCAAATCCTGCAGCCACTGCTTGAGGACCGTGATGACACCAGCACCAACCACAGCACCCCAGACGCTGGCAGCACCACCGACCACCGCCATGAACAGGTACTCGATGCCGATGCCCAGGCCGAACGGCGTCGGATTGACGAAGCGCTGCAAGTGCGCATACAGCCAGCCCGAGACGCAGGCTAACAAGGCCGCGATGAGGAAAATCGCCATCTTCAGACGGGCGGTATCGACCCCCATCGCCTCCGCCATCAGCGTGCCGCCCTTGAGGGCGCGGATGGCGCGTCCTGCGCGCGAGTCAAGAAGGTTGTTGCTGGCCCAGATCGCCGCCATCAGCACCAGCCAGATCAAATAGTAGAACTCACGCCCGTTCTTCACTTCCAGGCCGGCGAGGTTAATGGCTGGAATGCCGGTGATGCCCGTGTGGCCGCCGAGGAGCTCGAGATTGCCAAAAAGGAAGAAGATGCTGATGCCCCAAGCGATGGTACCAAGCGGCAGGTAGTGGCCGGACAGACGCAGGGTCAGGGCACCGAGCACAGCGGCCACCGTTGCGGTCAGCAACAACCCCGCCAAAAGCGCGAACCAGGGCGAGTTGCCAAAAGGCGCCAACCAGACAGGCAATCCGGTCGCGGTGGTCAGGGTGGCGGTGGTATATGCACCCAGGCCAACGAAGGCGGCCTGGCCGAAAGAGATCAACCCCCCGACACCGGTGAGCAATACCAGACCCAGCGCGACGATGGCGTAGAGTCCGATGTAATTGAGGAGCGTCACATAGAACTCGGGCAGCACGAGCGGGCCCAACCCCAGCAGGAAGAGAAAGACCACTAACATCTTGCGCGAGTTCACTCGTCCTCCCCGACGTGACGCGTGGTCCATGAGCGCCACACCAGCACCGGGATAATCAGCGTAAACACGATCACCTCCTTGAAGGCGCTGGCCCAGAAGGAGGAATAGGCTTCGAGCAAACCGACCAGCAGCGCACCTGCGGCGGCAATCGGATAGCTCGCAAGGCCGCCGACGATTGCGCCGACGAAGCCTTTCAGGCCGATCAGGAAGCCGGTGTCATAGTAGATGGTGGTAATGGGCGCAATCAGGATCCCCGAGAAGGCGCCGATGAGCGCCGCCAGAAGGAAGGACAGCTTGCCTGCCAGCACCGTCGATATGCCCATCAGGCGCGCACCCGTTCGATTGATGGCGGTAGCCCGCAAGGCCTTGCCGGAAATGGTGCGGCCGAAGAACAGGTAGAGGGCGACGATCAGGAAGACGCTCGCTCCCAGCACCCAAAGAGTCTGGCCGCTGACGGCGATACTACCCAACTGCAACGAGGCATCTGAAAACGCCGTGGTGCGCGAACCCTCGGCGCCAAAGAACAAGAGGCCCAAGCCAACCAGGGCCAGATGCACCGCCACCGCGACGATCAAGAGAACAAGCACCGAAGCCTCCGCCACTGGTTGGAAAGCGAGGCGGTAGACCATGGGCCCCAGCGGCACCACCAGCGCCAGAGAGAGAAGCACTTGGGCCAGCATGGGCCATTCGACAGGCTTGGCAAATAATATGACGGCGGCCGCCGCCGCCGGATAAACCAGGTTCCACAACAGTATCTTCGGTATGCGCTTCGTAGCACCGCTGCGCAGCGACAACGAAACATCGATCAGGGCCACGGCGAGGCCCGCCCCGGCGAGCAGCCAGAGCGTACCAGGCGTCTTGCCGACCTGGAAGCTTGCCAGGGTCAGCGCGCCTAAGGCGACGAACTCGCCTTGCGGGATAAAAATGACGCGGGTAACGGCAAACACCAGCACCAAGGCCAAGGACAGCAGCGCATAAATCGCGCCGTTGGTGATGCCATCCTGCCCGAGCAGGAGCGCAATTTGCAGATCCATGCGACGGCCTTCAAAATAATTGGGGCGCCGATGTAACCGTGAGCGCCCCGAGTAGAAGGATCAGCGGGACGCCTCGCGCCCCGCCGTTTTGCTTACTTCGCCAGCTTCCACTTGCCGCCCTCTACCTTGACCATGACGCGGGCGCGCTGATCGAAGCCGAGGTGGTCGCTTGCCGACATGTTGAATACGCCATGAGCACCGGCAAGTTCCTTGGTGGATTCGAGGGCATCGCGCAACGCAGCGCGGAACTCCTTGGTTCCCGGTTTGGCCTTCTTCAGCGCAACAGGAATCGCATGGGCCAGCAGCAGGCCGGCATCCCAGGCGTGGGCGCCGAAGGTGGAGACACTGCCGGCGCCGTAGGCGGCCTCATATTTCTTGACATACTCGAGCGCCCCCTTCTTGATCGGGTTGGAGTCTGGAAGCTGGTTCGCGACCAGAACCGCCCCGGCAGGCAGCCATGTTCCCTCGACGTCCTTGCCGCCGACTCGCAGGAAATCGTTGTTGGCAACGCCGTGGGTCTGATAGACAACGCCCTTGTAACCCTTCTCCTTCAAAGCCACCTGCGGCATTGCCGCGGGCGTGCCGGAACCGGCGATGAGCACGGCGTCAGGATGGGCCGCAATAATTTTTAACGCCTGCCCGGTAACCGAGGTGTCGGAACGGTTATAGCGCTCGTTGGCGACGACCTTGATGCGGCGCGCCTCGGCGATCTTGCTGAACTCATTCCACCATCCCTCGCCATAGGCGTCGGAGAAGCCGATGAAGGCGGCCGTCTTCACCCCGGCATTGCTCATGTGCTCGGTGATGGCAATGGCCATCTGGGCGTCGTTTTGGGGCGTCTTAAACACCCAGCGGCGCTTGGCGTCCATGGGCTCGATGATGCGCGCAGAGGCCGCCATCGAGATCATCGGCGTCTCGGCATCGGCAACGACGTCAATCATGGCCAGAGAATTGGGCGTGATGGTCGAGCCGAGAATGGCATCGACCTTGTCCTCGCTGATCAGCTTCTTGGTGTTGGTAACCGCCTTGGTGGTATCCGAGGCATCGTCGAGAACGATGTAGTTGATCTTCTGACCGGCGATCGTGGTCGGCATCAGGGCGAAGGTGTTCTTCTCCGGAATACCGAGAGATGCAGCCGGGCCCGTCGCAGATACCAGAACGCCAACATTGATGTCGGCTTGAGCAGCGGTTGCAACAAACGCCAATGCCAGCAGCAGCATTTTGGTTTTCATAGTCCCCTCCTTATTGATTTGAATTGTGATTAACGATACAGATTTAACAGGCTATTGAACTTTTCTGAATCATAATGCAATTCACCTAGTTCATGTAAGGGTATCGTAGCCGAATTTGACGATCAACGCAGTCGCCACTGCGAGAAAAACCTTCCTGACGAAGCCGCTGCCGTGACGCAGGGCAAGGCGGGTGCCGAGCAGCGAACCGGCGATATTGAACACCGCCATCACCGCCGCCAGCGCCCACAGCACATGACCATGCGCGCCAAAGTAAAGCAGCGCGGCGCCATTGGTGGCAACATTGACGATTTTCGCCGCACTCGAGGCGCGCAGGAAATCCAGGCCAAAGAATCGGATGAACAAGAAGATCAGGAAGCTGCCGGTGCCCGGCCCGAAGAAACCATCGTAGAAACCAATCAAGGCGCCGAACAGCAGGGCCATAATCATGTCGCCGATGCCGTGCTGGCGATTTTCGTCGATGCTGCCGAAGTCCTTGCGCGCCAAGGTATAGAGAGTGACCAGGATGAGCAGGGTCAGCACCAGGGGGCGTAATATCTCTCTGGGCAGCAGGGAAACCGCCATGGCGCCCAGGTAGGAAAACACGAATGCCGCGGCAGCGGCCGGCAGCGCCGCCCGCCAGGGCACCTCGATACGCCGCGCGTAGCGCAGCGCTGCGCTGGCCGTGCCGAAGATGGCGGCGAACTTGTTGGTGCCGAAGATTGCCGCAGGCGTCACTTGAGGCAGGGCAGTGAATAAGGCCGGGATCTGGATCAGACCGCCGCCGCCGACCACAGCATCGACCAGGCCGGCTATGAAAGCCGCGCCCGAGAGCATCACCCAATCAATGCCTGGCATCACTTGCCTATGCAGAAACGCGAAAATATCTCGCCGAGCAAATCGTCGGCACTGAATTCCCCGGTGATCGCCGCCAGGGCTTCCTGTGCCTGCCGCAATTCCTCGGCGCAAAGCTCGAGCCGCTGCAACTCGCTGGCAGCCTGGGCGAGATGTGTCTCGGTCGCAGCCAGCGCCTGGAGATGGCGCGCCCGGGCAAGGATTGCGTCCTCACCGTGGCCAGACCAACCGGCGATGCGCAGCAGTTCATCGTGGAGCTGGGAGATGCCGACGCCGGTCTTGGCGGACAGGATGAGGTGAACGTGTCCATCCTCCATCCGTCTTCCGGCGGGCATTCCGGCGAGGTCACACTTGTTATGAACAATGACACGGGGAACAGCCACCGGCAATTGCGCGGCGACCACCCTATCCGCGGCAGTGGTGCCGGCACCGGCATCGACCAATTGCAGGACGACGTCGGCACGCTCGATCTCGCGCCAAGTTCGTTCTATGCCCAACATCTCGAGCGCATCCTCAGTATCGCGCAGGCCGGCGGTATCGATGATGTGCAGGGGGATGCCCTCGATCTGTATCGTCTCCCTGACAGTATCGCGGGTGGTGCCAGCGATGGCCGTCACGATGGCACGATCCTCACCGGCTAAGCGATTCAGGAGTGAGGACTTGCCGACATTCGGTGGACCAGCAAGCACTACATGAAGGCCGCCGCGCAACAGGCTGCCCTGCCTGGCGCGGAGGCGAAGCGTCGCCAGATCCGCTTGCAGTTTCTCCAGGCGCGGCGCGGCGTCTTTGATGACATCGATCTCCTCTTCGGGAAAATCGAGTGTTGCTTCGACCAACATGCGCAATTCGATCAGGCGCTCGACCAGGGCATGAACGGCTTGAGAAAACTCTCCGGACAGCGAACGCAGCGCAGCCCGAACCGCCTGCGCCGTAGATGCCTCAATCAGGTCGGCAACCGCCTCGGCCTGTGCGAGATCGAGCTTGTCGTTGAGATATGCGCGGCGGGTAAATTCGCCCGGCTCTGCAAGACGCGCGCCAAGCTCAAGGCAGCGGGAGAGCAGGAGTTGCAGAACCACCGGGCCGCCGTGTCCCTGGAGTTCCAGCACATCTTCGCCGGTGAAGGAATAGGGCGCCGGAAAGTAGAGCAGGATTCCCTGGTCGAGGGTGACGCCTGAGCAATCGCGGAATCTCGCGAGCGTAGCCACGCGGGGTTGCGGCTTGCTGCTGCTAATCTTCTCCGCCAAGCTGAGAAGATCGGTGCCGGAGAGGCGCACCACACCAATGCCACCGCGCCCGGGTGCGGTAGCGACGGCGGCGATGGTGTCGCGGACCCGGCTAGGCGGCTTTCTTTCCACCCTCGATGAGCCGCGTAATCTGCCATTGCTGCGCGATCGACAGCAGGTTATTGACCGTCCAGTAGAGCACCAGACCGGAAGGCGAAAACAGGAACATGCCGGTAAACACAATGGGCATGAACATCATCACCTTGGCCTGGATCGGGTCCGGCGGCGTCGGATTGAGCCGGGTCTGCACCAGCATGGTCGCACCCATGATCAAGGGCAGGATGAAATACGGATCCTTCGCCGAGAGATCCTGGATCCAGCCCAGCCAAGGCGCGTAGCGCATCTCGACGGTGCCAAGCAGAACCCAGTAGAGGGCGATGAAGACGGGAATCTGAACGACGATGGGCAGGCAGCCACCAAGCGGATTGATTTTCTCGCGCTTGTACATCTCCATCATTTCCTGGTTGAGGCGGGCGCGGTCATCGCCGTACTGCTCCTTCAACTTCGCCAGCTTGGGCGTCACCAGTTTCATTTTCGCCATCGACCTGTAGCTGGCGGCCGACAGGGGAAAGAAAATCAGCTTAAGCAGGACGGTGAGACCGATGATGGCCCAGCCCCAATTGCCGACCCAGTGGTGGATCAACTCAAGCACCCAGAACAGCGGTGCTGCGACCACGGTCAGCCAACCATAATCCACGACCAGATTCAGCCCCGGCGCGATCTTGGCCAGATTCTCCTGTTCCTGCGGGCCGGCATAGAGCTGCGCCGTCATCTTGCCGCTGGCGCCGGGGGCAATCGCGGCCACCGGCACGATCACGCCGATGCCATAGAGATTGTCGGCCAGTTTGCGCGTGAAGAACTCGCGCTCGACCTTGCCCTGCGGCAGCCAGGCCGAGACGAAGTAGTGCTGGACCACGGCAATCCAGCCATTGTCGGCCTTCTGCGCGTGCTTGCCCTTGCCCTTGGCAATGTCTTCAAAATCCAGCTTCTGAAACTTTTCCTGTTCCGTATAAACGGCAGGGCCGGTGAAGGTGCTGACCATGTTGGGGTCGTCGTCGGGCGATTTGCCATCGCGGACCGTCTGGAAATAGGCGGAAGAGTTGATCGGCGCCGGGCCTCCATTGACAATCTCGTAGCCGATGTCGATGAGGTAGCTCGCGCGGTGGAAGGTGTAAATCTTCGCTACCTGAATCCCATTTGCTGCCGGGGCGACCAGACGAACTTCCAGTGCCTCCTGGCCATCCTTGAGCTGATAGTCTCTGGCGGCGAGTTCATACAGGGTTTTGTGGCTGGGCAGGCCCACGCCGATCAGGCCGCTTTGCGCCTCGTAGATATGCTTCTCGCCGTTGTCGAAGAGGACGAAGCTTTTGCTCACGTCTCCGGTGGCGTGGTGTTTGGTGAGTTCGAGCCGAACCAGGTTGCCTCCCTCGGCGGAAATTTCCGCGTTGAACAGGTCGGTCTTGACCTTCGCTTTGACGGACGTTGTCGCGCCAATCTGCGGCGCGGCAGCAGCAGGCAAGGCGGTGGCAACGGTCGGCGGCGCGGTCGAACTCGGCGTCGGAATGGCGGCAGAACCGGCGGCGCCCTGAGCGCTCTGCGTGGCTACCGCAGGTATTGGCTTGGGCTGATTCTGCTTCTGCCAGGCCTCCCAGAGCATGACCAGAGAAAACGAGAACACCAGCAGTAGGATCAAACGTTGATTTTGCATCGACAATCTCTCGATTCAGGAGGCCAGCAGATAAAGTTAAAGGCTCAAGGCAGCGGATCAAACCCACCCGGATGCCAAGGGTGACAGCGGCACAGGCGCCGCACTGCCAGCCAGGTTCCATGCAGGGCGCCATGCCTATCCAGCGCCTCGATGGCATAATCCGAGCAACTCGGATAAAAGCGGCAACGGCTTCCCAGCAGCGGACTGATGAAGTACTGATAGAAGCGGATGAGTGCGGTGAATAGCATTTTCATCGCGCTTATCTTGGTAACCTGGCCAACAACTGCTCGACATCGCTACGCCAGGCAAAACGCGACTCAGCGCCCAGACTCTCCCCGGGCGCTCGTGCCAGACGCAACACCAGATCATATTTTGGCAGTGTCGGGCGAGCTTGGCGAAAAACCTCGCGGGCGAGACGCTTCAGCAAATTGCGGTGAACGGCACGGCGGGCCAGTTTCTTGGCGATGATCAAGCCAAGACGAGCACCGGAATCGCTCCCGGTGCTGTAATGCAGATCGAAGCGGTTGCCGCGCAAAACACGGCGGGAGGCGAAAACGGCGGAGAATTCATCCGCCTCGTGCAGCCTGTACCCGTTGCAGAACCTGAAGTCCGGAGCGCCCGCCACCACCCGTTACAACGTCAGACGGCCAGACGGGTACGACCCTTGGCGCGACGGGCGCGAATTACGGCACGGCCGCCACGCGTACGCATGCGCACGAGAAAGCCGTGGGTACGCTTACGGCGCACGACCGAAGGCTGATAAGTGCGTTTCATGGGAATATTCCTCGAAAAGAGAACCCGTGATTACATCGTTTAAGGCCCTCTGTGTCAAGATGTATTTTTCGATAGGCCTGTGGATAACTCCCATCAAACCCGCTAGAATGTGCCAGCCCATAACCGGGGTGAAGGCTGTATCAGCCACCCCACAAAACGGAAAATACTACAAATAAATCAATTACCTGAATAAAATCAGGTTTCCGCGTGACGATGAGCGAATTCTGGTCTACCTGCCTGAGCCGGTTCGAAAAGGAACTGCCTGCACAGCAGTACAATACATGGATCAAAACCCTGCGCCTGGAAAACGACGCGGAGACGCCCTGTCGTCTGCGCCTCATAGCGCCCAACCGCTTTGTGCTGCAATGGGTGCGCGAGCGCTACCTGGAACAGATAGAGAACATAAGCCGCCAGTTTTTCCCGGAACCCGTCACCATCAGCCTGGGCTTGGGGGAAAATGTCATCGAGGCGCCACGCGCCGCCGACATTACCCACGCTGCACCACAGGTCCCAGCAAAAAGTGCGCCGCGGCACTCTGAGAATCCCTACGAAAAGTCCAGACTCAATCCGGAATTTACCTTCGACACCTTGGTCACCGGCCGCGCCAACGATCTCGCCCGCGCCGCCGCACAGCAGGTAGCGCTAAATCCCGGCACCTCCTACAACCCGCTTTTCGTCTATGGCGGCGTCGGCCTGGGTAAAACCCACTTGATCCACGCCTTGGGCAACGAGGTGTGGCGCAACAACCCAAACCTCGTCATCCGTTACGTTCATGCCGAGGATTATGTTTCCGATGTGGTGCGTGCGTACCAGCAGAAATCCTTCGACGTCTTCAAGCGCTACTACCGCTCGCTTGACCTGCTCCTGGTTGATGACATCCAGTTTTTCATCAACAAGGCGCGCACCCAGGAAGAATTTTTCTACGCCTTCAATGCGCTGGTCGAAGCCAAGAAGCAAATCGTCATCACCTGTGACACCTATCCAAAGGATATCAGTGGTCTCGAGGAAAGGCTGATATCTCGCTTCGACTGGGGTTTGACGGTACAGATAGAGCCGCCCGAGCAGGAAATGCGCGTCGCCATCCTGAAGAAAAAAGCCGAAGCATCGAAAATCGCATTGGGAGATGACGTCGCCTTTCTCATTGCCAAGAATCTGCGCTCCAACGTGCGCGAACTGGAAGGCGCTCTCAACAAGGTGATTGCTTTTGCCCGCTTTCATGGCCGCGACATCGGCATGGAAATGGCGAAGGAAGCATTGAAAGATATTTTTGGTGCGAACAACCGCCAACTCACCCTGGAGTTGATTCAGAAGACCGTAGCCGACTATTTCAAGATCAAGGTGGCCGAGATGTATTCGCAGAAGCGCACCCGCGCCATCGCAAGACCGCGCCAGGTTGCCATGTCGCTGGCGCGCGATCTGACCCACCACAGCCTGCCAGAGATAGGCGAGGCTTTCGGTGGCCGCGACCACACCACGGTATTGCACGCCTGCCGCACTATAGCCGACCTGCGCAGCAAGGATGCGCAGCTCAACAATGACGTACATGTGCTGATGCAAACCCTCAGAGGATGAGGGATGAATAACCACGGGAAAAGCTTGGGGTGGATTGTGGGTAAGTGCCTGAATAGTGTTTTCTCAAGAAACTGCGCACATTCGTCCCCAGGCATTGCGGTGGCTTGTCCAGAGCCTTATACAATGAGCAACTCCGTGAAATTAAATAATTTATTAGTGTTATCCACAGTTCGAGCCTTTGCTTATTATTATTAGGAGGTTTAAATATGCTTTTATTTAAAGGCCCCCGTAACCAAATTCTCGAACCGTTGCAATCGGTCTGCGGAATTGTCGAGAAACGCCACACCTTGCCTATCCTCTCAAACGTTCTGATGGAGAAGCAGGGCGACAGGCTGACGCTGCTGGCCACCGATATCGAGATCCAGATCAAGACCGGAGCTGCCACCACGGGTAGCGACACGGCAGCGCTGACGGTTGGTGCAAGAAAGTTGCAGGATATCCTGCGCTCGCTGCCGGAAGATGCCGAGGTTAACCTGAGCTTTGAGGACAAGCGTCTGCAGCTAAAGGCGGGCAGGAGCCGTTTCAACCTGCAGACCTTGCCTGCCGAAGATTTCCCGCGCATGGCGCAGGCCGAAGCAGGCCAGACACGCCTTAATGTCACCCAAAAGCAGTTCAAGCGCTTGCTCGCCCTGGTGCAATACGCCATGGCACAGCAGGACATCCGTTATTACCTCAACGGCTTGCTGCTGGTGGTCAAGGGCAATGAAATGAGGATGGTTGCAACCGACGGCCATCGTTTAGCCTATGCCTCTGAGACCCTGGGCGAGCAGCAACAGCCCATTGAGGTGATTTTGCCGCGAAAGACTGTGCTTGAACTCTCGCGCCAACTGTCGGATAACGACGATGCTCTGGAAATCGTTTTATCGCCGACGCAGGCGCTGTTCCGTTTCGGCGCGATCGAATTCATCTCCAAACTGATAGACGGCAAGTTTCCGGATTACGAGCGCGTCATTCCCCAGGGTCATGCCAACCTGATCAAACTCTCGCGCACCGGACTGTTGCAATCCTTGCTGCGCGCGAAGATTCTGACCAACGAGAAAACACCGGGCGTGCGCCTTGTTTTCACCAACGGCAGCCTGAAAATAATCAGCAACAACACTGAACGCGAGGAAGCCCAGGAAGAGATCGAGATCGACTTTCAGGGTGATTCGATAGACATCGGTTTCAATGTCAATTACCTCCTCGATGTACTCAATAACGTCGCGGCAGAAGAGGTAGAGTGTCGCCTCGGCGATTCCAATAGCAGCGCACTTCTTTCGCTGCCCGGCAACGAGAGTTTCAAGTATGTCGTGATGCCGATGCGCATCTGAACACAGGTTTAATCTTTGGAGCAGCACATGGCACAACCGGACAACGGCCAGAACACGGGCCAACAGGACAGCAGTTACGATTCCAGCAGCATCCAGATTCTCAAGGGTCTGGAGGCAGTCAGGAAACGTCCAGGCATGTACATCGGGGACACATCCGACGGTTCCGGTTTGCACCACATGGTTTTCGAAGTGGTCGACAACGCCATCGACGAAGCGCTGGCTGGCTGGTGCGACGAAATCGTCATCACCATTCATCCCGACAACTCGATTTCCGTGACCGACAATGGCCGCGGCATTCCCACCGACATCAAGGAAGATGACGAGGAGAAGCGCTCGGCCGCAGAGATTGTCATGACAGAGCTGCATGCCGGCGGCAAGTTCAATTCGAACTCCTACAAGGTTTCCGGCGGTCTGCACGGCGTCGGCGTTTCCGTGGTCAATGCCTTGTCAGACTGGCTGCGCCTGACCATACGCCGCGACGGCAAGAAGCACGCAATGGAGTTCAGGAATGGCGTAGCGGTCGAGCCGCTCAAGGATATCGGCACGACCGAGAGGCGCGGCACCGAGGTGCATTTTCTTCCCAGCCTTGAGACCTTCGGCAATATCGAATATCACTACGACATCCTGGCCAAGCGCTTGCGTGAACTGTCCTTCCTCAATAACGGCGTCAAGATCAAGTTGGTCGACCAGAGGAACGCCAAGGAGGAAGACTTCGCCTTCACCGGCGGCGTCAAGGGCTTCGTCGAATACATCAACCGTACCAAGTCGGTACTGCACGGCAACATCTTTAGCGCCATCGGCAACAAGGACGGCATCACCGTCGAGGTTTCGATGCAATGGAACGACTCCTACGCCGAGCAGGTGCTGTGCTTCACCAACAACATCCCGCAGAAGGATGGCGGAACCCACCTGACCGGCCTGCGCGCCGCGATGACACGGGTCATCAACAAGTACATAGATGAGCACGAGCTGGCCAAAAAGGCCAAGGTCGAGACCACCGGCGACGACATGCGCGAGGGTCTGGCGTGTGTGCTTTCGATCAAGGTGCCGGAGCCGAAGTTTTCCTCCCAGACCAAGGAGAAACTCGTCTCCAGCGAAGTGCGTCCGGTGGTCGAGGAAATTGTTGCACAAAAACTCGCCGAGTTTCTGCAGGAAAAACCTGTCGATGCCAAAATCATCACCGGCAAGATTGTCGATGCCGCCCGCGCCCGTGAAGCTGCCAGGAAGGCGCGCGAAATGACGCGCAGAAAAGGCGTATTGGACGGCATGGGCCTGCCGGGCAAACTGGCCGACTGCCAGGAGAAGGATCCGGCGCAGTGTGAACTCTATCTCGTCGAGGGCGATTCCGCCGGCGGCTCCGCCAAGCAAGGTCGCGACAGAAAGTTTCAGGCGATCCTGCCGTTGAAGGGCAAGATCCTCAACGTCGAGAAGGCGCGCTTCGAAAAACTTATCGCCTCGCAGGAGATCGTCACCCTCATCACGGCATTGGGCACAGGCATAGGCAAGGAAGAATACAAGCCGGAGAAGCTGCGATACCACCGCATCATCATCATGACCGATGCCGACGTCGATGGCGCCCACATCAGAACACTTTTACTCACCTTCTTTTATCGCCAGATGCCGGAGCTGGTGGAACGCGGCCACATCTACATTGCTCAGCCGCCGCTATACAAGATCAAGCACGGCAAGACCGAGCTCTACATCAAGGACGACCACGCGCTATCCCAGTACCTCCTGACGCTCGCCCTGGAGGGCGCGGCGCTGACCCCCAGGCAAGACGCCATTGTTCTCGAAGGCGACGCGCTGGGCGAACTGGTGCGCGCCTATCTGCTCTCGGAAGCCGTGATCCAGCGCCTGGGCGATTTCATCGATGCCGAGGTGCTGCACGCCTTGCTGGCAAACGATATTTCGCTCGACGTGTCAAGCGAGACGGCCGCCAAGGAAAGCGCCCTGCTCCTTGCCCGTCATGTGTCGGCCTCCATACGCATGCTGCCCCGCTTCGACGAAAAGACGGAGCGCTGGCAACTCGATGTGGAGAAAATCCGCCATGGCAACCTGCGTATCGGCCACATCGACGAGGAGTTTTTGCATTCCGGTGACTATCAGCAAATCCGTCGCACCTCGTCAATCATCGCTGGTCTCGTCGGCAACGGCGCCAGCATTCGCCGCGGCGAGAAATCGCAGCCTGTGGCGAGCTTTGCCGAGGCCATGCGCTGGCTGCTCAATGAAGTCGAGCGCGGCATCACCAAACAGCGCTACAAGGGCCTGGGGGAGATGAATCCGCAGCAGTTGTGGGAGACCACCATGGATCCCGCAGTTAGGCGACTGCTCAAGGTGCAGATTGACGACATCATCACTGCAGACGAGATTTTCACCACCCTCATGGGCGATAATGTCGAGCCGCGCCGCGCCTTTATCGAAGGCAATGCGCTCTATGCGCGAAACATCGATGTTTGAGTGTGTAGGACCCCACCAAGAACCAGGAAAAAGCTGATCAAGTACCCAATCGTCACTGCCAAGAACAGTGGGGATCGCTTCTCTTCTGTCACGGCGCTGGAGGCCTTGCAATGACAGAACCGCGGCAGTGGCAATGATAAGTTGTGGTTGATCAGCGGTTCCCTCGGCAATTCCGCTGATGTTCGTCGAGAAGCCCTTCGTCTTCAGCAATCGGAAAACGAAACAGGTCAGCTCGCCAAGAGCTCCTCGAGCCTGAGCTGCCCGATTCTATAGACCTGCCGCAGACATTCGCGCAGTTCCGTTTCCCGGTCGTTTTCTAGCCTTTGCTGGAAAAGCGCGATGATGCTTTGTCGGGTGTGGCCGCGAACGGCGACTATGAATGGAAAGCCGAATTGCTTCTTGTATCGGGTATTCAGGTTTTGCAGTCTGACGAACTCCTCCGGGCTGCATCGATCCAGGCCAACGCCACTTTGCTCGCGCGACGACTCTTCAGTCAGTTCGCCACGGATGGCCGCTTTGCCGGCAAGCTCCGGGTGGGACAAGATCAACTGCAATTGCGCATCTACTCCTGCTGCTTCGATCTCTGCCACCATGGCCGCATGGAGAGCGGCGCCGGAGGCAAAGGGCCGCTTTTCGGCCGCGCGTTCTGCAATATACGGAGAGTGCTCGAAGATGCCGCCGAGTATCTCTGTGAATACTGGCGCAGCGGCGGCATTCAACTCCTTCAGCGTGATGTTGCTTTTCATGGACTCCTCGAAAAAGGGTGGTTCTGCGTCCAATGCTCGGCGATATCGATGCGGCGGCAAATCCAGACTTTGTCATGCGCCTGAATATGATCGAGGAAGCGCTGCAATGCGCGGAAGCGGCCTGGGCGTCCGAGCAGGCGACAGTGCATGCCTATGCTAAGCATCTTCGGTCGGTCTAGCCCTTGCGGATCTCCTTCGTCGTACAAGACGTCGAAGCTGTCCTTGAGGTACTGGAAGAACTGCTCGCCGCTATTGAAGCCCTGCGCAGTCGAAAAGCGCATGTCGTTGGAGTCCAGGCTGTAGGGCACGATGAGATGCGGTTTCTTCTCGCCGGAATCAGTTTCCACTTCTGTCCATAAGGGAATGTCGTCGCCATAATAGTCAGAGTCGTAGGCAAAGCCGCCATGCTCGACCAGAAGTTTGCGCGTGTTGGGTGAATCGCGGCCGGTGTACCAGCCCAGAGGAGTGCTGCCGGTCATTTCGCGGATGATTTCGATGCCGGTTTTCATGTGCTCGCGCTCAGTGGCCTCGTCGAGATTCTGATAATGAATCCAGCGCCAGCCGTGACAGGCGATCTCATGGCCCAGATCGACGAAGGCGGCAGTGACTTCCGGATTGCGCGCGAGCGCCATTGACACGCCGAAAATCGTCAGCGGCAGTCCCCTTTTTTCGAATTCGCGCAGGATGCGCCAGACGCCGGCGCGTGAGCCGTATTCGTAAATAGACTCCATCGACAGGTGCCGCCCCTCGTAGGCGGCGGCACCGATGATTTCCGATAGGAACTGCTCGGAGGCCTTGTCGCCGTGGAGCACGCAGTTCTCGCTACCCTCCTCATAGTTGAGGACGAACTGCACGGCGATGCGTGCAGCCCCGGGCCAGTTGGCATGGGGAACCTCGCGACCGTAGCCGACCAGGTCGCGAGGGTAGGCTAAAGTCATGCGCTATTCCGCGCCGTGCGTGCTGGCCGCTGCTTCACTGGCGGCATCGGCATCCGACTTCACGCCATTGTAGAAGACATTGAGCAGCACGGCAGAGAGAGACGCCAGAAGGATGCCGCTCTCGATCAGGGGATGCAGACCGTGCGGCAGCCACTGCTTGAAGTTCGGCGCGACCAGCGGAATCATGCCGAAGCCGATCGAGATGGCAACCACGAAGAGGTTGTTGCGGTTGTTCGCATAATCAACACCGGAGAGGATGCGGATGCCTGTCGCGGCCACCATGCCGAACATCACCAGGCCTGCGCCGCCCAGGACAAAAGCCGGCACCGCTTCGGCCAGCGCCGAGAGTTTTGGAAGCAGGCCCAAGACGAGCAGGATGACGCCGGCCGCGACGCAGACGAAGCGGCTCTTGACGCCGGTCACCCCGACCAGGCCGACGTTCTGCGAAAAGCTCGTGTAGGGGAAGGTGTTGAAGATGCCGCCGATCAGCGTGCCCAAGCCATCGACGCGCAAGCCGCGGGCGAGGTCGGGCTGGGACACCTTGCGGCCGGTCATGTCGCCCAGCGCGAGAAACATGCCGGTGGATTCGACCATCACCACAATC
The DNA here is from genome assembly GCA_903930535.1 of uncultured Sterolibacterium sp. GTDB lineage: Bacteria > Pseudomonadota > Gammaproteobacteria > Burkholderiales > Rhodocyclaceae > CAIYYX01. The sequence continues at coordinate 33,606 of CAIYYX010000099.1, read as the reverse complement.
ATCACCAGGACCATGGTGAGGATAAGAATGGGGTCGAAGGTCGGGATTCCGAACTGGAAGGGCACGACGAACTGGAACCATTCCGCCTTGCCTATCTTGTCGAAATTCATCACGCCCATCATCGCGGCGACCAGCGAACCGGCGACGATTCCCAGGAGCACGGCGATGTTGGCGATGAATCCCTTGGCATAGCGGGTGATGAGGAGAATGGTGACGAGAACGAAGGCCGACATGCCGATATTGAATAGCGGCGCATAAGCGGGGTTGGTCACGGAAGGTACGAGTGCCAAACCTTTTGGCACGGCGGGAAGAGCCGATCCTGCCGCCGCCGCCGCTGAGCCGATGTCTTTCAGCCACTGCGCGTGTTCGGGGTTGACGATGGAAGGTGCCGTCGGGCCGAAGGGGTTTCCGAATATCCAGTTGATGCCGACGCGCATCAGAGAGATGCCGATGACGGTAATCACGGTGCCGGTGACCACGGGCGGAAAGAAACGCAACATGCGGCTGACGAACGGGGCAATCAACACGGACACCGCACCTGCGCCGATGACTGCGCCGAAGATCGCCTGAGCGCCGGCCATGCCCGGGTTCGCATTGGCCATGGCGACCATGGGACCGACGGCGACGAAGGTCGCGCCCATCATCACCGGCAAGCGGATGCCGAACCACTGGGTCAGACCCAGCGCCTGGATCAGGGTGACGACGCCGCAACTGAACAGGTCGGCAGAAATCAGCATCGCCACCTGCTCCGGCGACAGCTTCAAGGCTCGGCCTATGATCAGGGGGACGGCGACGGCGCCGGCATACATGACCAACACATGCTGCAGCCCGAGGGCGGTCAGTTTGCCGGCCGGCAATACTTCGTCTACCGGATGGACTCCGGCGCTGGTGCTTGCATTCATGATTTCTCCTTTATGGGCTTCGGGGTCAACTTTGCATCAGCGCACTGCGCAGGTCAAACCGCTTTTCTTCGGTCTTGGCCGAACGCTGGGCACAGTCGGACAGGTGACGGGCCATGCTTTTCAATGCTCCGGTCTTGTCGCCGGCTTCGAGTTTGGAAAGGATATCAAGATGGTCATCGAACGAGCAGACGTTCTGCCCGGGCGACTCGATGCTGGCAATCAGCAGCGTGGTACGTGAAACCAGGCGGCGCAGTATGTCGGTGAGCAGGGCGTTGCCCGAGAGTTTGGCCAGTTCGACGTGGAAATCGGCCGACAGCCGGATCCAGGTCGGGCGGTCGCCTTTGTTCCATGCTTCGCGCTCATGTCGCACCATATCCTTGAGGTGCGCCAGTTTTGTCGCCGGCGCCTGCTCGGCGACATTGTGTATCACCAGTCGTTCCAGCGCCTGACGCAGTTCGAACATCTCGCTGCCCTCCTGCGGAGAAGGGCTGGCGATATAGGCGCCGCGGTTGGGGAGAAGATCGACCAGGCCGTCTTCGGCCAACTGCGCCAGCACCTTGCGCACGCTATGACGGGCTAGTCCGTAGATTTCGCAAAGCCCCAACTCGGTCAGCTTGGTCTGCGGCGGCAGGCGATGTCCCATGACTGCATCGTAGATGTCGGTATACATCCGGTCTTCGTCGCTACTGATCTGCCCCGCTGCCTTGCGCTTGACCATTGGACATGGAATGTCGAATTTTATGTATTGACTATTATCCCCAACCCCCTATTATTGTCAACAATCACTTCTTGTTTTGTCGACACCCCGGTAAGCCCGGGGTTGGCCAGAGAGGGACTATGGGACGCTTAACGACGCATGTGCTCGATACCGCCCAGGGCAAACCGGGGAGAGGAGTGGCCGTTACCCTGTACAGAATTATCGACAATGCAAGAAAAATATTGTCGACAGCGATGACCAACACAGATGGTCGCTGTGACCAACCGCTACTCGAAGGCAACGCCCTGGAACCGGGAGTGTACGAACTGGATTTCCAGGTCGGCGCCTACTTCGCCGCCCTGGGGGTGCCGCAAACCGCCCCGCCCTTTCTCGATGTGGTGACGCTGCGCTTTGGCGTCGCCGACAGCAGCCAGAATTATCACGTGCCGCTGGTGGTGACGCCCTGGAGCTATTCGACTTACAGAGGTTCGTGACGCCCCATGACCTTCAGGACTCGATGATGGAAACACTGCTTCCCTATGCGCTCGAATGGACCAATCTGCTGATGCGCTGGCTGCATGTGATCGTCGCCATCGCCTGGATAGGCTCTTCCTTTTATTTCGTCTGGCTGGACAACAGCCTGCTCGCACCGCAGGATCCGGAGTTGATCGCCAAGGGTGTCAGCGGCGAGCTTTGGGCCGTTCATGGCGGCGGCTTCTACAATCCGCAAAAGTATATGGTGGCCCCGGCCAAGCTTCCCGATCACCTGCACTGGTTTTACTGGGAGTCCTACAGCACCTGGCTCTCCGGTTTTGGCTTATTCACGATTCTCTATCTGTTCAACCCCAATGTCTTCCTGGTGGACCGCAGCGTATTTGACATGGCGCCAGCGACGGCGATAGTCGCTGCGCTGTCCTTTCTGGTCGTCGGCTGGCTGGCCTATGATGGCATCTGCCGGGCTTTCGGCCAGAGAGAGGGCGGCGATCGCATCGTGGCAATCCAGGTGATTCTCTATGTCGCCATCTCTTCCTGGCTGGCGTGCCATCTCTTTTCGGGCCGGGCCGCCTTTCTGCTGATCGGCGCCATGATCGCGACCGTCATGAGTGCCAACGTTTACTTCTGGATCATCCCGGGTCAGCGCAAAGTGGTGGCGGCGATGCAGGCCGGCCAGACGCCCGACCCGATCCATGGCAAGCGCGGCAAGCAACGCAGCGTGCACAACACCTACTTCACCCTGCCCGTGTTGTTCACCATGATCTCCAACCACTACAGCATGACCTATGCGCATCCCTACAACTGGGTCGTACTCCTGCTGATCATGCTGGCCAGTGTTTTCATCCGTCAGTTCTTCATCCTGAAGCACAAGGGTCAATGGGTCTGGCCCTACCCTGCCGCGGGCGTCGTCCTCCTGCTGGCCGTGGCAGCCTGGCTCGCTCCGCGTCCGCTTCCTGCAGCGCCCGCCGCAGCGACGGCAATGCCGCTCATGGCGGAGATCAAGACCATCATCGATCAGCGCTGCGTGATTTGCCACAATGCGCAGATAGCCAACAAGAATATCCGCCTGGATTCGGCCGACGCGATCAAGGCCAATGCGCAACTGATCTACCAGCAGGTGGTGGTGCAGAAGCTCATGCCGATGAACAATGCATCGGGGATCACGGAAGCAGAGCGCGCGGCGCTGGGGCGATGGTTCGAGGCCGGCGCGAAATAACAGAAGAGGCAAATCATGGCAGTCATTCAATACGATGCGAACGCTCCCGACTTCATCCACCGCTACATGAATCTCGCGGACCCGCGCCTGGGCGCGGAGGCGATAGCCTGCTCGGATGATTTTTTTGCGCCCATGTCGCGCATGCTGAATCCCGAGCCTGCCGTCTTTATCCCGGGAAAATACGACGAGCATGGCAAGTGGATGGACGGTTGGGAGAGCCGGCGCAAGCGCGTCAATGGCCACGACCATGCCATCGTGCGCCTGGCGCGGCGCGGCGTGATCCGCGGCATCGATATCGACACCAGCCATTTCACGGGAAACTTTCCGCCTGCGGCATCGCTGCAAGCCTGCGACTGCGAGGGCGATCCGGTCGCCGCCACGAAGTGGACGGAAATCCTGGGCTCGGTGGACCTGCAGGGTGACTGCCACCAATACCATGCGTTGTCAGGCGAGCAGGCCTTCACCCACGTGCGCCTGAACATCTATCCGGACGGCGGCGTCGCGCGTCTGCGCATCTACGGCCAGCCGCAGCGCGACTGGGGGAAGGCGAGCCGCAGCGAACTCATCGATCTGGCCAGCGTCGAAAACGGCGCTTATGTGGTGGCCGCCAACAACCAGCACTTCGGCCTGGCCAGCAACATCCTGATGCCCGGGCGTGGCGTCAACATGGGTGACGGCTGGGAGACCCGCCGCCGCCGCGAGCCAGGCAACGACTGGTGCGTGATCGCCCTGGGCCAGCCTGGCAGGATAGCCAAGATCGAGGTCGATACCTGTCACTACAAGGGCAACTATCCCGACAGTTGTTCCATACAGGCCGCATGCGTCGAAGGCGGCAGCGAAAAATCGCTGATCACGCAAAGCATGTTCTGGCCACTGCTCCTGCCGGAGCAGAAGCTGCAGATGGACTTGCAGCACTATTTTGAGAAAGAAATCGCGAGCCTGGGGATTCTTACCCACATTCGCTACAACATGAATCCGGACGGCGGTACTTCGAGATTGCGCCTCTGGGGCAAGCTGGTTTGATGCGCGCAGAAAGCCATTGATGAGCGCTCTGGCTATCTCGCCCTTGACCCGCGAGGCGTTCGCTCCCTTCGGCGATGTGATCATGCTGGAAGGCGCGAAGCACTATCCCATCAATGCCGGGACCACCGAGCGTTTCGATGCCCTGGCCACAATCGATGCCACGGAGCAGGGAGGCAAGCCTGTAATCAGCCTATTTCGCGGCGAGCCGCGCGCCCTGCCTCTGGCCATCACAGTGATGGAGCGGCACCCCCTGGGCAGCCAGGCTTTCATCCCGGTGACGCATTCCATGGAGGACGAGTATCTGGTAGTCGTTGCTCCTGCGGGTGAATTTTCCACTAAGGGGCTGAAGGCGTTTCTTGCCAGGGGCTTCCAGGGAGTCAGCTACGCCCGCGGGGTCTGGCATCATCCCCTGATTACCCTGCATAAGGTCAGCGACTTTGTGATCGTCGATCGCGCTGGCAGCGGCAATAACTGCGACGAAATTGCACTGGCTGGCGACGTCACCCTGACAGCCGAAGCCCTTGCGGCGTCGCGCGGCACCTGACCTGATCCTGGCCCTCTGCCATGATTATGGAATCCGGCGGCATGCCTAGCTAGCAGGGCATTGCTCTGATCCGGTAATTGCCAATTACTCTGCAGAACAATGAGGAAACCATGCCGATGAGCTTTGCTGTCGAATACCTTGCTCAACTGCACGCTTTCGCAGCGCTAGGCCCCTTGCCCCGCATCCGCGACCTGCACCTTCCTGCTGTCCAGACTGCCCCCGACAACAGGGGAGAATTCTGTGCCCTGGAACTTGAGGATGGGTCTCTCGGCTTGTCCTACGTTCTTCTTGATGACACCCTCGCACGATTGCGAGACGGGATAGACGGCTTTGGTCTGCGCGGAGCCGATGCGCTCGAGGTCGCACGCCGGTTCGCACAAGACAAGGGGATCTGGAAGACCATCGGATTCGCATCCGCCAACGCCATTACGCGCTGCCTGTTCGACCGCGCAGGATTCCGTCCTGAGAACAGTGCCGACTCGATTGGGCAGATGAATCCTCAACCGGGCGAACATGTCGGGATGATCGGACTTTTCAAGCCGCTCCTTGGACGACTCATTGAAAGCGGTGTCAGGCTCACTGTGGTGGAATTGAAGGAAGACCTGGTGGGTGAGCATGATGGTTATCGAGTGACCCTTGATGCAAAAGAACTCTCCGGTTGCAGCAAGGTTTTATCGACGAGCACGCTGCTCCTAAACGACACCCTGGATCACGTTGCAGGATGCTGCAGCAATGCCCGCTGGTTCGCAATGATCGGGCCTAGCGCAGGCTGCCTTCCCGATGCGCTCTTTGCGCGAGGCGTAACGCTACTGGGTGGAAGCTGGATATGCGACGGGGCGGGATTCATTGCTGCGTTGAAGAGCGGGGACTCCCATAGCGACTTTACAAGCAAGTTTGTTCTGACGCCTGATGGTTACCCTGGGTTTGATGCACTGCTGGCCAGAGCAGTCGATTCCATTCGCGCAACAACTCCAAAGATGTGATTGAACAATATTACCGAGCATGTCTTCCGCATACTGTTTTAATCCTTGATCGTTTCGAGGCCTTCCACGCAGCGGCTCGCGTCCTGGCTTTTACGTCTCATCCCCCCTGCGGTTTGTACCGCTTCCTGCTGGAGTGAACCAGGGGCGCTGAACATACCTTACATGAGGTCGGTACTCGACATGCCTTTCTGCAGGCGGCCTCTCCCCGCCAAAATGCATCCGCAGGAGGTCCCAACCTAGCGAGCCCGGGCCCCTTTGACGAAATCTAACGAGGCCTGAAACAGTTCAAGATCCTTCTCATACCCGGCCGCCTCGGCGCGGTTGATCTGTATCCACTCCCTCGTACTCGTAATTCCGCCAGGCTGAAACGGAACGACGTTGTCCCTTGAGAACTGCAACTCAGTCGCAGTGGCAGTGGGCAAGCGCAATCCAACGCCGTTGCCGCTGATGCAGGCAAACATCTTGTCGTTGACGAAGTAGGCGTCAAGGTTGTTGATTCTTCTTGCGCTGACCCCGGGGAGTTTGAGAAGCAGGGCATCGACCTCAGACTTGAGGCTGGACTTAGTCGTAATAGTTTTCAAAGGATATCCGCAGGGGTTGTTAAAACAGAGCGATGAAATTATAAACGGCCATGAGGAGCGCGGCAGGCTCGGATACCATTCATATGCTTATTTGTAGCGAGCAGTCCACACGGTGCAGGCGGACGGACCGATCCAAGGGATATTTTGTGCCGCACCTTTTATGCCGCTACACGGTTCCTGACAAAGCCACTTTCCATCAACTTGGCTTACGATAATCATCCTGGATCCATGCGCTTGCACTGGCTTTGCTTAGTTTGAATCCAGGCTCCACGCGCACCTGGGCCAGTTGTGCTCCGTTGGCATCGTGTGCAGAAAGCAGGGCATGGGGATCGTCTTCCTCGGCCACGATGTCGAGTGTAATGCCGATCCGTCCGGACTGAGTGTTAATTGTAATGTTCTGGTGGTGCGCCGCACGCAGTTGTTGAACTTGACGTTGCAGAAACTCCGAGGCTGTTTTGACCAGGGTGTTGAATGCGGATGCGTCAAGCGGCTTCGGATTCTTTTTGTCACGCCCCATCGTCCATGGGCCGACCAACGCAGGCTCGGGTTCGCCGTCCTTGATCATCTCGACAGCCCATCCCTCATCGTCCTCGTTTTCGATGACGCGAGCGGTCCAACCGTTGTTGCACCACAGTCGCGCCTCTTTTATCAAGCTGGGCATATCTGCCTCGACGGCCTCGTTAGGAAATGGGCTGAATAAGTCCGTCATCCTGCCTGGCTCTTAGATGGCTTCACTTTGCGCGCAATGACGAAGTTATACTTGAGCAGCGTTTCCTTAGCTTTATTCGATGTCATGGCTGCATTTTACTTCCTGCAAGCCGAAAAGAGGCGCAGTGTTTCGGTGGTGAGCGGCCACTGGCAATTCTTCTCAAAAGCTGTCATTGGTTCGGAGCTTGGGAATGTCTGAATAAGTTCGTCATCGCGATTGCCACGGCTTTGGTCAGCCTTAAGATCAAACAGGGCAGTGAAGAGGAGGCGATAAAGCCCTTTGCTTTTGGCTGCGATCAGATCGTCCGCCAAGAGCGCAGGGCGCGCGCGCCGAGTGACAGCTTTTGACGCGCCTACGGCAGTCCCGTCAGCGGCTTGCCTGTGCTGTAAAGGTGGTGCAAGCCGTTGATGAAGTTGTGCAGGCGGTCGTAGTTGCGCAAGTCCTGGTACTGCGGAAAACGCAGGTTCTTGACCAGCGCCTCGCGCCCCATGCCCTGGGCCATGCCTGTTTTCATGGCTGCCTGGAAATCTCCGAGCAGGCGTGCTTCGTCCAACACGTCTTGTTGGTTGCCGATATCGCCGTGGCCTGGCAGGAAGCGATCCACATCCATGGCGGCGATTTTTTTCAGCATCGCGATCCAGTTGTCTACCGAAGGCGTGAACGAAGTGTTGGACCAGTTGCGTCGGGCAAATGGCCCGCCGACAAACACCGTGCGCGCATGCGGGAAGTGCACCAGCATGTCGCCCGGGTTTTGTCCTGCCCCAAGATGAATGAGGTTGATGGTGCGGCCACCCAGCGTGATGCTCAGGTTGCCATCCAGCGCCAGGTCAGGCAGATCCATGCGCAGTTCGACCGGGTCTCGCCCGAAGCGTTTGTAGTAGTCGGCGCGGCGCGCAATTTCCTGTGTGTAGTGCGTGCGCATCATCGTCACCGTGTCGCGATGCGCAATGATGGTGGCGCCCTGGGAATGAAACACTGTATTGCCGAATACATGGTCGCCGTGGAAATGGGTGTTGATGACGTAGCGGATCGGCTTGTCGGTGACTTTGCGGATGTGCGCAAGCAGTTCGCGTGCGTCGGCCGGATGCTGACCGCTATCCACCACCAGAACGCCTTCGCCGGTCACCAGAAATGCCGAGTTGGATGAACTGTCGTTGTAATAGAAATACAGGTCGGGTGCGACCTGTTTGAGCTCGATCGGTAGTTCCTGGTGCCGCGCCGAGGGCGGCAAGCCGGTCATATGATCGGCCAACGCCGGTGCTGCCAAGGCAAAAGCCAGCAGTGTCGCCAGAAAGATCTCAGCTTTCAAGAAAATGGCTTTCATTTTACTGGCATCGGGTATTGGATGAACGGCGGCTTGGGCTCCTGATCCGGCGGCAGGTACTGCCGTCCCGGTTCGCCTGCAGATCCCAGTTGCTTGATGTACTTGTACATGGCGGCCAGGTCCTGCGGCGTGGTCGCCGCCGTACTCCAGAATGGCATCGGCGGGCGCGTCTTCATGCTCTTGACGTAGTCCACCCACTGGGTCTCGGACATGGCATGGACATTGATTCGCAGATTGGACGCGTAGGTTGTACCCCAGGGCCCGCGCCAACCTTGCGCCCCGCTGCCCAGCAGCCACTTCTCCTCAGGCATCTGGCCTTCGCTGTTGGCAAACCCGGCAGTGTGGCAGTTGTTGCAATGCCCGGTCTTTACCATGTAGCGCCCGCGCTCGATTTGTTCGTTGTCGGCTTGCTTGGCGATGGCCAAATCCGCCGCCTGCACAATACTGGTCACGCCGGCAAGTGCCATGGCCAGCGTTAGGCTGTAGCCTGAGAGGTTTCTGCTCATTGTCTCCCCCATGTTTGAGTTACTTTGCAGATTCTACCGGTGGATGCAACACACAAGAAACCACCCTATGTGAGATCGCGACCGATTAAAACCAGCGACGCATTACGCCTTCGGGTAAAGAGTAAAGCGGCTGGCTCCGCGCATGAGATCTGCTGGCTGCGGCTAGCAGCCAGCAGTGAACCGGGATGTCCGGACTACTTGGACTTGGCCTTGGCTTTGGGCTTCGCCGGTGTCTCGTAGCGGAAGGAAAGGCTCACGCGTGCCCTGAAAGTAACAGCGCCGGTGTCGCCTAGGGTCATGTCTAGCTTGGTGATCTCGGCGACACGCAAATCACGCACGCTCATGCCGGCAGCGGCCACGGCGTTCTTGGCAGCCTGCTCCCATGAGGAGCCGCTGGTGCCGACCACCTCGATGATTTTGTATATGCTGTCTGTCATCACAAACCTCCGTTCATTATCAATGAAATGATCCTGGCTGGTGTCCAACTACCCGTAGTCTAGGCTTCCGAGACGGTGACTACAAGTGCGCTTTGTTGATGTAAGAGGGAATGTGGATACCCGGTCTCATTGATGTGTGGCTGGAACAATGAGGTAGGGTTGTGACACTGGGAGAGCTTGACTGGGTCGAGCAGGAAAATGGCTGGATATTGCTTGCTCACGTCGATTAGATTCTGTTGCGGCTGGGGCTGAAGCTGTCAGACCCGGAGTCCGCCTGAGTCATATCTCAGAGAAGCCGGATTCACATAGCTCAGCGGCTTAGTCCTAGCCGCACAGCCCCGTCCCTAAGGGTATCCAGCCGTGTGCGCGTCAGGTTGGACGAACCGCTTCCTAGTTGAGATTCTCGAGTTCAAGTGAAGCAATGAAATCCAGGTATTCGCTATCTCTCAGCGCCGTCTGTTCTTCAAGCAGGAGCATGCCGCCATTGAGATTCACCTCGATGTTGTCGCAGAAGTAATGCGCCGGTTGCGAATGTGCGCTGATAAAGTCGGCTTTATAAAGGTCTTGGGTACGGAACATGATGGTCTCCTTACGGGGGTTATGATTCGCTCTGGTACCAACTCCCTAGCAAACTCGGTGCCACAATAATTAATCACGACAAAACAGTGCAGTAGAGAGCCTCGGTATGGGGCCTAGGTGGGATAGAGGCAATAATTGCCGCCAGTTTTTGCCTCTCGGTCGCCCCGGCGCGTATGCCTAAGAGGCGGCGATATGGAGGCTGGCCGCCGAGAGAATCAGAGTAAGCTGCAGGCTGCTGAACCAATCCTCGACCCGGCTTAGCTGGAAAGGCCTCATGCGCATCCCCATCGTATTGCCGGAAGGCTGGACTGTTGACGAGGAGAACTCTTATGGAACAGTCATCAACGCTCCCGATGGCCAGGGCTCCGTCACCGTAAGTGAGAAGATGCACGGCTTTAGCTTGGGAGCTGCGCCTGTCCGTAGAAAGGGAAACTTCGACGGCCGCAAGTGGAAAGTCGCCCTTTATGACGCAGCAGTAGAAGCCTTGCAGGCGACTATCGAGTGATGGCTATGGTTGCGAATGTCCGCCTAGGGAATGTCTGAATAAGTCCGTCATCTTGCATGGCTCTCAGATTGCTTCGCTTAAGTCATTGCGAAGTCCGCAGGGCCGTGGCAATCGCAATGACGAAGTTACTTGATCAGCGTTTCCCCAGACCATCACGCGGATTTTTCGCTATTGACGATGGTCGCTAAGCAGGGGCCTCACCCCTGCATTTATTTTGTGAGAGCAGATTTTCAGATCTGGGGTTCTTCTTTACCTGCTTCACACGTATATTGCTGCTTGCGCCGTTGCTTAGGCATCATGATGGATTTCAGACAAGGATAGAAATATGAAGCTCAAGGGGCAAGTGGCAATCATTACCGGCGCAGGACGCAATATCGGCGAGGAAACCGCAAAGCTGCTGGCATCGGAAGGCGCGAAGATCGCTGTCGTCGACTCTGACAAGGGCCGTGGCGACAATGTCGCTGCCCAGATCAATAGCGCCGGTGGCGACGCGAAGGGATTTGTCGCCGATGTCGCCAGTGAATCCGATATCACCAGCCTGGTGAATGACGTGGTCAGCCAATGGGGTCGCGTAGACATCCTGGTCAACAATGCCGCGGTCTCCGACAACAAGCATATTCTCGAAATCACCAAGGAAGAGTGGGACAGGGTGATCGCTGTCACCCTGACGGGGCCATTCCTGATGAGCAAATATGTCGCTGCGCAGATGGTCAAGCAAGGCGGCGGCGGCAAAATTGTCAATGTCGGCTCGACCTCGGGCTTTTACGGGCGCAAGCGGGCGGTCGCCTATGCGTCCGCAAAGGGTGGCGTCGTCTCGCTGACCCGCGCGCTGGCCGTGCAGCTGGCGCCGCACAATATTCGCGTCAATGCCGCCATACCGAACAAGATCGGCTCGCCTGTCGGCAAGAGCGAGTTCGACCCAAGCCGTCCGGTCGTGAACCTGCGTGGCCGGCCGGGTGTCCCGATCGACCTTGCGCGTGCAGTGTTGTTCCTGGTTTCCGACGACTCGGATTTCATTGTCGGCGATATCTTGTTCGTCGATGGCGGCGTCACTTCGATGATGGTGGGCGAGTAATCGCACCGGCATGACAACCAAGAATACGCGTTACCGGTTGGGCGTCGACGTCGGTGGCACCCACACCGATCTCGTGCTGTTGGACATGGCAAACGGGGAATTGCTGGTCGAGAAGGTCCCGACCACGCCAAAGAATCCGGCACAGGGGGTGCACAACGGCATTGCCAAGTTCATCGCGCGCGGCTACCGGGCTCAGGACATCGAGTTCTTCGCGCACGGCACGACGATCACGACCAATGCCCTGCTGGAGATGCGCGGTGCACAGGTAGGCCTCTTGATCACCAAGGGTTATCGCGCGGTGCAGGAAGTGCAGAACCAGGCGCGAGACGGCAGCCTGTTTGATTATTTTTACAAGAAGCCATCGCCCATTGCGCCGCAAAGCCTGACCAAGGAAATCCCGGAGCGCGCGGATTATTCGGGCCAGGTGCTGCTGTCGCTGGACAAGGAGGCGGTGCGGCAGGCGGCCCGCGAGTTGAAGGCCGCCGGCGTTCAGTCGGTTGCGGTGTGTTACCTGTTCTCCTTCATGAATCCGGCACATGAAGAGCAGACACGCGAATTGATTCAGGAGGAATTCCCGGGCGTCTCCGTGTCTCTCTCGAGTGAGGTTCTGCCGCGCATCCGCGAATGGTCGAGAATGTCTACCACGCTGCTCAATGCCTATCTCGAGCCCGTCCTGGTGCGCTACATTTCCCACCTGAACAAGGGCCTGGACGAAGCCGGCGTCGTCACTTCTCAGCGTTTCCTGATGCAGTCGAACGGCGGCGTCATGCCTTTTTCAGCCGCCATCGCCGGCGGCAAGAGCGTGCATACCCTGCTCTCGGGGCCGGCGGCGGGTGCCCAGGCCAGCGCCTATCTGGCAGAGGAAGCCGCCAAAAGCGGTCTGGTGACGCTGGACATGGGCGGCACCAGCGCCGACATTGCTTTCATCGAGGGCGGTGTGCCGCTGGAGGTCACCGAGGGCATCATCGCGCGCCGCCAGGTGGATGTACCCGCGCTCGACATGACGACCATCTCGGCAGGCGGCGGCTCGATCGCCTGGGTCGATGCGGCAGGCTTTCTCGGCATCGGTCCGGAAAGTGCCGGCGCGGATCCCGGCCCGGCGTGCTACGGACGCGGCGGCAAACGCCCGACCGTGACCGATGCCGACCTCGTCTGTGGTTTTCTCAATCCCGGCTACTTCCTCGGCGGAGCGCAGGCCTTGAGCGTAGACGCCGCATGGGAAGCGATAGCGACACATGTCGCCGGCCCTCTGAATATAAGCGTGCTGGAAGCCGCGGCGGGCATCCGGCGCATTGTCGATATGCGCATGGCCGATGAAGTGCGCGTCTTTGCGGCAAGGCGGGGCGTCGATCTGTCGAGTTTCACGTTGCTGCCCTTTGGTGGCGCCGGCGCCGTTCATGCGGCCGCCGTCGCCGAGGAACTGGGGATGCGGCGCATCCTGGTGCCTGCGCGTCCGGGCGCATTCTCGGCCCTGGGCCTGCTGTGCACAGACGTAGTGCACGACTACATCCGCTCGGATCTCAAACCCCTGGCCCTGGTCACGCCTGAGCACATCGATGGCATCTATCGCGAACTCGAGGCGAAAGCGCGCGGCGAGCTTTCCGAAGAGGGGATGAATGCCGCTGACGCCCGCTTCTCGCGCGAACTCGACTTGCGCTATAGCGGCCAGGGCTATGAGTTGCGCACGCCGCTCGATGGCCTGTTCGATAAGCGGCTCACGGATGAGTCGCTGCTCGCCGTGCGTGCGCGCTTCGACGAGCGTCATGCGCAGATTCATGGGCACTCTGCCGCGAACCGGCCGGTGGAAGTGGTGAGTTACCGGCTGCGTGTGCGCGTGGCGGTACCCAAGTACCAGCAGCGGGAAGAGGTTGTATCGCCTCGCTCCGGTGCGATCGCGGAAAAGGGCAAGCGCCTGTTGTATCTGAACGGCGATGCGGCCATCGAAGCCACTGTCTTCGAGCGCGATGGCCTCAACATCGACGACAAGATCGCCGGGCCGGCGATCATCGAGCAATTCGATGCGACCACGATACTGCCGCCGGGCTGGCGCGCACGGGTCGACGGCTACCGCAACCTGATGCTGGAGTGCACATAGACATGGACGCGATCACCATCCAGATTTTGCGCAACAAGATCGCCAGCCTGGTCGAGGAAATGCATTACCATTTCTATCGCTCCGGTTACTCTTCGATCATTCGCGAATCGCGCGACTTCAGCTGCGTCATCCTCGACCGCACGGGGCGCCTGATCGTTGCCCCGCCCATGTTCTTCCACGCGCCGGTGTATCGCCATCTGGTCGGCCGCATCCTCGAACTTTATCCTGATGCGGGCATCCGGGAAGGCGATGTTTTCGTGTCCAACCATCCCTATGAGGGTGGCTTGCCGCACGTCTCCGACATGGCATTCGTGGCGCCGATATTCTCCGGCGGCGAGATCATCGCGTTCGCCGGGAGCATCGCCCACAAGGCGGACATAGGCGGCACCATCCCAGGTTCGACATCCGCCAATGCGACGGAAATCTTCCAGGAGGGCCTGCTCTTGCCGCCGCTCAAGATATGGGATGCCGGCCGCGAACTACCCGACATCGAGCGGCTGATCCTGGCCAATAGCCGGCAGCCCGAACTGGTTCGCGGCGACATGCGCGCCCAGATCGCAATTACCCAGATGGGCGCGTCGCGCGTCGCACAGCTTTGCGGCCGCTTCGGGGCGGCCACGCTGCGCGAGGCATTCGCCGCAATCCTGGGCGGCGCTGCGGCGGAATTGCGCCAGGCGATAGTGAAGCTTCCGGCCGGCACGGCTTCGGCCGAAGGCTTCTTCGACTCGGATGGCTTCGATCTCGACAAGCCGGTGAAGCTGGCCGTCACCATCACGGTCGCGGATGGCAGCGCCAGTTTCGACTTCTCCGCCAGCGGGCCGCAAACCAAGGGACCGATCAATCTGCGCCCGTCGATGGTGGAAGCCTGCGTGTTTTATTCCTTGCTCGGCAGCCTCGGTCCTACGCTGCAGTTCAACGACGGCATGCGCGACGTGTTGCGCTTCGTCTATGCGCCGCGCACGGTGACCAACTCCGAGGCGCCTGCATCCGTGTCCAACTATCAGATGACCAACCTGAAGCTGGTCGACGTGATCCTGGAGGCGCTGGCCCATTTCAATCCCGAGCGCGCCACGGCCAACGCCGGATCGTCGAGCGCGCTGGGCATCGCGTGGTCGAAGGGACGGCCCGGCCAATCGAACATCCAGTATGAAATCATGGGATCGGCCTATGGCGGCGGCATGGGACATGACGGCGCTTCGGGTACTGCCACGCATCTGAGCAATTTGCACATCGCGCCGATCGAGATTCTCGAAACGGAAAATCCCTGCCGGATCACGCGCTTCGAACTGGTCCCGGACTCAGGCGGCGCCGGCCAGTGGCGCGGCGGCCTGAGCTTTCAGCGCGAGTATGAACTGCTGGAAGATGCGACCGTGACCCGCCGCTTCGATCGCACCCGCTTTCCGCCCAATGGCATGGACGGCGGCGGCCACGGCAGCCGCAGCCGTTTCGTGCTCCGGCTGGGCTCGGAACAGCAGCAGGAAACCCAGGGTTCCGGCCGCTTCGAGATGCGCGCAGGTGAGCGCTTTCTGCTGCAAAGCGCAGGCGGCGGTGGCTTCGGTGATCCGCACCGTCGCGATCCTGAAGCGCTCGCCGGCGATCTCGCGGAAGGATATGTATCGGCAGAAGGCAGCTCAAGAGATTATTCAATAGAAAAGTCGAGGATAGTATGACAGACAGCAAGGAACGCATTGGCGTGATCGGTATCGGCCGCATGGGCATGGCCATGGTCAAGCACCTGATCAAGGCAGGGTATGCAGTGACGGTGGTGGACATCAACGCAGACAATGTCGCCAAGGCGGTCGGCATGGGCGCGGTGGCTGCAGGCTCTCCGGCGGCGCTGGGCAAAGAGGTCGATTTCGCGATTCTCGGCGTCGGCTACGATGAGGAAGTGAACCAGGTCGTGCTGGGGCAGGAAGGATTGCTCGATTCGATGGCCAAGGGCTCCATCATCGCCGTCTCATCGACGGTCGCGCCGGACACGGTGAAGGCGCTGAACCAGGCGGCAAGCAGCAAAGGCATAGGCATACTCGATGCGCCGATCTGCCGCGGTCGCTGGTTCGCCGATGAAGGCAAGCTCCTCGCGCTGTTCGGCGGCGACGACCCTGTCGTCCTGCGCGGACGGGTCGTCTATGGAACATTCTGTTCAGACATCGCGCATCTTGGCGAGGTCGGCCAGGGGCAGGTGGCCAAGGCAATCAATAATCTGCTGCTTTGGGTCACTTCCATCGGCCTGATCGAGGCTGGCCGGATCGCCGAATCGACCGGGATAAACCTCGTCAAGTTGCGCGAAGCGCTGATGATGAGTTCCGCCAAGTCGCAGGCCCTCGAGGACTGGGACCAGACCTCGTTTACCTGGGCGCTGAAAGACATGCAGATTGTGTCTAAAATGACCGACCAGGCCGGCCTGTCATTGCCGGTCACTGGCGCGGTGAAGGAACTGGTGAAGGAGGCGCGCCGCATCAAGGCAAGCAATCCGCCGAACTGGACGGGCAATCTAAAATAAGGTTCGTTCAAGACTAATGCCGATGCCGGCGATACCGAGGAGACAACGACAATGAGCAAAAACCTGTGGGGCCGATTGCTGCTGGCCGCAATAATCGCATGCGCCGGTATCGCCCAGGCGGAAGACTATCCTGCCAAAACGATCAAGATCATTGTTCCCTATCCGGCTGGCGGCACGACCGATGCCCTGGCGCGTCTGTTCGCGCTAAAGCTGAGTGCGAAATGGGGACAGTCCGTGATTATCGAGAACCGCGGCGGCGCCAACGGCAACATCGGCGCGGAAGCGGTATGGCGGGCGGCGCCGGACGGCTATACGCTGATGTTCACTTCGCCCGGGACGCTCACGACCAACAAGAGCCTTTACGGAAACATCGGCTATGAGCCGGAAACATTTACGCCGGTATCGCTGATCGCGGCGAGCTCCAATGTGCTGATCGCGCGCAACAATCTTGCGGCCGACAGCCTGCCGCAGCTGATTGCCTATGCCAAGGCCCACCCGGAGGAACTCAACTATGCCTCGCAGGGTAACGGCAGCACCTCGCATCTGACTGCCGAGTTCTTCAAATCGGCGGCAGGGGTCAAGGTGACGCACGTGCCCTTCAGGGGCAGCGCCCCGGCGATCCTGGAACTCCTGGCCGGTCGGGTCGACATGATGTTCGTCGAACTCAGTTCGGTCCTGCGGCACATTCGCGCCGGGACCGTGCGCATCGTTGCCGTCTGCAGCGAAAAGCGCAATCCCCTGCTGCCCGATGTCCCTGCCGTCTCCGAGGTATTGCCCGGTTTCGTCTCCAGCACCTGGTTTGCGCTGGCCGCGCCGCCGAAAACGCCGCCGGCGATTGTCAACAAGCTGTCCGCTGCAGCGGTGGAGATTCTGAAGCAGCCGGATATCGCCAAACGCCTGGACGAGCTCAGCCTCGATGCGGTCGGCAGCTCGCCGGCGGAGATGGCGCAGTTCACCAAGCAGGAGACAGAGCGTTGGGACAGGGTGATCCGCATATCCGGTACGACCATGCAGTAATGGCAGAGCAGACATGACATTCGAAGCGCGGCAAGCCCACGGCAGGGAATTTTGGGATTCGCGCTTCAGCGAGGCCGGATATGCCTATGGCGAAGAGCCCAACGATTTCCTCCGTTCGACATGCCGGCAAAGCGCGGTGGGCGATGCATTGTCCTTGTGCGAAGGGGAAGGTCGCAATGCGGTCTATCTGGCCCGTCTCGGATTCCGGGTGACGGCGGTCGATTTCTCCGAGGTCGGCCTGGCGAAGGCCCGCGCATTGGCAGAAAAGCAGGGTGTAGCGATCACGACCCTGGTCGCCGATCTGGCCGATTTCGATCTCGGCAACGCGCGCTGGGATCTCGTGGTGTCGATATTTGCCCAGCCGCCCAGCCCTGTTCGGCAGCGCCTTTACCGCCAGCTGCACCAAGCCTTGCGCCCCCAAGGCAGACTCGTTCTGGAAAGCAAGGTCGATGTGAATGCGACGGCCGCAGACCGCTACCCCGGCGTGCGGATTCTTTGCGGGGAAATCGCGCCCCTGACGATTTCCCTGGCGCAGGAGCAAGAGCGCAGCTTGAACGAAGGCAACTATCACATCGGCGTGCAACGCACCGCGCAAATTTTGGCCTGCAAGTCCTGATAGTTCAGATCAGGGATCGCCGGCCATTCCTGCTCAAGGCACCCGACCGGGTCTGCATGCGCATGACAGACTATTCGCCCGGAAAGTAAGGTCAATTCAAACTTGCACGCGCTACTTTCCCGGCAATGGCGTGAGCCCGGCTTTCAGGATCACCGGCGCCGCCTCGGGCGATGTGAGGAAGCGGATCAGCGCCCTGGCCGCCTCCGGTTGCCTGGCTGAACTGGTGATCGCACCCGTGAAGAAAATCACCGGCTGGAGCTCGGCCGGAAGCGTGCCGACGAAGCTAACCCCGGGGACATGTATCAACTCGCTGACCTGCTGAAAGCCGATCTCCGACTCGCCGCGCGCGACGACCGCGGCCACCGGTTCGCCGGACGGCGGCCCCCGTACCTTTCGACTCTTGCCAGCGAGCTGTTCTGCGATACCGAGCTTGGCGAACATCGTGGTGGAGAGATAGGTGCCGCTGCCGCTGTCCGAGTATGCGACGGATTTCGCCGCGAGCAGCGTGCTGCGCAAAGCAGCGACGCTGCCGATGTCGGGCTTCTGAGCGCCGGCGCGCACCACCATGCCTATCATCGAACGGGCGAGGTTGACCTTGCTGTCCTCGCGCACCAATCCCTGCTTCCCGAGCTCGTCGGCGGCTCCTCCATCCATGATCACGACGTCTGCGGTCTCGCCGCGCATGAGGCGGGTGGGAATCGCCTCCGGCGAGTCACCCATCGAGGGGCCGCGCGTCGTGACCAGATGGTGGCCGCTCGCGCGCTCGAAAGCCGGGGCCAGCTCGGAATAGACGTTAAAAAAACCGGCCGAGATCATCACATGCACTTCGGCCGCAGCCGCTGCGCCGGCGATCAACAGGGCGGCCGCAGCCGTCAGCCGGGATAAGCGTAGAGCGATCGATCTTGCTTTCCTTGCTTGCATCAGACTCCTCCAGTCAGCATCAGGTACGTCAATCTAATTGCCGTGAGTATAAACAGTTCATTCCTTTGCAGCCGGCAAGCTGCTATTCCAATTCAAATGCCAGGAATACATTGCCTGGGATAATGCCGGAATGGTGCGAGTAACCGGAATTGGTAAACAGCATGCCGTCGACCACGGCGACGCCGCCGTTGCTGATGGAGCCGCCTTTGGCCTTGACCCCGTTTACGGTGGCAAACTCCCTGACCGTGTTGAACTCCCAGATAATCTTGCCATCCTTGGCAGAATAGGCGCGCATATTGCCGTCGACCGAGCCGGAAAAAATCACTCCGGGTATCGCGGTGACGGCGGCAACCTGGGCCTTGCCGCACGGCCTTCTGCTGCCGCAGTCGGGATGGGGCGTCTTCCAGAGAAGCTTCCCCGACTGGATGTCGACGGCGACCAGCCCGCCGCCGGAGTTGGGATCGGTTTTGTTCCCGAGCCTTATGGTGTCCGAGATGGCCGCATACACCCGCTCGCCGTCGGTGGCCGATCCCCACATGATGCCGCCGGAGGTTCCTCCGACGCCGACGCGCTGCTCCCACAGGGTTTCGCCTTTCCTGTCAGGGTCCAGCGCGAAAAGAACGCCCGACTTCTGGCCGGCGATGAGCATCGGCTTGCTGCTCTCGAGCAGGATGGGTGAAGAGGCGAAATCGTAGTCGGGGGCTTCCTGATTGGCGCAATTGGCATGGTCGCGGGCGGTCTCGGGGCAGCTGCCGTTCCAGGTGTCATTCGGCGTGATCTGGCGAGACCAGAGGATCCTGCCGGATTTCAGATCCATGGCGACGATGGCATCGGACATCGGCGCCACCGGCGCCGAATAGGAGTTGCCCGTACCGATGTAGAGGACATTGCGCTTTTCATCAATGGTGGGAGAGATCCATACCGCCGCTCCGGACGGCCCCCATGCCTGTATGCCGGCGCTGCTTTTCTTCGTCGGGCGAGCCTCGTCGGAAATCGTGAATGTCTTCCAGACCTGCTTTCCGGTGGCGGCATCGAGAGCGACCACGCTGCCGCGAAAGCGGCAGCAGGAATACTTCGGGTCGGCGGCCGTGGATTCCTCGCGTGAGGAAACGGGAACGTACAGCAGTCCGGCATAGAGCGCGGGCGAGCCGCTGACGCGCGCCAACGGATAGGAATCCACCCTGGTCTTCCAGAGGACCTTGCCGCTTGCTGCGTCCACCGCATAGGCGTTTGCCGCGAGATCGGCAAAGTAGGCCACCAGCTTGTTTTCTGCGCCCATCCCGAGCGTGATTGCGCTGCGGATGCCGGCTTCCGTTTCCAGACGCCAATGGATGCATCCGCTCCTGGCGTCGAGAGAGAAGACATCACCCTCCCAACTGGACAGATAGACCCGCCCGCCCAGTACCACCGGCTGCGAACTCGCTGAACTCGCCCCGGGAAATCCGAAGGCCCACTTCAGCCTCAGGCGCGACAGGTCGCTCTCGCCCATGCCTGCGTCCTTGGCCGGCTGGAACCTCGTGTTTGCCTTCGTCACCCCCCAGCCGTTCCAGGATGGGCCGGACATGCCGTCCTGGAAGCGGGACGCCGAAGCGCTGCAGTATGCCGATTGCGGGATGGCGGCCAGGGGCGCGTCTCCCAACTTCTTCCCGGAAAGGTACTCGGCCAGAACGCGGCGCTCCGCCCGGCTGCGCTCTGCGCCCACCTTGATCATCGAACCTTTTTCCAGCGCTGAGAGTATCTGTTCCGGTGACATCTGCTGCAATACATTTCGCCCCGGCGCGCGAGCTTCGCCGTCGGACTCGTGACAGGCGGCGCAAAAGGTTTTGAACAGGGCAGCCGGCTCTTGCGCTGAAACGGAATCGGTCAGGATGAGGCCGGTGAATGCGAGCAAGACGGCAAGCCAGTTCATTGGAAGAGGTTCCTCCGGAAGATATCTTCCGTTCATGTTAGCACTGGCAATAGCGGCGGTAGCGGATCTGGCGCAAGCGGCTGCGGTAGAATGGTTTCCATCGCCGAGGTTTCAAGATGGAAATGAAGAAAATCAATTCCGGCAAGCTGCGCGCCATCGGCTACGATGGCCGGGCCCGCATGTTGCAGATTCAATTTGACGACGGCAGCATCGTCCAGTACAGCGGTGTCGGCGAAGAAGTCTGGCGCAGGCTCAGCAGTTCGAGTACCGCCTGGAGCTACTATCGGGACAATATCGAGGAAGAGTTCAGTGCGCAGCGAATGTCCGGAAACGCAGCTGCCGGGAAGAACCCGCTGGATGATTTGTTCGGCAAGCCTTAGTCCGTATCTTCTGCCACCCGATGAATTTCCTTGCCCATGCCTTGCTCGCCGGTCCCGACCCGGAAATGCGCGTCGGTGGACTGATGGGCGACTTCATCAAGGGCGTCTTGCCCGGCCGACTGCCCCTGTCAATCGCTGCGGGAGTAATGCTGCACCGGCGCATCGACGGTTTCGCCGATGCCCATCCAGCCTTTCGCAGAAGTTGCGCGCGCGTCGGGCCGCTTAGACGGCGCTACGCCGGTGTCATGGTCGACATGTTCTACGACCATTTTCTGGCGCATCATTGGGCACGATTCAGCGACGAGCCTCTCGATGCCTATGCGGCGTCCAGCTACCGGCTGCTGTCCGAGCACGGCCACCTCCTGCCGGACAACTACCGTGAAATGGCGGCGGCGATGAGCAAGCATGATTGGCTGACTTCCTATCGCTCGGCGGAGACGATAGGTTATGCGCTGGACCGGATGTCGCTACGCTTGCGTCGCCAACCCAATGCGCTGCCCGGCGCATTGGAGGAATTGCGCAGTGCCTATGGCCAGTTTGAGGACGACTTCTTCGAATTCTTTCCCGCCGCGCAGGCATTTGCCGCCGCTTTCAGCCCTGCCGCTTAGCAGTTCCGCTTGCGCAGGCGAAGACGGTGCGGCAGCGTCCGCAGGAGCGCGGCAATCTTCAAGCTGCTGAATAAGTCGAACAACAATGGTGAACAGAAGGGGAGGAGCCTAGATCTTGGTCGTTTCCAGGGTCGATGGATGGAACAGTTCCTCGGGCTTGACGCGGCGAACCGACAGTCCCTGGGAATGATGGTGATGGAGAAAGCTGTCCAGGACTTTCCTGTTGGCATCAAAGCCATAGGACCAGAAGTCCGCCCCCATCAGGTCGCGCGCAGCTTTCAACTGTTCCTCGACAAAGGGTAGCGCCACCTTGGTTGCGGCGGTATCGGCGAGATGAGCGTAGCCGGCAGCCTTGGACTGTTCGAAGGCTTTGAGCATGGTGCCTGGCAACCAGGGATGCTTTTCCACCAGTTCCCGCCTGATGCCCAGCATGTGCATGATGGGGAAAATGCCGGTTCGCCTGAAGTAGTCCTTGGCCGTCGCCACGGTGTCGGGAAAAAGCCAGCCGATATTGGGGTGGCCTTTATCAAAGCATGTCGGCGCCCGCGGGGCGATGACGGCGTCGATCTCCCCCGCCGCGAACATGGCATTCAGGGTGGTGCCTTCGGGCGCCTGCTCGATCCTGATATCCGCGGGAAGCTTGAGGGGGATCTTCTCGGGCCGTCCCGGAGTCTCTTCGCCGCCGCGCACCCAGATCACTTCAGAAGGCTTCAGGCCGTAATCGTCCTCGAGGATGGCGCGCACCCAGACACAGGCGGTCAATTGGTATTCGGGGATGCCGATGCGCCGGCCCTTCAAGTCGGCCGGGCTTTTGATGCCGCGGTCGGTGCGGATGAATATGGAGGTGTGGCGAAATGCGCGGGACGGGAAGACGGGGACGCCGACATAGGGGTTGTCTCCGCGGGCGGTCTTGACGGTAAAGCTGGAGAGGGACAGTTCACAGACATCGAAATCCGCATGGCGGAAAGCGCGGAAGAATATCTCTTCGGGTTCCAGGGCCAGATAGACTGGATCGACGCCATCGATGGTGACTGTGCCATCGAGCAGGGGGCGGGTGCGATCATAGTTGCCGACGGCTATCGACAGATTAAGTTTAGACATATTGCTTCCTCACGATTATTATTCTGCGACACTAGCCGGCATGCCCGAGTTGGGGGATTTAATACCAGCTTGATGAAGCAATCCAGTAAGACGGAAACCTTTAGGCTCTACTTTATTAATAATACTGGATGTTTATCGGGTTCTGTCGCAAAGTGCCGCTTCGCATGTTTTAAAGTGGCAAGCGGATATGCGCGAAGAGTCATGACAGCTGCGATTCCGTTGCGCTAAAAGGAGGAGGTTGTGGGTTCAGTACCAAGCCAGGGTTTGCCGACCGCCGAGCGGCCGCTCGCGGGGAATGCCGCCGAAGCGGCTGCCTTCGGCAGCGACGTGGTTGCCGATACCCTGCGCGCCCTGGACATCCCATATATTGCGTTGAACCCCGGGGCAAGTTACAGGGGCCTCCACGACAGCCTTGTCAATTATCTGGGCAACGAGCGGCCGATGATGCTTCTCTGCCTGCACGAGGAACACGCGGTCGCGATCGCGCAAGGCTACGCCAAGGTCACGGGCCGGGCGATGGCGGCGGCGGTGCATTCGAATGTCGGGCTTTTCCACGCCACCATGGCGATTTTCAACGCCTGGTGCGACCGCATGCCGGTCATCGTGATAGGCGCCACCGGCCCCGTCGACGCGAGCAAGCGTCGCCCCTGGATAGACTGGATCCACACTGCGCGCGACCAGGGCAGCGTGATCAGGAATTTCGTCAAATGGGATGATCAGCCGGCCTCCCCCGCCGCTGCACGCGAGGCGCTGCTGCGAGGGGCATGGATAGCGCAGACGACGCCCATGGGTCCCGTTTATATCAACCTCGACGCAGAGATGCAGGAAGGCCGCCTCGAGGCACCGCTGCCCGTCATTGATTACGCCCGCTTCATCCCGCAGGCTGCGACCGGCGCGCCGGCAGAACTGTTGAAGAAAGCGGCGAGGCTGCTCGAATCGGCAAAGCGTCCCGTGCTCCTGGTCGGGCGCGTATCGCGCAGCGTGGAAGCCTGGCGGTCGCGCATCGAACTCGCCGAGCGGTTGGGCGCAATCGTCGCGACCGACCTCAAGATAGGCGCGGGCTTTCCCACGGATCATCCGCTGCATGCCGGTGCGCCGGCCATCTTTGCGGGAGCGGAAACGATTGCCGCGATCCGCGCTGCCGACGTCATCCTCAGCCTCGACTGGGTCGATCTCGGCGGCACGCTGCGGGCGGCCTTCGGCTCTGCAGCGCCGACAGCGACCATTGTTCAGGTATCTCTCGACCATGCAATTCACAATGGCTGGAGCATGGATCACCAATCCCTGCCGCCGGCCGACCTGTTCTTCTCCATGGACACTGACAGCTTCGCCGCGGCCCTGCTGGCGGAACTCAGCGTAAAATCGGCGGCGCCCGTCAAAGCCCCGCCGGCGCGGCGCGATACTCTCGCGCCGCCGCAGGTTGCTGTTCCCGAAGGTGCCACAGGCATCACTGTCGATCAACTCGCTTCAAGCCTGAGATCTGCGCTAGGAAGCCGCGAATATTCGCTGCTGCACCTGCCTCTCTCATGGAATGCCGCGATCTGGCCCTTGCATCACCCGCTCCACTTCCTTGGCTCGGACGGTGGCGGCGGCATCGGCGGCGGACCGGGAATCGCGGTGGGTGCAGCGCTTGCCTTGCGTGATAGCGACAGCGGCAGGCTGCCCATCGGCATCCTCGGCGATGGTGACTTCCTGATGGGGGTGACGGCGCTCTGGACGGCTGTCCATTACCGCATCCCCATGCTCATCGTGGTGGCCAACAATCAGGCATTTTTCAACGACGAGATCCATCAGGAGCGCGTCGCGCGCATGCGCGAGCGCCCTGTCGAGAATCGCGGCATAGGCATTCGCATGTCGGATCCTGAACTCGATCTCGTGCAATTGGCGCAGGCTCAGGGAGCGCTTGGCTTTGGGCCCGTGAGGTCGGAGCCTGAGCTGGAAGCTGTCTTCCTGGCGGCGATATCGGCGGTGGAGAAGGGTGCGGTCGCCGTTGTCGATGTCCGTGTATTGGCTGGGGGAAACAGCCCGGCCATGGCGGCGGCACAGACGAAATCAAAACCATGAATGCCAACGTAGAAGTACTGCGCGTCGAGAATATCGTCAAGCGTTTCGTGACTGCGCGCGAAACCGTCACGGCGGTCCACCATGTCTCGTTCACCGTCGCTCAGGGCGAGGTTCTGGCCATCATCGGACCGTCGGGTTGCGGCAAGTCGACGCTGTTCAACGTCATCGGCGGCCTCGTCAAGGGCGACGAAGGCAGTGTGGCCGTCGAGGGGAGGACCATGTCCGGCCCGGATCCGGCGATAGGCATGGTATTCCAGGAGGAATCCACTTTTCCCTGGCGCACGGTCGCCGACAACGTCGCCTTCCCGCTCGAGCTTGCAGGCCTTGCCAAGAAGGAACGGATCGAAAGAGTGCATCACTATCTTCAACTCGTCGGCCTGAAGGGTTTCGAGAGGCATCATCCGGCGCAGCTCTCCGGCGGCATGCGGCAGCGCGTGGCGATTGCCCGGACGCTCGCCTTCGCCCCCAAGGTTCTGCTGATGGACGAGCCCTTCGCTGCGCTCGACGAACAGACGCGACTGCTCCTGGGCGACAAGGTGCTGCAGATTCAGCAGGAGCTCGCCCAGACCACGCTTTTGATCACCCACAGCATTGCCGAAGCGGTGCAATTGTCCGACCGCGTCCTGGTGATGACTTATCGACCGGGCAGGGTGAAGAGCATCGTAGACATCAAACTGCCGCGGCCGCGTACGGCCGAGATCATCGGCAGCAAGGAGTTCGGTCAATATGTGGCCGAGATCTGGAACGACCTGCGCGATGAAGCGAGCCTCGGCATGAAGGACGCCGAGGCGCACCTGCCGAAGGCGGATTGAGGGTATGACGACCCGGCCTCTTGCCGAAGCAAAGTGGCTGCCCGCGACCCTGGGCCTGGGGGGGATTGCCGTTGCCCTGCTGCTGGCCGAACTCGCGATCCGCATGGAATGGTTAAGCCGCTTTATCGTACCCTTGCCCAGCGATGTCCTGATGAGTTTCGAGCGCATCATCCTCGAGGAGGATGTGTTGAGCCGCTTCCTGGCGACCGCCGGCGAGGCCCTGGCGGCAGCGCTTCTGGTCTCGTTTGTCGGTGTCGCGCTGGGCGCTCTTCTGCACGGCAACCGGCTCCTGCGCCGCGCCTGCGAATCATGGGTGGCGGGCCTGGCCGCGGCTCCCCTGGTGCTGCTCTACCCCCTGTTCCTGGTGATCTTCGGCCGCAACGCGCTGACCATCGTCATGATAGGTTTCGTTTCAGGATTGCCGCCGGCCATCCTGAAAACGGTGGAAGGCCTCTCGGGAACGCGCAAGGTGCTGCTCGATGTCGGCCGCAGTTTCAGTCTCAGTCCCTCGCAGCTATTCTGGAAAATACGCTTTCCCTCGGCCTTGCCGGTGATCTTCGTCGGTGTGCGCCTGGGGCTGATGTTTTCCCTGATCAACATCGTCGGCGTCGAGTTCCTGATCAACTTCGGCGGTCTCGGGCAACTCGTCAATGAGCTGGCCGAGCGTTACGACCTGGCTGCCATGTATGCGGCGATCTGTTTCGTGATCCTGGTCAGCATCTGTTTTTTCATCGCCAGCGAGAAGCTCGAGCGGTGGTTGGTCTCATGAAGCTCAACCTCCTGCGGCTGGCCATACTCGGCAGTATCCTGCTGTTCTGGGAAGCCGTGGCGGCATCCGGTCTGCTGTTTCGCGATGTCGTCCCGTCCCTGCTCAAGATCGCCTCGGCACTCGGACATCTGGGCGTCAATGCGGACTTCTATCATAATCTCTCGGCGACGGCAGGCGAGGTCGGTATCTCGCTCGCCATCGGCGGCTCCATCGGCGTGGTGGCGGGCCTGCTTCTCGGCGGCAGTCGCCTCCTGGGAAAGTCTTTCGAGCCCTACATCCATTATCTCGGCCCGACCCCGAAAATCATTTTCTTTCCCGTCATGATCATGTGGTTCGGCATTGGCCCCGGTTCCAAGATTGCCATGGGCGCGATCTCCTGCTTCTTTCCCGTGGCCCTGATCACGGCGGCGGGGATGCGGCAGATCGACCAAGTCCTGATCCGGGTCGGCCGGAGCTTTCGCGCCTCCACCTGGCAAATGGTGACCAAGATTTATTTTCCGGCGATGCGCCATCCCATGTTGAATGGCCTACGGCTCGGCTTCGGCGTCTCGGTGATCGGGGTGCTGCTCGCGGAGACCAAACTGTCCAATCGCGGCCTCGGTTTCCTGGTCATGCAAAGCTACAGCCAGTTCGACATGCCGGGCATGTATGCGTTGCTGCTCGTGGTCTTTGCGCTCGCCATTCTGGTCAATGCAATCATCAGCAGGCTGGGCGGCCTGGCAGTTTCAGAAATCTAACTTAAGGAGACTGAACCATGAATTGGTCCAAATATTTTGCCCTAGTGGCAATCGTGCTGCTGGGTTCGCTGCCGGGCCCGTCGGCCTTCGCCCAGGAAACGTTGAAGTTGGCCATCGGCCAGCGCGGCAACTGGGATACCTCGGTGCCCGAACTGGGACAAAGGGCCGGCATTTTCAAGAAGAGAGGACTCAACCTCGAACTGGTTTATACGCAGGGTGGTGGGGAAACCCAGCAAGCGGTGATTTCCGGCAGCGTCGATATCGGTATTGCCGCCGGTGCGGCCGGCGTCATAAGCGCCTATGTCAAGGGCGCGCCGGTTCGCGTGCTCGGCGCCGAGACGACCGGGGCGGCCGACTACTGGTATGTTCCGACTGCCTCCCCGATCAAGACCCTCGCCGACACCACCGGCAAGACCATGGCCTACTCGACCAACGGCTCCTCGACCCACAGTATCGTGCTGGAATTCGTCAAGATGTCCGGCGCCAAGCCCAAGCTGACGGCGACCGGCGGGCCTGCGGCAACCTTCACCCAGGTGATGTCCGGCCAGATCGATGTCGGCTGGTCTGCTCCCCCGTTCGGGCTCGAGGCCATGGAGCAGGGCAAGATCCGCATCCTCGCCCGCGGTAACGACATCCCGTCGATCAAGGGCCAGACGGTGCGTTTTGTCATCGTCAATGCAGGCGTGCTGGACAAGCGCAAGGAGACGATCGCAAAGTTCATGCAGGCTTATCGCGAAACGGTTGACTGGATGTACAGCAGTCCGCAGGCGATGACGATCTACGCCGAGTTCGCGAAGGTGACCGAAGCTCAGGCAAAGCGTACGCGTGACGAGTTCTTCAGCAAGGCCATGCTGGATCCCGACAAGATCCTGGGCCTGGAGACGACGCTGGCCGAGGCGTACGCTGGAAAATTCATCCCGTCGCCGATGACCCGTGAACAGATTGCCCCCATGATCCACATACAGACTCCCATCAAGTAACAGGACCCACGATGCCCCACAAGAAAGTATTGCCGAAGCATTTCGATCTCTATTACGGCGGCGGCTGGCATGCTCCGCAGTCGGGTCTCTATGCCGAGATCACCAGCCCTGGCACAGGAGAAATCCTCGGCCGCGTGGCGCAGGCCGGTGCCGCTGACGTGGACGCCGCGGTCGCCGCTGCGCGGCAGGGTTTCAAGGAATGGAGTCGAGTATTGCCCTTGGAGCGCGCCAAGATCCTGAGAAGGATAGCCGAGCTCCTGCGTAGCCATGCCAAGGAATTCGCGCTGCTCGATGCCGCCGACTGCGGCAATCCGGTGCGCGAGATGACCAGCGATGCGCTGATCGCTGCGGCGCAGATGGAATTCTTTGCCGGCCTGGTCACCGAAGCGAAGGGCTCGTCCATCCCCATGGGTCCGGATGCGGTGAACTATTCTGTGCGCGAGCCGCTGGGGGTGGTCGGTAAAATCATCCCCTTCAACCATCCGCTGATGTTCTGTGCCGGCAAATCGGCTGCGCCCTTGGCCGTCGGCAATGCGGTGATCATGAAGCCCCCGGAGCAGGCGCCATTGTCTGCTCTGCGCTTCGCGGAACTGATAGAAGGTCTGTTGCCGGCAGGCGTATTCAATCTTCTGCCGGGCGGGCGGGATGCCGGTGCGGCGCTGGCATCGCACCCTGGTGTCGACAAGATTGCCTTGATAGGCAGCGTGCCGGCCGGGCGAGCGGTGATGCGGGCGGCGGCGGACACGGTGAAGCCGGTGATGCTTGAGTTGGGAGGAAAGAACGCCCTGATCGCTTTTCCCGATTCTGACCCGGACGAGGTTGCCGCGGCCATGGTCGCCGGCATGAATTTCACCTGGTGCGGACAGTCCTGCGGCTCGACCAGCCGGGCCTTCGTCCACCAGTCCATATACGATGCCGTGCTCGGAAACATCAAGAAGCACTGCAGCAAATTCAAGCCGGGCATCCCGACAGACATGGAAACGAGCATGGGCGCCCTTGTCAGCCAAGTGCAGTTCGATCGCGTTCTCGGCTACATCGAAGTGGGGCGAGCCGAGGGAGCGAGGCTTGTCTGCGGCGGCGGGCGGCCGGATGACCCGGCGTTAGCCCGCGGCTTCTTCATCGAGCCGACGGTGTTCGCCGATGTCACGCCAAAGATGCGGATAGCGACCGAGGAGATTTTCGGCCCCGTCCTGTCCGTTCTGCCATGGAGCGACGAGGCAGCCATGCTGGAGGACGTCAACGCGCTCGAGTATGGCCTGAGCTGCTCGATCTGGACCCGTGATCTTGTCACGGCACACCGCACGGCGATGCGGGTACAGGCCGGCTTCGTCTGGGTCAATGAAGTCTCAAAACACTTCCTGGGCGCGCCCTTCGGCGGCTTTAAGCAGTCGGGGATCGGCCGCGAGGAGTGCCTGGAAGAAATGATAGCCTTCACTCAGGAAAAAAACATTCACATCAGTCTCAAGCCGGCGAAGGCACGAGATTGATTTCGACATAGGAGAACGGCATGACTACAGCAGGCGAACCTGATGGCAATCTGATCGAGGATCTGGTGGCAGCGAATCGCATACTCGCGGCCCAGGGGGTCGTCGACGGCTTCGGACATGTGAGCGCGCGCCACGACAAAAATCCGAACCGCTTCCTGCTTGCGCGCAGCATGGCGCCAGCCCTGGTGACTTCTGCCGACATCATCGAATTCGACCTCGACGGCAATGCGATCAATGCGAACGGGCGCACGGTCTATCTGGAGATATTCATCCACGGCGCCATCTACAAGGCCAGGCCCGATGTGAAGTCCGTGGTTCATAGCCATTCGCCCAGCGTTATCCCCTTCGGCGTGACTGGCGCGAACCTGCGTCCCCTCTATCACATGAGTTCTTTCCTCGGCAACGGTACGCCTATCTTCGACATCCGCAAGGAAGCAGGAATGACAGACATGCTGATTCGCGACAACACCCTCGGCGCTTCTCTCGCCCGCGCTCTTGGCGACCAGGCCGTGGTGCTGATGCGCGGCCACGGCTCGACCGCCGTGGGAAACTCGATTCCGCAGGCAGTGTTCCGCGCGATCTACACCGAGGTCAATGCCCACCTCCAGTCGGAGGCCGGCAAGCTCGGGCCCATCACCTTTCTCGATCCTGAGGAGGCAAGACTCGCCACTGAGACCAACAATGGCGTGATCGGCCGGCCGTGGGAACTCTGGAAAAGAAGCGTCGGCAAGATCGACTAGTTGACCGGCGGTCAATCACTCTGGAGGCAACATGGCAGCAACAATCATCGATTCCGTCATATTCGGGAATATCTTCAGCACGGAAGCCATGCGCAAAGTTTGGTCCGACGAGAACCGCACGCAGAAATATCTGGATATCGAAGCGGCATTGGCCCGAGTTCAGGGACGCCTTGGCATCATTCCTGCCGATGCGGCGGAAGAAATTGTCAGGAATTGCAAGCTGGACAAGATCGACATGGTCAAGCTTGCCGGACAGACGCAGCGCATTGGCTATCCAATACTCGGCGTGGTGTCGCAGATCAACGCTCTGTGCCGCGACAAGCTTGGCGAGTTCTGTCACTGGGGTGCGACGACCCAGGACATCACGGATACGGCGACCATCCTGCAGATCCGCGAAGCACTGGAGATTGTTGACTCCGAACTGACGGCATTTTCGAAGGCGCTGGCCGATCTGGCGAAGCGCCATCGCGACACGCCCATGATAGGTCGCAGCAATCTGCAGCAGGCCGTACCCATCACCTTCGGCTACAAGATTGCCGGGCTGCTTTCTGCCGTCGAGCGGCATCGCCAGCGCCTGACGGAAATCCGCCCGCGCATCCTGGTCGGGGAATTCGCCGGCGCCTCGGGAACGCTGGCCTCCCTGGCGGTGGGCGGCCTGGAGACCCAGGCCGGTCTGATGCAGGAGCTCGGTCTCGGCCAGCCGGACATCGCCTGGCATACCATCCGCGACAACATCGCCGAAGTCGGATGCTTTCTCGGCCTCGTCACCGGCACGCTGGGCAAGTTCTCGACCGATGTGAAGCTCATGATGCAGACCGAAGTCGGCGAAGTGTACGAACCCTTCGCGCATGGTCGCGGCTCCAGCAGCACCATGCCGCAAAAGCGCAATCCCATTTCATCCTGCTACATCCACGCCTGTGCCAGCGTCGTGCGCCAGCATGTCGCAGCCTTGCTCGATGCCAATATCGCCGATCATGAACGATCGACCGGCCCCTGGGAGATAGAATGGATCGTGCTGCCGGAGGCTTTTTGTCTGACGGCCGGCGCGCTGGCACAATCGCGCTTTGTCGCGGAGGGCCTGGAAGTCGATGTCAAGAGGATGCGCGCCAATCTGGACATGACCAATGGACTGGTGGTGTCCGAGGCGGTTATGATGGGCCTTGGGCCGCATCTTGGTCGTGAGTATGCGCACGACCTGGTCTACGACATCTGCCGTGTAGCCATCAAGGAAGACAGGCCGCTGCTCGATTTGCTCGTGGCCAATGCCGAGATAGCAAAACATATGGACAGAGCCGCATTGGCCAAGCTCTGCGACCCGGCAAATTACCTCGGTCTTTCGGGGGAAATGGTCGATCGGGTATTGCGCAAACTCAAAGCTTAAGATTGGCAGCTGTAACTCATCAGGAGACAAATCATGAAACTCATGCTCGCTTTGCTGACCGCCTCTCTGGCGCTCATGGAATCCGCGTTCGCCGCGGATCCCGTCATCGTCATCAAGTTCAGCCATGTCGCCGCCTCCGACAATCCCAAGGGCCAGGCAGCGGACAGGTTCAAACAGCTAGCCGAAGAACGCAGCAAGGGACGGGTCAAGGTCGAGGTCTATCCCAACAGCCAGCTCTACAAGGACAAGGAGGAGCTCGAAGCGCTGCAACTCGGTGCGGTGCAGATGCTGGCGCCGGTGACCAGCAAATTCGGCCCGATGGGGCTGCCTGAATTCGAGGCGCTCGATCTGCCCTACATGTTCACCAGCGAAGAGGCCTTGCACAAGGTGACGCGCGGACCGATCGGCAAGCGTCTCCTGAAAAGCCTGGAGAAAAGTGGGGTCATCGGCCTCGCCTTCTGGGATAACGGCTTCAGGGTCATGAGCGCCAACAGGGCGATCTACAAGCCCGGGGACATGAAGGGTCTGAAGATGCGCATCAATTCCTCCAAGGTGAATTCGGCGATCATGCGCTCTGTCGGCGCGCTGCCGCAGTCCCTGGCATTTTCCGAGGTCTATCAGGCGCTGCAGACGGGCGTCGTGGATGGTACTGACGGTCCCATTTCAAACCTTTACACGCAGAAACATTACGAGGTCCAGAAGTACGTGACGGATACCCGTCACACCTTTAGCGGCTACGCCGTCGTCGTGAACAAGAAGTTCTGGGAGGGTTTGCCTGCGGATGTCCGCACCCTTCTCGAAGGCGCGATGAAGGATGCGACGGCCTACAATGATGATGTCGCGGACAAGGATGCTGCTGCCGCTTTCGCCGCCATCAAGGCTTCAGGCAAGACCGAAATCCATATTCCCACAGCGGCCGAGAAGGCGGCATGGATCAAGGCCATGACGCCGGTGCAGGATGAGATGGCATCGCGCGTTGGCAAGGAAATCCTTGCTGCCATCCGCAAGGAAGTCGCAGGCATCCCGGCCAAGTAAGCCTGGAAGTTGAGAAAGCACGCCCGCTTTCTGCAGCGGGCGTGGCGGGTCAGGCCAGCTTACCCGCTATAATCCGGCATGCCCCTGCCGACGCCATCCCTGTCCTTCAAAGAACTGCCTCTATCACCAGCCATTCTCGCCAATCTGGATCGCCAGGGCTATCTCCTGATGACGCCGATTCAGGCAGCCAGCCTGCCCATCACCCTTTCTGGCCATGACCTGATCGCCCAGGCCAAGACGGGCAGCGGCAAGACGGCGGCCTTTGCCTTGACCCTGCTGACCCGGCTGAACGTGCGCCGCTTTGCCGTGCAGGCCCTGGTGCTGTGCCCTACGCGCGAGCTGGCCGACCAGGTGACAAAGGAGATCCGCCGCTTAGCCAGTGTAGACAACATCAAGATCATCACCCTTTGCGGTGGAACCCCCTTGCGCCCGCAGATCTCCTCGTTGGAGCACGGCGCGCACATCGTGGTGGGCACGCCGGGACGCATCATGGATCACATCGAGCGTGGCAGCCTCAGGCTGGATGCGTTGAACACCCTGGTATTCGACGAAGCCGATCGCATGCTGGACATGGGCTTTATCGACGACATGGTCGTCGTTGCCAGCGCCTGCCCTGCGGAGCGCCAGACCCTGCTCTTCTCAGCCACCTACCCCGAGGGCATTGCCAGGCTCAGCCGACAGTTTTTGCGCCAGCCGCAGGAAGTGAAGCTTTTGGAGCAGCACGAGGGCAGCAAGATTCGTCAGCGTTTCTATGAGGTCAAGGAAGAAGGGCGGCTGTCGGCCGTAGGGCTTTTGCTCCGGCACTTCCGCCCGGTCAGCACCCTGGCTTTTTGCAATACCAAACAGCAATGCCGCGACTTGCTGGAGGTTTTGCG
>CAIYYX010000098.1 GCA_903930535.1 uncultured Sterolibacterium sp. | reverse complement strand
CGGGGCTCGCGATGACGGACTGATTCCTGATGAGCCAGTTTGTCTGCACCCTGCCGCTTCGCCCGCGTTTGCGGCCTGTGTGAACCTATCCTGACCTGATTACCTCGAGCAAGGCCAAGCCATAGCGCGCCGCCTTGGATTCTCCTATGCCGCTCACCTGCAGCAGTTCTTCCAGGCTCGAGGGCTGTGTTTCGGCCAGCTCGCGCAACGTCTTGTCGTGGAGAATGACATAGGCCGGCAGGCCCTGCTCGCGCGCCAGGGTACTGCGCCAGGCGCGCAGCGCCTCGTAGCGCGGATCGTCGCCTGCCGATGACCTGGAATATTTGGAGGAAGAGCGGGCTGTCTTGCTCTTTTTCCGCACTTCCTGACGGCGCAGCATCAGGATGGTTTCGCCCTTCAGGACAGGCCTTGCGGCATCCGTCAGCATCAGTCCGCCGAAGCGCTGCGGGTCGGCGTGGAGCAGGCCGGAGGCGAGAAGTTGCCGCGCCACGGTGCGCCAACCGGCGTCATCGAGTTCCTGGCCGACGCCGAAAGTCGGCAGCCTGTCGTGGCCGAACTGCTCGACCTTCGCTGTCTGTTTGCCGCACAGCACATCAATCAGGTGGCCGGCGCCGAAGCGCTGGCCGGTGCGTAGCGCCGCGGAGAGCAGTTTCTGCGCGGCCACAGTGCCATCCCACATTTCCGGGGGATTGAGGCAGGTGTCGCAGTTGCCGCAGGCGCTGGCAGTCTCGCCGAAATAATTCAGCAGCACCGTGCGCCGGCAACCCGCAGCCTCGCAGAAGGCCAGCATGGCGTCGAGCTTTTGCCGCTCGATGCGCTTCTGCTCATCGGGTGCGGCGGACTCCTCGATGCGTTGACCGTGGATCACGACGTCGTTCAGGCCGTAAGTCATCCACGCCTCGGCCGGTTCGCCGTCGCGCCCGGCCCGTCCCGTCTCCTGGTAGTAGGCCTCGAGGCTCTTGGGCAGGTCGAGATGGGCGACGAAGCGCACGTCGGGCTTGTCTATGCCCATGCCGAAGGCGATGGTGGCGACCATGACGATGCCCTCCTCGCGGACGAAGCGCTGCTGGTTTTCGCGCCGATCGGCAGCCAACATTCCGGCGTGGTAGGGCAGGGCAGCGACGCCCTGGCCCGCCAGCCATAGCGCCGTCTCGTCGACCTTCTTGCGCGACAGGCAATAGACGATGCCCGCCTCGTTGCGATGCTCGCCGAGAAAGTCCTGCAGCTGCTTCCTCGGCGATCCCGCCTCGCGCGGCACGATGATGTAGCGGATATTGGGCCGGTCAAAGCTGGCGACGAAGGTCGGCGCGGCATCGAGCCCCAGCCGCGACTTGATTTCGCTGCGCGTCAGCGCGTCAGCAGTGGCGGTGAGCGCTATCCTCGGCACCGTGGCATAGCGGTCGGCCAGGACCGAGAGCTGGATGTACTCGGGACGGAAATCGTGGCCCCATTGCGAGACGCAGTGCGCCTCGTCGATGGCGAACAGCGCGATCTTGCCGGCATCTGCCAGGTGGTCCAGAAGCACCAGGAAACGCTCGGTCAGGAGACGCTCGGGGGCGACATAGAGCAGGTCGAGTTCGCCTGCCAGGAGGCGCTTCTCGGTGGCGCTGGCGGTCGCGTAATCCTGGGAAGAGTTCACGAAGGCGGCGCGCACGCCGGCTTGCAGCAGGGCATCGACCTGGTCCTGCATCAGCGCGATGAGTGGCGAGACGACGATGCCGCAGCCCGGGCGGATCATGGCCGGGATCTGGTAGCACAGCGACTTGCCCCCGCCCGTGGGCATCAGTACCAGGGCGTCATTGCCCGCGACCATGTGGGACACGATCTCGGCCTGGGCGCCGCGGAAGGCTCCGTAACCGAAGACCGAGCGCAGCAGATGCAGTGCGGCAGGCATGCTATGCCGCCGGCGGCCAGGGTGCTGCGCGGCAGCCCTCTTCGTCGCAGGCGAGATAACTGCCGCGCTCAAACCAGTCGCCGAGCACCCAGCGCTCGCACGGCTGCCCGTCTATGTTTGACTCGTGGTGCGCTTGTCGGTGTGTGTGGCCGTGAATGAGAAGCGGGAAACGATAGCGCTGCAGCAGGTTGGCGACCGCACCGGCATTGACATCCATGATGCTCGCCGGCTTGACCTGCTTTGCCTGTTCGCTTCTCTTGCGCAGCGCCTCGATCTGCTTCTTGCGCAGACCCAGGGGCTGGGCAAGGAATGCGTCGCGCCAGGCCTGGCTGCGTACTTCTTCGCGGAACTCCTGATAGGACAAATCGTCGCTGCAAAGCGTATCGCCATGCATGAGCAGCGTCGGTTTCCCGAACAGGGTGAAAAGATGCGGCTCTTCGAGGAGAACCGCGCCGCTGGCGCGGGCGAAACCTTCACCTGCGAGGAAATCGCGGTTTCCCCTGAGGAAGAACAGCCCGGTGCCGTGCTCAGTCAGGTTTTTCAGAGCGCCAACGATTTCGGCATTGAAGGGCTCGGAGAGATCATCATCGCCCGCCCAGTATTCGAACAGGTCGCCCAGGATGTAGAGGGCCTGGGCCTCTCGCCCCGGGCCATTGAGGAAAGCGAGGAACTGCCTGGCGATCTTAGGCCGCGTCGGGCACAGATGCAGGTCCGAGACGAACAGCGCGGCCGACATGCCACGCCCCGTCTTAGCCGACTTCTGCGCGCTCGATGATGACATCCTCGACCGGCACGTCCTGGTGAAAGTTCTTGGTTGCGGTCTTCATACCCCTGATCTTGTCCACCACGTCCATGCCCTCGACCACCTGGCCGAAGACACAATATCCCCAGCCGCTGCCGCTGGCCGACTTGAAATCGAGGAAGGCGTTGTCGGCGACGTTGATGAAGAATTGTGCGGTGGCCGAATGCGGGTCGGAGGTGCGCGCCATGGCGACCGAATAGCGGATGTTCTTGAGGCCGTTTTCAGCCTCGTTCTTGATCGGCGCGTTGCAGGGTTTCTGCTCCATGTCCGGGGTGAAGCCGCCGCCCTGGATCATGAAACCGTCGATGACGCGATGGAAGATTGTGTTGTCGAAGTGGCCGGCCTCGGCATAGGCGAGGAAATTCTTCGCCGATTCGGGGGCTTTTTCGGATTCGAGTTCGATGCCGATGACGCCTTGGTTGGTATGGAGCTTGATCATGAGGACTTTCCTGGTTGAATTATTTTTTCTCGGGCAGAAGCTTCACAGACTCTATTAATACGGTCGTCTTTGGCACGTCCGCATTGCCAGTGGGTAGCTTGGCGATTTTTTGCACGATGTCGAATCCCTGCGTCACCTTGCCGAACACCGCATAACCCCAACCGCTGCCCGAGGCTGCCTTGAAGTCAAGGAAGTCATTGTCCTTGAGGTTGATGAAGAACTGGGCCGTAGCGGAATGCGGATCCCCAGTGCGCGCCATGGCCAGGGTGCCGGTGGTGTTCTTGAGGAACAGGCTGGCCTCGTTCTCAATCGCTGCGCGGGTGCCCTTCTGTTTCATGTCGGGGGTGAAGCCGCCGCCCTGGATCATGAAGCTGTCGATGACGCGGTGGAATATCGTGCCGTTGTAGAAGCCATCCTTCACGTACTGGAGGAAATTGGCGACGCTGTTTGGCGCCTTGTCGACAAAGAGTTCGATGACGATGACGCCCTGGTTCGTCTTCATCTCGACCTGGGGATTGGCCGCCAGGACTTGCAGGCTGAGTAACAGGCCTGCCGCCAGCAGAAAGAAACGCTTCATGATTATTCCTTTGGAGGGCCTTGCGCGCGCTTGGCCGTTAGACGGCGCCTTCGTAGATGACTTTCCAGCGCCCGCCTTCTTTCATCCAGTACTGGCGCTTTTTCATCACGTTGGAGAGATTGTTGCTGCGGTAGTCCTGATCGAAGGTGACGATGACCAACTCTTCCTTGCCGGGATTTCTGAACATGCTGATGTTGTCGGCGGCCACCTTGATCCAGCTCTTGCCGCTCGCCACCTGACGCTTCCTCGCGGACCACTGCGCCAGGTTCTGGCCGTCGCCGATGAATTTCGTCGAGTAATGGTTGAGATAGCGCTCGACGTCGAGGCCTTCCCAGTCGCTGCGCCATTCGGCGATTTCATTCTTGAGCGACTCGCGCTCCGCCTGCCAGTCGTCCAGAGACAGCCACTCGACGCTGTTGCTGATGATCACGGGTGTGAGGCCAATCTGCAGGTCTTTCGAGATGGCGTCGAGATCCTGGTTGGCCAGCACCACGCAGCCGTCGGAAGCCTTGGGTGGGCGCGAAAAGGTGTCCGAGGGGGTGCCGTGCAGCCAGATGCCATGGCCGTTGCGGCCGTT
Source organism: uncultured Sterolibacterium sp. (assembly GCA_903930535.1). Lineage (GTDB taxonomy): Bacteria > Pseudomonadota > Gammaproteobacteria > Burkholderiales > Rhodocyclaceae > CAIYYX01. The sequence continues at coordinate 5,948 of CAIYYX010000098.1, read as the reverse complement.
GCGCTTGTCCCATTCGTTCGGGTAGCTGATGGGAAAGGCGCCGCTGCCGTAGAAGTCGCCGAGCTTGGCGCGCGACAGGCTGCCGGTGACATGATAGACGCCGATCGGCGTCCTCTTGTCGCCCTCGCGCATCTTGTCGGCGCCGAGCTTGCCCTGGCTGATGTAGTAGTCGGCGACGAAGCGCGGCGTGCCTTTCTCGTTCTGATAGAGGTAGAGCCGGGACTTCTGCATGTCGACGACGATGGCGTATTTCTGGTCCGGCGGCATCTGCATCAGGTAGCGCGGCACGGTGTTGGCCGGCGGCTTGTCGCGGGTGGCATTGAGCCTGGCGATGGCCTCGGCGCGCAGGTCGGCGAGTTTGCCGGCCGGGGCGTTGGCGATGTTGCCGAAGGCCTCGATGGGACGTGAGCGCGCCAGCAACAGGTCGCCCTTGATGAGATTGGCGAGATGGAAATTCGGATAGGCCTTGATCAGCACCTCGACCTGCTGCAGGGCGACGTCCAGATGATTCTGTTCTATCTGCTGGAAAATGTGCGCGAGCAGGGGTTCGGGGCCGGTTCCGATCCTCGCTTCTGCCGCGTGCAGCGGGCCGCAGAACAGGAGGCCGGCTGCGACAGCGGTGATGCGTATGAAGCCTTGAGCCTTTGCCAGTAGGTTCGCCGCCATTACTTGCCTACGCGCTCCTGCTGGATCAGCCACTTGCCGTCATGCAGCACCAGTACCATTACCTTGTTGCTGCTGGTCTTGAGGGAAGCGGAACGGTAATGCTGGCGAAATTTTGCGGTGACGTGTCCTGTGCCTTCCGCGGTGACCTTCAGGTTCTCGAAGCTGACCTGGATCTGCCCCGGCTTGACGATGCGCTTGCCTCGTTCGGATTCCCAGCGGGCCCTGGATTCGCCGGCCGGCGTCTGGAAGTCCTTGGCATAGAAGGCGAGGTAGCCCTTGACGTTCTTCTTCGACCAGGCCGCGGCCCAGGCCTCGAGGACCTGACTGATATCGCCCTTGACATCGGCCGTTTTGGCTGCGGGCGTCTGGGCAGGCGTCACGGGCGCAGGCGCGGCAGCGGGCGTTACAACTGCGGGTGCGGCAGGCGCAGGTGTTGCTGCGGCAGGCTTCTCTTCGGCCGGCTTGGCTGGTGGTGGCACCGGCGCGACGGCGACGGCTATGCCGGGCGTCTTGCCGGCACCCGGGCGGGAAGGCGTCCCCATCAGTTCGCGGATCAAGGCGAGCTTGGTCTGGGCGCTGGTGTTGGAGGAATCGATCTGCAGCGCCTTGTCGTAGGCCTGGCTTGCCATGCGGGCGTAGATGTCGCCCAAGTTCTCGCGCGCCGTCGCATAGGAGGGATTGGTGCGTATCGCCATCTCCAGCGCCTGCCTGGCCTTGTCGTACTGCTTTTGCTGGGCGTAGATGACCGCGAGGTTGTTGTAGGGCTCGGGGAGCTCCGGATAATCCTCGGTGAGCTTGGAAAATACCGCTATCGCCTCCTGGCTGCGGTTCATCTCGGTGAGGATCAGGCCCTTGAGGAAGCGGCCCGGGGCATCCTTGGGCTTGGCTGCGAGATACCGATCGGCCTTCTCCAGGGCCTGCGCATGCTGGCCTTGCTTCAGGAGTTTGCCGGCGTCTTGCAGGTCGTCGGCGCGGGCAGGCAGGGCCAGCGCTGCCAGTACCAGGCAGGTCGCGGCAAGGGAGGTTGGCAGGGAAGGGCGGCGTACGGTCATGTTATACTGGGTTCCGGCTCATTCAATTTGTAATTCTAACAAGAAGGCAGCAGCCTTCACAACACGAAATAAGGGCGCTTTCTCCCGTTTCTCAAGGAGATGCCGGCCTCGCCCCTGTCCAGCCACATGTTGAAAATCCACAATTCGCTGAATCGCCAGAAGCAGGAGTTTGTCCCGATCAAGCCCGGACAGGTCAGTATGTATGTCTGCGGCATGACCGTCTACGACTATTGCCACCTTGGCCACGCCCGCGTCCTGGTCGTCTTTGACATGGCGGCGCGCTGGCTGCGGGAGTCCGGCTACCGCGTCACCTACGTGCGCAACATCACCGACATCGATGACAAAATCATCAAGCGTGCCACTGAGAACGGCGAGAGCATCAGGCAACTGACCGACCGCTTCATATCCTACATGAATGAGGACGCCGATGCGCTCGGCGTGCTGCGGCCGGATCTTGAGCCGCGCGCCACCGAGTACGTGGCCCAGATGCTGGAGATGATAGCGACGCTGGAGGAGAAAGGCTACGCTTACCTTGCGGCAAGCCACGACGTCTGTTACTCGGTGCGCAAGTTCGAAGGCTACGGCAAGCTCTCCGGCAAGTCCCTGGAGGACCTGCGCGCCGGCGAGCGCGTCGAGGTCGCGGCGGGCAAGCAGGACCCGCTCGACTTCGTCCTCTGGAAGCACGCCAAACCGGACGAACCGGCCGAGGCGCAGTGGCCGTCAGTCTGGGGAACGGGCAGACCGGGCTGGCATATCGAATGCTCGGCGATGAGTTCCAAGCTTCTCGGGCCGCACTTCGACATTCACGGCGGCGGCCAGGATCTGCAGTTTCCCCATCACGAGAACGAGATCGCCCAGAGCGAGGGCGCCCACGGTGCGCCTTTCGTCAATTACTGGATGCACAACGGCTTCGTGCGCATCGACGACGAGAAAATGTCGAAGTCGCTGGGCAACTTCTTCACCATCCGCGAGGTGCTGCAGCGCTATGACGCCGAGGTCGTGCGCTTCTTCATCCTGCGCGCCCACTACCGCAGTCCGCTCAATTACTCTGATGCCCATCTCGATGACGCGAAGGCTTCCCTGACAAGGCTTTACACGGCCTTGAAGAACCTCCCTGCGAAGGAAGCCGTCGTCGACTGGAACGAGCCTCATGCCATACGCTTCCGCGAGGCGATGGACGACGACTTCAATACCCCCGGGGCCATCGCCGTGCTCTTCGATCTCGCCGCCGGGGTCAACCGCGGCCATGACCCGAAACTGACGGACCAACTCAAGGGACTCGGCGCAGTGCTGGGCCTGCTGCAGCGCGATGCCGTGGCTTTCCTGCAGGCAGGCACCGGCTTGAACGATGATGCGATCGAGGCGCAGATCGCCGCGCGCATTGCGGCCAAGAAGGCGAAGGATTTCAAAGTCGCCGACCAGATCCGCGCCGACCTGTTGGCCCAAGGCATCGTGCTCGAAGATTCGCCTGCGGGCACGACCTGGCGCAGAGGCTAGATCCCCCCCAACCGCGTCGTCCCCGCGAAGGCGGGGATCCAGGAACACACTGGATTCTCGCTTCCGCGGGAATGACAGTTCACGCCGTTCCGAAAAACTCCTTGACCTTGGCCATCCATGACTTGGCGCGCGGGCTGTGGCGGCCTGAATCCTGCGAATTGATCTCCTCGAATTCGCGCAGCAATTCCTTCTGACGCTCGGTGAGATTGACCGGGGTCTCCACCACCACATGGCAGAGCAGGTCGCCGTGGCCGTGGCTGCGCACACCCTTGATGCCCTTGCCGCGCAGGCGGAACACCTTGCCGGTCTGCGTTTCGGCCGGAATCTTGAGGCGCGCCATGCCGTCCAGCGTGGGGATCTCGATCTCGCCACCGAGCGCCGCCTGGGTGAATCCGAGCGGCATCTCGCAATGCAGTTCGTCGTGATCGCGCTGGAACACCGCGTGCGGCTTGAGATGGATTTGCACATAGAGGTCGCCTGGCGGACCGCCATTGACGCCGTGTTCGCCCTCGCCGGAGAGGCGAATGCGATCGCCCTCGTCGATGCCGGAGGGAATCTTCACCGACAAGGTCTTGTGCTGCTTGACGCGGCCGGCGCCATGGCAGGAGGTGCAGGGGTCGGCGATATAGCGGCCCGTGCCGTGGCACTTCGGGCAGGTCTGCTGGATGGAGAAGAAACCCTGTTGCATGCGCACCTGGCCGTGGCCGGCGCAGGTGGGGCAGGTCGCTGGCGAACTGCCCTTCTTGGCGCCGCTGCCTTGGCAGGGTTCGCATTCCTCCATGGTGGGAATGCGGATGCGCGTTTCCGTGCCGCGCGCGGCATCCTCCAGGGTGATCTCCAGATTGTAGCGAAGGTCGGCGCCGCGATAGACGTTCGAGCGGCCGCCGCCGCCGCGTCCGCCGCCGAAAATGTCGCCGAAAATGTCGGAGAAGGCGTCGCCGAATCCTGCCGCGCCGCCGCCGCCCATGCCTGACTGCTGCTCGACGCCGGCATGGCCGTACTGGTCGTAGGCGGCTCGTTTGCCGGCGTCCGAGAGTATCTCGTAAGCCTGCTTGCCTTCCTTGAACATCTCCTCGGACTTGGGATTATCCGGATTCCGGTCCGGATGATGTTTCATGGCCAGCTTGCGATAGGCCTTCTTTATTTCGTCTTCCGAGGCATCGCGGTTGATGCCCAGAATTTCATAATAGTCGCGTTTAGCCATTGCGGTTCGCTGTTTCGTCTATGGTGTGCGAAGGCCGAGCCAAGCTGTGCTTGACTCGGCCAGCCTTTGGGATTGCTGCGACCGGCTTAAGCCTTCTTGTCCTTCACCTCTGTGAACTCCGCGTCCACCACGTCGCCCTCGTCCTTCTTGGCGGCGCCGGCACCCGGTGCCCCACCAGAAGACCCACCGGCAGCGGCGCCCTCTGCCGCCTGCTGCTGGGCATAGACCGCCTCGCCCAGTTTCTGCGAGGACTGCATCAGCGCCTCGGTCTTGGCCTCGATGTCGGCCTTGTCGGTACCCGACTTGATCGCCTCCTCGGCGGCCTTGACCGCGTCCTCGATCTTGCTCTTCTCTTCAGCCGCGACCTTGTCGCCGTGCTCGGCCAGCGCCTTCTTCACCGAATGTACCATGGCGTCGCACTGGTTTCTGGCTTCGACCAGTTCATGCACCTTCTTGTCCTCTTCGGCATGGACCTCGGCATCCTTCACCATGGCCTGGATCTCGGCCTCGGAGAGACCCGAGTTGGCCTTGATGGTGATCTTGTTCTCCTTGTTGGTGGCCTTGTCCTTGGCCGAGACGTGGAGAATGCCGTTGGCGTCGATGTCGAAGGTCACCTCGATCTGCGGCATGCCGCGCGGCGAGGGCGGGATGTCGGTGAGATTGAACTGGCCCAGGCTCTTGTTGCCCGAGGAGATTTCGCGCTCGCCCTGCAGCACGTGGATGGTCACGGCCGACTGGCTGTCTTCGGCGGTGGAGAACACCTGGCTCTGCTTGGTCGGGATGGTGGTGTTCTTCTGGATCAGCTTGGTCATGACGCCGCCCAGGGTCTCTATCCCCAGCGACAGGGGCGTGACGTCCAGGAGCAGCACGTCTTTCACCTCGCCTTGCAGTACGCCGCCCTGGATCGCAGCGCCGATGGCCACCGCTTCATCCGGATTGACGTCCCTGCGTGGCTCGCGGCCGAAGAACTCCTTGACCTTCTCCTGCACCATGGGCATGCGCGTCATGCCGCCGACCAGGATCACGTCGGCGATGTCCTCCACCTTCAGGCCGGAGTCCTTGATGGCCATGCGGCAGGGCGCCATGGTGCGCTCGACCAGTTCGTCCACCAGGCTCTCGAACTTGGCGCGGGTGATTTTCAGCGCCAGGTGCTTGGGCCCGGTCGCGTCGGCGGTGATGTAGGGCAGGTTGATCTCGGTCTGCTGGTTCGAAGACAGTTCGATCTTGGCCTTCTCTGCGCCCTCCTTGAGGCGCTGCAGGGCCAGCACGTCGTTCTTCAGGTCGACGCCCTGCTCTTTCTTGAACTCGGCGATGATGTAGTCGATCAGGCGCTGGTCGAAGTCCTCGCCGCCCAGAAAGGTGTCGCCGTTGGTGGAGAGCACCTCGAACTGGTGCTCGCCGTCGAGTTCGGCGATCTCGATGATGGAGATATCGAAGGTGCCCCCGCCCAGGTCGTAGACCGCGATCTTGCGGTCGCCTTCCTTCTTGTCCAGGCCAAAGGAGATGGCTGCTGCGGTCGGCTCGTTGAT
>CAIYYX010000097.1 GCA_903930535.1 uncultured Sterolibacterium sp. | reverse complement strand
TGATGAACAGCTCGTCAGTGCCCACCTTGAGCAGCGCCTTTTGGTTGTTCAGCGTTGCAATACGCGGACTGGAGAGTACGGCGACATCGCCCTGCGTTTCAAGGAAAGAGATCAGCGCAGCAAAGTTCTTGGTCTCAAGAGCCAGGCCAATGAAGCCCTGGCCCAAGGCCGAGGTCGTCAGCGAGCCGAAGGCACCGGGGGTAATGGTGACATTCGCGTTGCTGATGGTGGTGGAGGCGCCCAGAGCATTGAGCGTCACGCCGGCGTTGGCAATCCCTGCCTGCACGAGGGGAGGACCATTGCCGGTCAGGCTGCGCTGCGACTGGCCGAACGATGACCAGTTGACGCCCGACTGGGCGCCGTCGCTCAACATCACCTCGATGATCTTGGCCTCTATCATCACCTGTCGTTCGACGACGAGCTGGGTGGCTTTCAGATAGGCTTCGACATTGCGCATATCGGCCGGAAAGGCACGCACCACGACAACGCCGGAGAGTTGATTGACGATCACCTGACGGCCGTCTGCCGTGCCAACGATGGCGCTGAGGGCGATCGTAAGATCGCGCCAGAAGTCCGCATCGGAACTCATGGAGACGCGGCTGGTATCGCTGGAACGGGAGCCCGATACAGGGCTTCCGGCCGTTGCCGTCGGGTTAGGCGCAGAGGACTGACTCACGGTCACGGCCGTCTGCCCCAAGTTGCTGGCCGCGCTCGATGTCACGCGCAGGTCGCTGCTGCCCTGGCGCCGGCTGGACAGATAATTGATCTGGAACACCCGGGATTGCATCTTGTTGGGCTGGATGAAGATGCGCGTGCCCTGGACCTTGAATTCGTAGCCCTCGAGCTCGCGCAAGGTTTCCAACGCCTCCATCAGCGTCACATCCTTGAGGCTCACCGTCATACGCCCGGTCAACTCCGGCGGCAGCAGCATGCTGTAGCGCGTGCCGCTGGCCAGCGCCATGAATACCTGAGCCGCTGGCGCATCGACGACCGAGAGATCGAACCGTGCCTCGCCCTCATTGAGCGTCCGCGGCAGTTCGATCTGCAGAGGCGGCATCAGCGTCTTGTCCATGCTCTCGCTCGACAACTGCTTGCGTTCGCTAGCCGCCTGGCGCAATTCCTCGTTGATTCGATCGAGCGCCTGGCCGGGCTTTTGCGAAGGCGACGAGCAGGCAGTCAGCAACAATACCAGTACTACTGCCGCGCACCACTCATGGCTGGTCCTCATTGTTTGTCCTCCTTGCCGTTTGACGCCCGCTTGCCATCCGCCGACCTCTTTTGAGCGCTGGGCGTCAGGCGCAGCACTTCCCTGCCCAGCGGACCCTGCAGAACCGCCTCCCGCTCGCTCAACCTGATCAGCGTCGCTTCGCCCAGTTTGCCCCCCAGCTCGACCATCTCACCGTTGATCAGCGCCACCGGCTTCCTGCCCTTACGCAAGATCACTGTTTGCAGACCAGCACTAAGGGCCGGACCGCCCGGCTTCGCCGCAGCGCCACCTTCCAACGAGTCGGGCGGACGCGTCGGATCGGGCAGCGCTGTTTGCGCCAGCGCCGGATGGGCCATCAGCGTGAAGCTCGTCGCAACGGCCGCCATGGAAGCGACGCATCCGGGCAAAACGCGATTCAGACGACCAGCCATTGCTTGTCCAAACTTACTGTATAGACCCTCAGGGTCAACACGCTGCGTGGAAAACGTTCCACTGTGAGCGTAAGGCTACCCCAGAGGATACGCTGGGGCGTGCGTTCCAGTTCCTCGAGATAGGCCAGCAAATCGCCATAACTTCCGGCGATACGCAGCTCGAGCCCATGTTTGTACATGTTTGGCGCATGGGGCAGATCGGACGGACGCGCCAGCCCCTTGACTTCCCCCGCATTTGCTTCGACCACGAGGCTGAGCGGCAGGGTGCGCAGTGACAGCAGTTCCAGTTTCGGGTTGCGGGCCAGCAGCGACTCGAGAAAGACCGGCATCTTGTCGGGCGGCACCATGTTTCCGGACAGGTCGCGCAGTCTGGCGTCGAGCGCTTGCGTCCTCGTGCGTATCTCCTCCAGGCTGACGAACTTCCCGGCAGCAGGATCCTTGCGCCGCGTCCGGGCCTCGGCCAGCGCCGTCTCGATGTCGACCAAGGCGGCACTGGTGTTGCTAGCGCGCTTGTCGGCATTGGCCTGGCGTTGCAATTGCGGCTCGAGCAGGAAAGAGTGGCCGAGCAGGGCGATGACAGCAAACAGCCCGGCGGCGAGCATCAGGCGCATGCGCTGCACCAGCGCGTCGAAGCGCATCGCCAGTCGGCGCCAAACCGCCGTCACGGCTTCTTCTCCGCCGGCCTCTGGGCCGAGCCAGGCTGCGGTGCGTCGGCTGCGTTGCTGGTCAAGGCGAACTCGACGTAGCGTGATTGCGCAGCCGCGCCAGAAGCAACCGCTTTGTTCTTGTCGGCCTCGCCACGCCGGATGTCGAGAGAGGCAAAGCTGCGCCCACGAAATGCTGGCTCGCTGCTCAAGCGGCGAATGTATTCGGGCAGAGCAGAGGGCTGCAGCATACGTCCGTGGATTTCCATGTCGCCCCCACCCCCCTTGACGCTGAATTCTGTTAGCCAGACCCCACTCATCGCCTGGTGCGCGAAGCCGCGCAGGAATCGCGCAAAACCTGAAGATGATCCGACGCCACCGCTATCGAGGTAGGCCATCAGTTCTTCACGCCTCGCCAACTGGCTCTTTGCCGCGAGCATCTCTGTCGCGGCTCGCTCGCCGCCGTCACGCCCAGCCAATTCCCTGCTCAGCTCGGCCAGGCGCGTTTTGGCGACCGTGACTCTGGCCTGCTGCTCGACGTTGCGCTGCTCTGCTTGCCTGGCAGCGCTGCCGATCCAGGCCGCGGCGACAACGAACGCCAGCAGGAGCGCCATGCCCGCCAGCGCGACCTTGTTGGCCGTGACCAGATCGCGCTTCAGGACCAGGTCGGCGCTGAGAAGATTGATTTGCTGGCTCATGGACGGAGACTCAATTCGCCGCGTCGCGCAGGGCGGCGCCAATGACTTTCAGATACCGGGTCTGCTGCAGTGGCAGGGCCAGTTCTGGCAATGCAGGAAAATCGAGTACCTCGGCTAGGTCGAGTTCATCCACCGACACGGAGAGGAACTCGCGCAGGTACTGGACGAACGCAAAACTCTCAGGCAAGGGCGTCACGAGCAATCGCCTGACGTTGATATGCCCGAACTGCCGGTCGAAGTTGTCGAGCGAACGCTGTGCCTCCAGGGCGATGTGTCCGAATAACGCTTCGCGCTGCGTCGCTTCGGCGCCTGCGAGTTGCCCCATGGGGGTGTCGATGCGTCGCAGCGCGTAAAGTTCGCCGCCGTGGGTGAAGCTGAGCATGCCGCCGGCTGCGTCGAAGCTCAACAGGGCCAGCCCGAGGCCCTCCTCCTCGAACAGCGCAGCGATGTTCCGCTGGGCCAGTTCAGGAATATCGATCGCCGCGAGTTGTAACCCGGCCTGCGCGAAGCTTGAAGCACGATGCGCCAGCAGTGTCCTGTCGGCAGCAATGGCCCACACCTGACGCCGGCGGGCGTTGCTGCCCGGCTGCGCCGGAATCTCGAGCAGATCGAGGTTCGCCGACGCTGCCGGGTAGCTCAGCGCATCCTTGATGTGCCAGCGCAAAGCATCGCGCAACTCCTCGGCCGGCACCTGCGGCGGCTCGACCTGCAGCATCTGGTACTCGCCATCGTCGAGTAGCGCCGTGCAGCGATAGTGGCCGAGGCCCAACTCCTTGCGCAAGCTGCGCAAGGTATAGTCATCCTCGCCGCTGCGTGGGCAGCTGTGCAGCAGCGTCACTTCCGGCTTGCGCCCCGGCACACGGTGCACATGGGCGAGATCGAACCGACCCTCGACCCAGGCCACAGCCATCCAGCCGTCATGCACTTTCGGGCGCAGAAATGGCAGCATCAGCGTCCCTTGCGTCTCGGCAACATTCTTGATGACTCCGTTTGGACCACGCATAGAGCAAGCCCATGATCGCCGACTATAGCGCCAGCCACAGTCTGGCAATCAGCGGAGATCGTGGGCAGGGCAAGCCCATTTCTGCGCTTAGCCTCCTGTTTCGGCATCTCAATTGGACTCTGCCGCAGTGGCGATTACCTGGCGCCTGCGCTCGATGTAGTTCGGCGAGGTGGACAGATCAGGATCGGGGCAGCGGGCCGATGAATTGCAGGCGACAGCGTCTATCGTGTAGACCGTCGTCTTGTTGGCGACGCCCGGGCTCGACTCGCCTTCATTGAAGGTCTGCGAACTGCAACTCACGCTGACCCAGAACCCGGTATCCGCGTGCAGGTCCAGGGTCTGCGCTTGCGGCGTGCTGCACGGAGGTGTCGCGGGCAGGAAGGTCTCCGGATCCCAGTACCAGATCCCCGTCCGCCGCAGCGCCTGGTAGAGGCCCCAGTCGTTGCCCGCCCTGGCCGCCAGCCAGGCCCTGGCCGAGAGCAGATCCTGGGTGGCGCTTGCCTGCTGGGTGGTGGCGAGGCTGACGATGGCCGCCGCGAGCGCGGCGAGAATCACCAGGACGACGATGGCGAGGATGGTGCCGAAGCCGCGCTGCATCTTCATGGCACGTTGTCCACGTGGACGCCAAAGGACAGGGTGACGGACTCGTTCTCGTCCCCCAATTCCACTTGCATCCAGATCAGGCCCTGCTGGGTGGCGCCGTCGCTCGGACTGTAGTCGAAGTTGCAGCGCCTGACCTGGCGGGCCAGGACGCCGGTCGCCCCGACGGTGCTCGGACAGGTGTTGGGCGCGGCGAAGCTGCTGACGATCCGGTACAGGGTTCCAGACTCACAGGTATAGAACACCGCCTGCTGGGCGTTGGGCACGACGACGAAGCGCCCTCCGGCGTAGCCATGGGGATCCAGGCTGGTGGACAGGGTGATCCGGCCGTGGCCGGAACTGGTGTCGGGGAGAGGGGCTTTGATGGCCGCGCGATTGACCCCGGCGTAGATATCCCCCGAGTACTGATTGTTGATCACCACCCAGTCCCCGACCGCTGGCGTGGAAGACAGGGGAGAGAGCAGGTCGAAAGCGTCGGCCAAGCTGTTGCCGTCCATGTAGTAGGCGGTGGGTGCCGCGCTGTCCGGCGCCAGACGATAGCGTCCGCCGCTGCTGCTCGGGACGAACTCGAAGCACTGGCTGTTCGGCTGACGGATGGAATTGGGCACGGCCGAGCGCAGGTCGCGAGCAATGCGGCGCAGGGCGCTGTCGGCGATGTCGGTCAGTTCGGCACGGCGGCGCGTGGCGACATAGCTGTCGACGGCGGGGCGGAAGAATACGACCAGGCTGGCGGCGATGATCCCGGTGATGGCGATCACCACCACCAGTTCGACCAGCGTAAAGCCGGAATGACGCGCAGCCAGGCGCGGGGGATTATCTTTCATGGGGCGGCGTAGTTGGCTCGCCAACCGATCAACTGGATGCTCTGCGTCCCGTGGGAAGCCGTGACGGTGATCCTCTTCGCCTCGGCGATGCCGGCCAGCGGCGAGCCGTCCAGGACGACGCTGACAGAATAGCCGGCCAGGGAAGCGATCGGGCTGCCCGTGACGTCGTAGATGCTGGCCGTGCCCGGTGGTCCGCCGCTGACGCAATTGCTCGTGGACGAGTCGTAGCTGTTGTAGTCGGTGATGGCGTTCCAGGTATCGCGCGCGCAGTTGGCGGTGGGCAGATGGGTCTCCGCCTGCACGTAGGGTTTCAGGCAGATCTCCTCCATCATCTGCTCGGCGATGGCCAGCATCTGCTTGCGAATCAGCGGGTCGGCGCTGCTCCTGACCACGGTCGAAAACGCCAGCAGCACCCCGGCCAGCCCGATGCCGAGAATGACGATGGCCATCACCAGTTCGATCAGGGTCATGCCGCGCATCGCCTTGCCCTCACTCGACATAGCCGGTGGCTCCGCTGAGGGTGATCGGCGTCATGCCAGTCACGGTGACCCTGTAGTCGGTGATCGCCGTGCCGGCGGCATCGGCGCTCACGACGCCGGAAGGCTGGAAATGGAGGATCCCCGCCGGGCTGAGGCTGGCCGAGGCATCGGCCGGGTAGTCGCTTCGCGCATAGGCGGGATCCTGGCCCCGGTTGAGGATGGCAGTGCAGGCCGAGGCAGGGTTGGTGCTGGCGATGCTGAGCGTGACGGTGCTTGCCGCGACCTCGGCGCACACCAGGCGGTGATGGCTGACCGCGCTCTTCTGCGCGTAGCGCAACGCGGACACCACCTGATCGCGAAAGGCCACGGCACGAAAGGCGGTGCTGTTCTCCAGCCGGGGCAGGACGACGATCGCCACTATCCCCAGTATCGTCATCACCATGACCAGTTCGATCAGCGTCGCCCCGCCCGAGCGGCACATCGAAAGCTGAGATGCGAGGCGACCGGCCTGTGTCATCTGTCAGAACAGCTCGCGCACATGGACGGTCTTGCGCATCTCCGGCGCATAGATGCCGAAACTGGCCCTTGCCGAGGGATCGCGGTCGAAGCCGGGGCTGCAGCCGCCGTTCTGGCTGCGCAGCCAGGGCAGGCCCGCCCCGACCCCGCCGTGGGCGGCAAGACAGGACTGATCCGCGCCGCTGGTGCCGAGGTTGATCGCCAGGTCGACCTTGCCGGTGAGCCGTACCCCGGGTTTGGCCGCCAGCGGGCAATTGCCGTAGGGACACTGCAGCACGATGGCGCCGCTGCCATTGGCCAGCACACCCGCGCTCACCACCCTGCCGCTGCCCATGTTGCCGGGGTTGAGCGGCGGCGTTTGCCCGGACAGGGCCACCGCCGTCAGCGGGATCGAGGTGCAACTGTCCTCGCCGTTCAGCACCCACGACAGCCCGCTCCAGTATTGCGCCAGCATGGCAAGGCGGAGCGTGGCGATGTCGGTGCCGTAGGCGTTGAACAGGCGCAAGCGGCCGCTGCGGATGTGCGCCTGGCCTTCGGCAAACCCCGACGACGAGACGTTGTCCGTATCGCTCGCCCTGAGCTTGATGGTCGCCGGCGCCGTCAGCGGAAGGTTGAAGCTGAAGGTCGGTGTCGCCAGGGCGTAGCCGGCGGCAAACGCCGTGGCTGGGACGCTGTTGCTGCCGCCGAAGCTGCCTGCGGCCCCATTGCTGTCGACCAGTGTCACCGCTCGGGAAAAGCCGGTGGCGTTCGAATAGTTGAGGGTGTTGTTGCCGCCCGCGTTCAAGGCATCGACGCGGACGCCGAAGGGTTGCGCGGAATAGGTGAAGATCCCCGTGCTGCAGCCCTCGCTGGTCCTGGTCGTAAAGTGGTCGGGAATAAAGCGGGCAACGGTCAGCGCGGCAGCGTTGCCGAACATGCAGCCGAACATGCCGTTGGCGTTTGCCGTATTGCTGAAATCTGAGCTGCATTCCGGCTGCGCCTTGTTCGAGTCGACCGCGGCGAAGTTGTCGTCATATACAGCGAACTGACTGGAGGCGGGGGTGGATAGAAGCACGAAGTTGCCCACCTCGCTGTAGACCCCTGTTGCTGTCGCCACGCCCGATGAGGCGGGCAGGAAGAGGTTGGTGAATTGTCCCCTGGTTTGCCCTCCCGGCGCCGCTATCGCACTGGAACTGAACTTCGGTGTGCCGCTGTAGGCCGACAGCGTCGTGGCGGTGATGGTAAAGGGATCAGTTCCGGCCTTCAGCAGGGGTGATCCGCTGGGGCTCAGCGCCAGAGAAAAGGAGAGGGGCCGGATGGCGAAGTTGTCCGTGGAGCAGGAATAGGCGGGGCCCGCTTTGGCCACGCGGACGCGCACGTTGGGGGCGGCGTTGCTGTAGGTGAAGCTGAAGGTCTTGCGCGGGTTGGCGTTGCTGAAGTTGGCCACGCCAGGGGCGCTCAGCAGGGGGCTCAAGGTCAGCGGCGCGAGCACGGCGTGCGGCGCAGCGCAACTGCCGCTGCTCATATCCACGAGCTCGATCGCGGTCACCGTCTGGTTGCCGCCCAGGGACAGGAGGTCGAGATTGAACGCGGTGCCCGCCAGCTTGGTGTAGATCGCCGTGCCGGCAGCGGCGCCGACCTCGATGACGTCGAAACTGCAGGCGGCGAAGCTCAGGCTGCAGCTTTGAGTCGTTCCGTTGAAACACTGGGTGGCATTGGCGGCGGCCGGAGAGGTGGCCGTCGCGCCCAGGGTCACCGTTCCCGCCGTGCCATCGCTGAGGGTGGCGGTGGTCTGGCCACCGCTGATGGTGACCGGATTGGCTGACCAGGTGCCGGCGCTGCTGCTCAGGGTCACTTGGACGCTGTTCATGTAGAGGGTGCTGCAGGCGGCATCGGCGCAGGCCTTGAGGTTGACGCTCGCCGCAGTGGTGGTGCAGGCGTAAGCCCCATGGTCGATTTCGATATGATGCAGCGTCGGCGCCGCCAGTCCTCTCACGGTGCACACGCTGAGGTTGTCGATTTCGTGGATGTTGCTCGACGCCCCCGTGGAACCGGTCAGGGAGAGTTCCAGGTAGGGCGGGATCGCGTTCTGGCTATAGCCCGGGTCGGCCAGATTGAGCGCGGTACAGCCGCTCGTCTGCCCGGGTGCGCAGCCGACGAGCGTGCTGTAGGCGCTGCCGCCGCCGCTCGTATCACGCTCGACCGAGGTCCAGACGTTGGCATTGTCGCTGTGGTCGACGATGATCCGATACTGGTGGGGCGGACTTGCGCCGGCGTTGCCATCGACCGGCGGGCTGAGTCCGCCCGTGCCGAGGATGAAGCGGTAGCCGGACATGCCCGAACCGGAGCCGCGAACGGCGACCGACTGCGGCACCAGCGCCGCGCCGCCGCCATAGCGGCCCTCGGTATTGGCGGAATAGTTGCCGTACTCGTCCAGGCCCACCCCCAGCCAGCCGCCCGTGAATCCCGGACAACCTCCCGGGGTGGTGCAATCGGAACCGGGATTGCTCTTTTGCGCGTAGCCGAGAGAACCGCCGAAGGCCCCGACGGCGGGCGGCACCGCCGCGTTCGAGAGGATCATCCCGATGCCGTCTGCGCCCGGGCTGCTGCCGCCGTAGGCAAAGTGCTGAAACACCACCGTCACCTTGTTTCCCGCCGCCGGAAAGGGCCGCAGCAGAGTCGCCCAGGTGGCCACACCGTTGCTGGCGTTGGTCAGGCGCAGGCGGTTGCCAAATATGACCGGGGTGCCGAAGCTTCCCCCCTTGGAGCCGACCGACCAATTGCTCCCGGGCGGGGAACCGTTGGTTCCGGTAAACGCGTCGGAATAGCAGAGGGTGATGTTGCCGACGGCGAATTCACCGAAGTTGGTGATGCCGCTTGCTTGGGTCGAATAGCCAGTCAGCGTGCCGCCGCCCTGCGTAGCCCAGCTTCCGCCGAGCTTGCGCGCGACGACGAAGCTGCCGCTGTCGGCGCCACTGTCGATTTCCCCCGGGATCTGGCAGGCGAGCGGGTTGGCGCAGAACTGGAAACTGGCGGAATAGGAGACGGAGGGCGACAGCGAGCCGGCCGTCAGCGTCCAGTAGTGGTTGGCGCTCCTGGCGGGGTCTATGCCGGAACTGCCGGTGAGCGTGTCGGGGTGATCGCCCGCATCGACGCGTCCCGTGAGCGTTCCGCCGCTGGTCGTGCCCACGGCCAGCGTGATCGGTGCGTAACCGGTGCCATCGCCCAGGTGATAGATGCAAGCGCTGCTGAGCGCGGTGAGGGGGATGGCCAGTTGCAGATTGCCGATCACGTAGCCGCCGCCGATCCGGCTGAGGCTGCCGTTGCCGCCGTTGGCACTGCAATTGCCGGCGATGCTGAGGGTATTCGTGGCCGTGCTTAGCCGGTTCGCGCCCAGGGTCAGCGTGCCGCCCACTGTCGTCGTCGCCCCGCTGCCGCCGAGTGTCAGCCCGTTGGCGTTGTTCAGCGTCAGATTTTTGAGCGCGGTGACGCTGGCAGGCAGGGTCACGCCGCCGGCGCTGCCGCCGAAGACGAGGCTGGAGGCCGAACTCGTGATCAGGTTTGTCGCCGCCCCGGCGCCGGCGATCGGCGGACCGTTGAGGTTCAGGGTGTTGCCGCCCACCACCAGGGTGCCGCTGCTCAAGGTCAGCGTGCCGCCGACCGTCGCATCGCCGCCCAGGGGATTGGCGCCGCTGCCGTTCAGGCTCAGATTCTGATAACTGCTGCCCTTGATGGTCTGCGCCGCACCGTTGTAGGTGACGCCATTGCCCGGCGCGCTGGCCACAAGACTGGCGATGCCGACGCTGCCGCCCAGGTTGAGCGTCCGCGAAGCGCTGTTGGCAAGCGTACCGGCGCCGGCCAGGGCGGTGGCGACGGTCAAGGTCGTGTTGTTCTGATAGCTCCCGCTGATGTTGATACTCGGGATGGAAATGGGGTTGGCCCCGGCAAACGCCATGCCGACACCGGAGAAGCTGTGGACGCCGGTACTCGCCGTGTAGCTGCCGTCGTTTTGCAGGTTGCTGCCAATGGACACCGTGGCGGAACCCGTCTCGGTCAAAGCGCAGCCGGAATTGATTGTCAGATTTCCGCCGACGCTGAAGCCTCCAGCGGTCGAGGCACTGACGCTGCCGGCGAGCGTCAGATTGCGCGCCACCGCCAGCGCGCTCCCAGGCAGGGTTTTCAAGCCGCTGCCGGAGAGCGTCAGATCGTAGTAGCCCGCGGTCGGCAGCTTCACCGCCTGCGCCGCGCCGCTGTAATTGACCAGGTTGCCGACGGCGTTGGCCGTCAGCCCCGAGAGGGTCGAAGTTCCGCCGATGTTCAGGGTTGCGTTGTTCGTCAGCGTGTTCGTGCCGGACAGGGTCGTGCGCACGGTGAGCAGGGCATTGTTGGTGCTTGCCGCATTGACCGCCAGGAGTGCCACGGAACCCCTGCCGTTGATGGCGATGCCGGCCGTGGTCTGGGTCGTCAGGGTGACGCTGCCCGTGCTCAGCGTCACGTTGTTGAGCGTGAGCGTACCGGCTGTCGTCAAGGCGTCGTTGTTCGAGCTGCCCGTGATGTCGCCGTTGATTGTGATGCCGCCTGTGCCGACGTTGGTCGTCCGGTTGTTCTGGGTCCAGCTGGCTGTACCGTTGATGGTGAGCGAGAGCGCGGCGCCGGGATTGCCGTTCATCGTGATCGTGTGGCCGTTGCCGATGATCACGTCGTCGCTGGCGAGGGGGACGCGATTGCAGTTGCCGGCGGAGGTCCAGGTGGCCGCTGTTCCCCAGTTCAGGCCGCTGCCCACGGAAGTGCAGGTCGCCGCCAGCGCCGCGGGTCCAAAGCCCAGCAGCACCGCGCCCGCGATCGGCAGCAGACGCCAGGGCTTCATCCCGCCTGAGCTAAGGCGAACTCAGGGAATGTCGCCGACGCAGGCCACGCTGTTGGCGACCGCCGCCGTCGGTGTGGTGCAGCTCGAATCCGTGTATGTCGGCACCGTGTAAGACGTTCCGTTGATGCTCACCTGGACGCCGGTGGCCGCCGCCGTGCCCTCGGGGGTGATCCCTGCTGCAAGAAGCGTGACCGTGGGATTGATCGGGGTGGTCCCGGCCGCCGCCCGCGAGGCGACGAGCACGGCCTGAGCCGCCTTGACCGCACCGCTCATGCCCTTCTTCGACGCCGTCAGGGCTTCGCCCGACAGATCGACGAACTTCGGCAGCGCGATCGCCGCGAGGATGCCGAGGATGACGATCACCATCACCAGTTCGATCAAGGTAAAGCCTTTTGTTTTCATGTTCATTCTCCCGAGTTGGTCATTCTTCAACAGCCGCTAGTATCGAGCAGCATGACCGGGGCGATGCCGGCCAGCGCCTGGGTGTAGGAAATCTGGCAATTGGCGGCGGTCGTCGCGCCGACGATCTGTATCGTGGTCGGGTCGGCGCCGGAGGACAGGATCACGCCATCGGCGCAATCGGTGATCTGCGCCGCCTCGACGATGCCGGTGGCGGCGCGGCTGCCGGCGGCGCAGGCGCCGCTGCTCGTGTTCAGGGTCGGGTACTGGTTGGTCATGGCCACGGCTGCCCCCTCCATGTTCACGTTGCCAGCGGCCACAGTGCACGGCCCCGTTGCCTGGACGATGTCGAGCAGGCAGCGCGCGTGCGCCAGGGCCGCCGCGCTGCGCACGCTGCCGAACAGCGCCTGCGCCTTGGCGATGCGCGCATCGCGCTGCATGGCGATGAAGCGCGGCAGGGCGACTGCAGCGAGAATGCTGACGATGGTGATCACGACCACCAGCTCGATGAGGGTAAAGCCTTGCCGCGCCCTAACCGAAGGCCATCTCGCATTCTTCATATGTGATTGTACATACATTTGGCATTTTGAAACTACGCCTACATCAGTGCCGCCGTCTTGATCCTGGTCAAACACGACGCCGGCAGCGGTCGATTGCCATGGCACTAGTGCTTGATCGCCACCTTGCCCAGGTCCCAGATCGGCAGGAAGATGCCCAGCGCCAGGATCAAGACCATGATGCCGAGCAGGACGATGAGGATGGGCTCGATCTGTTGCCCCAGGGTCTTCAGCTCGTACTCCACTTCCTCCTGGTAGAGGTCCGCCACCTCTTGCAGCATTTCATCCAGCGATCCCGATTCTTCGCCGACCGCGATCATCTGCAGCACCATGGGGGTAAATGCGCCGGTGCCGATAGCCGTGCGCAGGATGCTCTCGCCGCGTTGAACACCATCGCGCATGGCTTCCACCTTCCCGGCGATGAATGCGTTGTCCACCGTAAGCGCCACGTTGCTGAGGGCCTGGGTGATGGGCACGCCGCTGCGGGTGGAAATGGCGAAGCTGCTGGCGAAACGCGCCAGCGTCGCCTTCCTGATGACCGCACCGGCCACCGGGAGCGAGAGCTTGACCCGGTCCCACCAGAGACGGCCCGGGCCAGTCGCGGTCGAGCGGTGGAAGGCGAAAATCGCCGCCGCCGCAGCGAAGATCATCAGGTACCACCAATCGACCATCAAGCGGGAGAAGCTGATCAGGACGCGCGTCATCAGCGGCAATTGCGCGCCAAAGCCTTGGAATACCCTGGCGAAGGCCGGAATGACAAAGAGGTTTACCACGAAAATCGCCACCGCCATGGCGGCCAGGACGAAGCCCGGATAACGCAGCGCCGTCTTGACCTGGTCGCGCATGAAGCGCTCAAAGGCCAGGTGCCGGTAGAGGCTGAGGAACACCTCCTCCAGGCGGCCGCTGGCTTCCCCGACCCTGACCATGGCCAGGTAGAAGGAATTGAATACCTGCGGATGGCGCGCCATGGCCGCCCACAGTTCGTGACCGGAATCGAGACTGCCGCGTAGCGCCTGCAGCACGTTGCGCATCGCCGGCTTGCTCGCCGACTCCTGCAACCCGGTCAGCGCGCGCATCAAGGGCACGCCCGCCTTGATCAGGGTGTGCAACTGCCGGGTGAAGAGCAGCACCTCAAGGTACTCGATCTTGGACTTGAAGAGGCTCACCCCCGCGCCGCCGCCCGCCAAATTGTCGGCGTGCTCAGGAGCGGGCGCTATCCCCAGCGGCGTTATGCCGCGCCCAAGCAAGCTGTCGGCGACGGCCGCGGCACTGGCAGCGTCGAATTGCCCTTCGACCGCTTTGCCTTCTGCATCGCGGCCACGATAAGAGAAATTAGTCATCGAACTGATTGCTTATGCGCATCGCTTCCTCGATGGTCGTCCGCCCTTCCACGACCAGGCGCACGGCGTCTCGGCGCAGTGTGTTGCCGGCCATCTGCTGCCGACCGACCTCCATGAAGTCCTGCGGGTTGCCGCGGTTGGCCACCTCGACCAGCGCCTGCGACATCTCCAGGATCTCATACACGCCCTGGCGGCCGTAATACCCCGTATTGCCACAGTATGCACAGCCGCGGCCGCGGCGATAGCTATGCACCTTGACCTCATCGCCAAGCTCGTAGCGCAGCCATTCCTCCTCGTGCGGCAGCGGTGCAAAGGACCCGCTGCAGTTGCCGCAGATGGTACGCACCAGGCGCTGGGCCAATACCATCTGCAGTGACAGCGCAACCATGTAGCGCGGCACGCCCATGTCGAGCAGGCGGATCGGCGTCGACAGTGCGTCGTTGGTGTGCAGAGTCGACAGGACCATGTGCCCCGTGAGCGCTGCGCGCAAGCCTATTTCAGCGGTCTGCTGATCACGCATTTCGCCGACCAGGATGATGTCCGGGTCCTGGCGCAGGGCCGAGCGCAGCACGCGCTCGAAGCTGAGGCCGATCTTTGGATTCACCTGCACCTGGTTGATGCCGGCGAGGCGGTATTCGACCGGATCCTCGACGGTGATCACTTTTTTCTCCGGCGTGCTCAATTCAGACAGCGCTGCGTAGAGCGTCGTGGTCTTACCGCTGCCCGTGGGACCGGTCACCAGGACCATGCCGCTGGGCCGGTTGATGGCGTGACGCAGGCGGGCGAGCACGTTGGCTGGCATCTGCATGCGGTCCAGGCCGAGAATGCCGCCGCTCTGGTTGAGCAGGCGCATTACCACCGACTCGCCATACTGGGTCGGCATCGTCGAAATGCGCACGTCCAAAGAGTCGTTGCGCACCTTGACGTTAAAGCGCCCATCTTGCGGCAGGCGCTTCTCCGAGATATCAAGCTCCGAAATAAGCTTCAGTCGGAGAACCAGCGCCGTGGCGATATTCAGCTGGGACTCGATCTGCACACGCAGAACACCGTCGATGCGGAAGCGGATAATCAGCGATTGCTCCTGCGGCTCGATGTGAATATCCGAGGCGCGCGACTTCATCGCTTCTTCGAACACAGTATGCAGTAACCTGACCACAGGCGCGTCCTCGGCGCCCGCACTGAGACCGGCGAGGTTGCCGAATTCGATGGGCATGTCGCCCAGGTCTTCGTTCAATTCCTCAGCTAGGTCCGAGATTTCCTCGACGCGACTGTAGACGCTATCGAACAGCGTCAGCAACTGACTCTCCATCACCACGGCCAGATCGATCGGACGGCGCACAATGCGGCCGATGTCATCATAGGCCTGAAGGTCCGTCGGATCGGCGAAACCAACAAGAAGTGCATCATCCCGCTCTCCCAACACCAGAGCGCGAAAACGCCGGGCATAGCCCTCGGGCAGCAGCCTGATCAACTCCGGTTTTGGCTCGAATGACTTGAGGTCGAGGAATGGTGCCTGCAACTGGCTGGCCAGGGCTCGGGCGAGAGCTTCCTCGGTGACATAGCCGCTCTCAATGAAGATGTGGCCAAGCTTGCGCCCGCTGTGCCGCTGTTCGACAAGAGCCGCTTTGAGTTGCTCATCAGTGAGCACGCCCTGCTGTAACAAGGCATCACCGAGTAGGATTCTTTCAGGGCGAACCATGCGTTACTCTCCAGCAAACGTGCCATCATCCTAGCGCAATGGCATGGCAAAGTAAAAACCGGCCTGCCCGGCCACGGCGCCCTGGTCCCGAGTTTGAACCTGCTGCTTGAGCTATTCGGACTGGTTGATGCAAAACGCGCAGCGTGGACAATCTGGCCGAAGCAAACAACACCTCTCATTTTCGGAGTACTTTTGCGGCCGCTTCAGATGCCCATAACATTTGGTTTCACTAGCCGGGAAGTTCTACTTTACAGCTCCCCCTCCAAGACTTGGCAGCGCTGATCGAGTGACCGCTCCTGAGCGACGGCGTAAAGTGAATGTCCGCAAGAGAGTAAAGCTGCTGGCGTCGGGTAAGGCCGCCAAGCGCCACTGACCCTTTCGAATTGGCCGCCCGTAAAGCCGACGCTGGTACCGATGGAAGTGGCGTCGGGAGACGATTTTAGGTGATGTTTAGGTGCGCCATCTGGTCAGCAGTACGATTGTTATTTACGGGATCGAACTGCAGGCCACGCTATTTGTTCTGGTTTGAGCGTCGTAGTTCTGGATGGGCGCCCTTAATGAGCGCTTGGGCTTCAGACAGTTGGGGGCAGTAGAGGTAATATTGGCGGCCAAAGGATAATGTTATACAATAGTGTAACTTTTAGCTGGGGACGTTTTATGTCTATCGCAACTCTTCGGAGTGTTGGTGGCTCGGTGGTGATGGCAATTCCCAAGCGCCTTCTGGAACTGGTACATCTTCAATCAGGTTCCCAGGTGAACATTGATGTGCAGGAAGGGCGGTTGGTCATTGAGCCGAAGATGAAAACGCGCCGCTATACGCTGGCCGAATTGATGGCGCAGTGTGATCTGTCGCAGACGTTGAGCGCGGCAGATCGTGAATGGCTTGACGCTCCACCTGTTGGGGGTGAGTTCGGTGCCGAGGAAAAATAGTGAGGATCCCTACTAGGGGTGAAATTTGGCACGCCAATCTCAATCCGACGGCTGGGAAAGAACAGCAGGGTGTGCGGCCAGTATTCGTTATTTCAGACAAGGAATTCAATCGGGCAGGGCTTGTGCTTATCTGCCCGATTAGCCAAGGAGGCAATCAGTCGCGCTATGCGGGCTTCGCAGTGCCGTTGATGAACACCGGAACGGACACCCAAGGAGTCGTGATGTGCAACCAGTCTCGCACCATTGACTATATGGCACGGGGAGCCAAGTTCGTCGAGGACGTGCCTGACTATGTGATAGACGATGTTCTGGCGCGAGTTCAAACCCTTTTGGAGTAGGTTGCACTATTCTCATCCTCTGACTACCTCACACTTACCCATACGCCCACATTCGAGGACAGACAACGTTTGCGCCGGGTAGCCTCCCCACCACCATTTGAACAAGGTCAGACGTTGCTCTGGCCTTGTTCTTTTCCCCTCTCAAGCCCAGTACTGGCGCGGCTTCGCGCTTTCGTACGGAGGGCGACCCCGCGCAAAACCCAGCATTGGCGTGGGTTTCAGGATTTGAGTAGGTAAGATAAATTGCTTAGGCAATGTCTGAACAGGTCCGTCATCGCGAGCCCCGGCGGGGCGTGGCGATCTTAGATTGCTTCGCTTGCTTGGCGTCAACTATCTTGGCCGGCGTCCCGGGGGCTCCTTGTCGCGCGTATGATGTCAGCTCTCTATTCGTAACTCCTCGGTTGCCGAGGTCATCTTGGAGAAGTTTATGGCGGTAAGCACCAAGGCAGAAGAGTTCCTCGCCCTTCACAAGGGGCCGGAGCTTCTGGTCTTGCCAAATGCGTGGGATATCGCGAGCGCGCTGTTGCTTGAGCGAGCCGGCTTTACTGCTTTGGCCACCACAAGCGCGGGAATTGGCTACACGTTTGGCTATCCCATCGGGCAAGTGATGCCGCGGGAGGAAATGCTATCGGTAGTCCGCCGCATGGCCGACTGCCTGTCGGTGCCGCTCTCCGCCGATATGGAGGCCGGCTACGGTGATACGCCCGAGCGAGTGGCTGAGACAACGCGGCTTACCGCCGAGGCAGGTGCGGTCGGGATCAATATCGAGGACCGTACCTACGATCCGAATGACCCGCTGATCGGGATTGAAGAGGCGACTGAGCGGATTCGGGCGGCACGCGAGGCTGCAAATCGATTCGGTATGACCGTTAATGCGCGGACCGACGTGTATTGGATCGGTGGTGCCGGAGAAGCCGGGTTTGCGGAGACGGTGCGCCGCGCTAACGCCTTCCGAGAGGCTGGTGCCGATTGTCTTTTTATTCCAGGCGTCAAGGATCCGGAGATCATCCGGCGTCTCGTGGCGGAAATAAACGGACCATTGAATATGTTGGCGGGTGTGGGCTCACCAGACACTGCGACCATGGCAGCGCTGGGGGTGAAGCGGGTCACCTTCGGGGCGTCGATGGCCAGGGCCGCCTATGCTGCGCTTGAGCAAGCCGCGACCGAGGTGGCGACATCCGGAACCTATCGTTTCATGTCCAGCGGCTCCGCCCATGCAGACATGAACCGTATATTGAGCAGGTAGGCCTCAGCGCAATACAGCTACTGCAGCCCGTCGTTAATTCATTTTTTTCTTGCCCCCGACACGGCCTGCGCATTTACCAATCGGGTAACGTCCGTGTTTCTGACATCAATTTTGATCAGACGGCGTGGCCGTATAAACATACGAGTCGGGCGCCGCGGGGATGCTGCGAGTAGCATCTCAATGAGATAATCCGGTACATGGCATCCACTCCCTACCGTCCGCCAGCGAACCGGGGGCTCTCCCTCCTCTATCTCTCGGAGCAACTGATCGTTGTCGACAAACCCAGCGGCTTGCTGAGCGTGCCGGGGCGCGGCGCCGGCAAGGAGGACTGCCTGTCGCGCCGGGTGCAGGCCGAGTTTCCCGACGCCATGATTGTTCATCGCCTGGACATGGGTACTTCGGGCATCGTTGTCATGGGGCGCGGCGCTAAGGCGCAGCGCGAGCTTAGCATCCTGTTCCAGGAGCGCAAGGTACGCAAGCGCTACCAGGCCTTGGTCGACGGGCACTGGACGGCTGCCGCCGCGGGCGAAATCAAGCTGCCCATCAGCGTCGATTTGACCAACCACCCGAAGCAGAAAGTCGATCATGCCACGGGCCGGCCGAGCCTGACCCGCTATCGCGTACTCGACAGCGGCGCTTCCTGCGCGGTGTCGCGCATCGAGCTCGAGCCCATCACCGGGCGTTCGCACCAATTGCGGGTGCACATGGAAGCGATGGGCCATCCCATTCTCGGCGATGACTTCTACGGCACGCCGGCGTCCTGCGCAAAGGCGGAGCGCCTGATGCTGCACGCCTGCCAGATCGAACTCGGCCATCCCGAAACGGGCGCGCCGCTGCGCGTTGACTGCCCGCCGCCTTTCTGACCGGCGCGTCATCAATACCCCCAAGCAACGGCTGTCTGTTCCTTATTAATCGGCTGATTGGCGGGGCCCATTTAACGCAGGATCTAAAGACCTTTGGCACCCAGAGTTGGCCTGACGTTCAGCGCATCTTAAAAGACGCCTGAATCAATGATTCTTGGGCTGAATATACAGGCCGATAAACAGAATGCCAACTGACCGAAAAGTTTTGCCGGAATTTAGTACAACACTTCCTGTCCCTCCACTCCCAGATCAATGCCTTTGCCCGCTGCCCGAGCATGTTCATAGAAGCCGCGCAATAGCGAAGCGATGCCAATGCCCCAGGAACCCGGGTTCTTGAAGAAGGTAATCCCTCGTTTGGAGTGAACTTCTTCGATCGAGACCGCCCCGTTAATCAGGTCTGTTATCTCCCTGATCTTCTGCCTTGGCACCACGCCTCGCCGCATGGCTCCGATCAAGACCTCGGGTTCGTCCAGTTCCTCCTGTTCCCAACTCGCGGTTACGATAAGTTCAGCTCGCCTCAAGGTCTCATCGTCTATTTCCTGGCGCATCTTCTGGATGACACCGGACTGAAGCATCTCTTTGTTGCTGTGGACGATGGATGTGACATGGGTACCAGGTTGGAGCATTGCTCCGTCAAGAACCGGTGTGTTTGAGTTGGTGCAGACCAGCAGGATCTCTGCGAATTCAAGAACCTCCTCGGTAGTCGCTGCCGCCCGCACGGGTATGCCGAATCTCTTTTGCATGTCGCGCGCGAAGCTTTCACGTTTTGCCGGAGTCGGGCTGAAAACCACAACCTCAGAAATGGGGCGAGTCTCGTAGAGTGCCGCGAGATGCATCATTGCCTGGCCACCTGCACCCAGCACACCGACACGTCTGGCGTCAGGTCGCGCCATCAGGTTGGTGCCCACCATGGCCGTGCATGCCGTCTGGTA
Source organism: uncultured Sterolibacterium sp. (assembly GCA_903930535.1). Lineage (GTDB taxonomy): Bacteria > Pseudomonadota > Gammaproteobacteria > Burkholderiales > Rhodocyclaceae > CAIYYX01. The sequence goes on along the minus strand of CAIYYX010000097.1, from coordinate 2,652 downwards.
TCCGGCGAGGCAGAAAATGTCCTCGAAACCCCGCGCGCGTGGTTCGCCGATCATGACCATTAAAAGATCCGCGGTATCCGTATCGAACAGCGAGAACACCGGTCGACCGCGGCCGATGTACTTTTGCTTGCCATCAGGCAGAACTACGACCCGGTCGCCCCGCCCGGCAGTGCAGGCAGCGTGCTGCGATGGATTCACTCCCTGATGCACGGACATGCGAAACCCTTGCGGTGTGTTGGTGCGGGTGCGGGGATTGCTCAATCTGATCTGGCTTCGCGCTATGTCCTCAAATCCGGACTGCATGAGTTTCGCGCCTTCAGCGAAACTCATGAGCCCCCTGTGATCATCAGGTCTCAGAATCAATATGCCCATGAATCACTTTCCTCTCAGTGAAATACCTGTTACTCGAATTTTGCCCCGGAGTCTTTGACGACCTTGGCCCAGCGAGCGATCTCATCTGCTATGAAGGCGCTGGTTTGTTCCGGCGTGCTCGAAATTGCCGTGACGCCAAAGTCGGTGAAGCGCTTTTTGACCTCCGGCGAGTTCAAAATCTTGGTGAGTTCGGCAGTGAGCTTGTTGACCACCTCTTTCGGCGTGCCTCCAGGCGCCATGATGGCAAACCACGGGTCAGCCACGAGACCCGGATAGCCGGCCTCGGCTGTGGTTGGCACAGCGGGCAGAAGTTCGGAGCGCTTCCTGCTCGTCACCACGAGCGGCATCAGCGCCTTCTGGCGAATGTGCGGGACAGCGCCGGCAATATTGAATACGCCGATATCGAGATGGCCGCCGAGCAGGTCATTCAACATGGGTGGTTCACCCTTGTAGGGCACGAGTATGACCTTGGTGTTGGTCTTCAGGCCGAGTTCCTCGATTATCAGATGGTGCATTGAGCCAGCACTGGGAACGCCGACCTTGATCGAGCCGGGTTTAGCCCGCGCCAGCGACACAAGATCCTTCAGCGAAGCGACCGGAAGCCCCGGGTTCGCAGTGATCACCAAGTCGCTGTTCGCGATCAGAGTGACTGCGGTGAGATCCTTCATTACATCGTAATTGAGGTTCGGATACAGGCTGAGACCTGTGGCCAGCGGAGCCGAGGCTCCGACCAATAGCGTGTAGCCATCCGGCACGGACTTGGCGACGATCGCCGTACCGAGAGAACCGCCGGCACCGGGGCGATTTTCGACAATCACCGACTGACCAACAGCCTTTGACAAGCGGTCGCCGAGAACGCGGCCAAGCACGTCAACTATGCCGCCGGGTGGATAGGGAACAATGAAATGAATCGGCTTGTTCGGATAGGTCTGCGCGAAGGCGGCCATAGCCCATAAAGCAAGGGTGACCCCGACCCAAAGGGTACAAAGCCGCTTACCAACAATCTGCATACTAAGATCCTTTCGCCACTTTCCCATACGGGCAACCTCGGATGTTATGAAGGCCTTAACTTGTCAGGCGAGTTCCTTTTCTAGCGAAGCTTCGCACGCTTAAGCGCTTCCTCGCGGTAGCTGTCGTCTATGAACTTGTCGAGATCGATTTTCTTTCTGACCACATCCACCTTCAGGAGCTGGTTCTGGAGCCACTCAATCTTGGCTCGAGGAATGTCCAGCTTGACCGCCACATATTTCTTGGCAATCAATTCATCATATATGTAGACCAACTGCGGGTCGGTTGCCGGTTTCTCGTTAATCTTGCCGGAGAGCTTCAGCGTCTCGTCACGATGCTTCACGGAGTAATCGAGGCCCTCCATATAAGCTGCGAGAAAGTTGATCGTAGCCTCGCGCTTCGCCTTGAGCGTCTCTTCCCTCATCACAAGTACATGATGGGGATACTCTGGCAAAAGGTCGGCGGTAAGCGCCATCACCTTGATGCCAAGCCTTTCGGCGTCGGGAATGTACTCTGAGGAACTGGCCGTTGCATCAATCTTTCCTGCGACCAATGCCTTGATCCTGGAACCGCTGCCGCCGGCATTGACGATCTTCATCGAGTCGGCATTGACCCCTTTGCGTGTCAGCATCTCGCGCGCAACGATTTCTGGCTGGCTTCCTGGCGCAGAGACGCCAAAGGTCTTGTCTTTGAGTTGGCTCCAACTCGTGATGTCCTTGCCAACATACAGTGCATAGGGCAGACCTGGCATCGGAGAACCTATGAAACGCAGATTGGTGGCACCCCTGTCGATTGCCCCCAATGCGGGGCCAGGATTCATGTCGGCAGAGTCCACTTCGCCGGCGAGCATGGCGCGCATGATGTCCTTGTCCCCGCGGAATTCCATGAATTCGACTTCCAGGCCGCGCTCTTTGAAGTAGCCTTGCTGCTGTGCCATCCAGGTAAAGCCGGCATCACCCTTTGCCTGCAAGATGCCGGCCTTCCACTTTGTTTGCGCATGGACCGGCGCCGCAACCGTGAGCATCAGAGTCAAGAATAGAATGGCCTTCAAGCGTTTGAGCACTCTGGCCAGGCACATTCCACACTTTTTCATACGCTCTCTCCACTCCCCATGTTCATGGATTCTGCCGCAACGCCCCTCCCGCCATGTTAGCAGGGGATTACAGCAGCAGCGCTATGTACAGAGTATAGTAATACGTCTGATCATGGCAAGATGCTCGAGTCAGGGTCAAAAGAATGTGAGCGATCCGGGCCTGTCAGGCGCGGTTTTCT
>CAIYYX010000096.1 GCA_903930535.1 uncultured Sterolibacterium sp. | reverse complement strand
TGCTGGTCACCAAAGAAGAACGGACTCTGGTCAACACCGTCGATGAGGCGATCGTCGGGCGTCTTGCAGCCGGCAAAACTCAGCAGCGTGGTAAACATATCGGTCACGTGGACCATCTCATTGCTCTCAACGCCGGTCTTCACACGGCCAGGCCAGCGGATCAGTAGCGGAGTGCGAATACCGCCCTCGGCCGAGCTGAAATACGAGCCGTCAAAGAAGCCGCCGGTGCCGCGACCCGCCAGATGATCCTCGGCACCGTTGTCACCGCAGAGCACAACGATCGTGTTGTCGGCAACGCCTAACTCGTCGAGACGGTCGAGGAGGTAGCCGAAGTCGTGGTCGAGCATCAGCAAGCAGTCACCCCAGTCGCCGTTGGTGCTCTTGCCCTTGAATTCGTCACGCGGGCTCATCGGAAAGTGCATCAGCGAGTGGTTGAAGTAGAGGTAGAACGGCTTGTCGGCCGACACTGCGCGCTTCATGAAGTCAGTACCACGGCGCAGATACTCGAGGTCGCAGGTCTTCTTGGTTTCCATCGTCAGCTGCTCGTCGAGCAGCGGCTTGCAGCCCTTACCCTTCTTGCCCTCGTGCATGTGCGAGTAACCATCGCGCTCGGGCACGTAGTGCGGGTCCTCCAGCCACATGCACTCGTCATAGGTACGCAGCGGCCCGTACCACTCGTCGAAACCGTGGTCGGTCGGGAAGCGCCCATCCTCTGCGCCGATATGCCACTTGCCGAGGATCGACGAGGTGTAACCGGCCTGGGCCAGCAACTCCGCGATCGTCACCTCCCACTTGACGATGCCGCCGGCGTTACCGCCAAGGGCGATGGTGTGATTGCCCGAACGAATCGGATAGCGCCCCGTCATCAGCGCCGAGCGTGTCGGCGTGCACTGCGGCTCAACCACGTAATGGGTGAGCTTCATCCCCTCCTTGGCGAAGGTATCGATGCGTTTGGTATCGGCGCCACGCAGGATGCCGCCGCCGTAGCAGCCGAGCTCTCCCATGCCAAGGTTATCGACGTGAAAGAACAGGATATTCGGTTGCTTGGTCATTCTGTTTCTCCTTTGGTAATGAATCGTGTGAATACAGTTTTTCTGCGCGCTACATGACAGCGCCGACACCAGACGGGCCGACTTCCATGCCGAAGCCGCCGAGGCCACCGTCCTTCAATTCGCCGCCCATCGCCGACAGGCTCTCCTCGCGAATGAGCGCCCGCAGACGCTGGGTGAGTTCGACGAACTCCGGGGTGGTGGTCATCTCGGGCTTGCGCGGCCGCGGCAAGTCGACCTGGATCTCTGCCTTGATGCGGCCGGGTCGTGCGGTCATCACGAAGATCTTGTCCGACAGGAAGATCGACTCGTCGATATCGTGGGTGACAAACAGCACCGACAGCCGGAACTTCTGCCAGATATTGGTGAGGATCTCCTGCATGACCACGCGGGTCTGCGCGTCGAGCGCACCGAACGGCTCGTCCATTAGCAGCACCTGCGGACTGGTGGCGAGCGCGCGCACAATGCCAACCCGCTGCTTCATGCCGCCGGAGAGCTGGTCGGGATAGTGGTTCTCGAACGACAGCAGTCCGGCCAGCCCAAGCAAGGTGCGCGCCGAGGTCTCGCGCTTGCTTCCCGGCACGCCCTGCATCTTGAGTCCGAACTCGACGTTCTTGCGCACGGTAAGCCACGGGAACAGTGAATACTGCTGAAACACCACGCCGCGATCGGAGCCCGGGCGGCTGATCAGCTTGCCATCGAGCAGCGTCTCGCCGGAAGTTGGCTGCACGAAGCCGGCCACGATATTGAGCAGTGTCGACTTGCCGCAACCCGAGGGCCCGATCAGCGACACAAACTCGCCGGGCTCGACTGTCAGCGATACGCCATCGACTGCGATGACCGCAGCGCCACGGCTCTCGAACATCACCCCCACATCGCGCACTTCGATGCGGCCGCGGCCGCCGTTATGGGTATTCATCGATTGCCTCCTGCCGAATGGGCGCGCCACGGCATCACCAGATTGCCAACGACGCGGATGACACCGCTACAGACCAGACCCAGCATGCCGATGGTGATCATGCCGAGCGCAATCTCGGCGTAGTTCACCAGCGAGTAGGCCTCCCAAGTGAAGTAGCCGACGCCGAACTGGCCAGAGATCATCTCCGCCGCGATCAGCGAAACCCAGGCCACGCCAATGCCGACCGCGAGACCGGTGAAGATCTGCGGCATCACGCCGGGCAGGATGACGGCACGAAAGAGCTGCGCCTCGCTCGCGCCGAGGCAGCGCGCCGCCCGCACCAACACCGGATCGAGCGTGGTCACGCCGTGCACCGTGTTGAGCAGGATTGGGAAGAACGAACCGAGAAAGGTGATGAAGACGATGCTCACCTCGTTGGTCGGCCACAGCATGATCGACATGGGCACCCAGGCGATGGCGGGGATCGGCCGCAGGATCTCAGCGGCAGGCATCAGCAGGTCGCGCACGGTCCGGTATCGGCCAATCAGCACGCCGAGCGGGACCGCCAACAGGATTGCGATCCCAAAGCCGGTGAGAATCCGCCGTACGCTGATCCAGACGTTGGTGATGAACTTGGTCGAATGGTTGACCTCGACAAGCTTCTGCAGCACGTCGGCCGGTGTCGGCACGTTGGTGAATCGCATGTAGAACTCAAGGCGATAGCGCGTGCAGACAAACCAGAAAGCGAGCAAGCCGAGGATCGACAGCGCCCACAGCAGACCGCTGCCGGCGGCACGGCGGCGTCGCGCCCACATCCAGGCGCGTGCCCGCTCGGCCGCCGTAGCTGCCGCTGGATCAGCCGCGGCGGGCGGCGGTGGGGCCGCCCCCACCGGGGCACCCGCCGCACTGGAGGCGAGGGGGATGACCGCGGCCATCTCAGCGACCCGCCTTGACCACCGCCAGCGCTTCATCGTAGCTGGCAAGCTTGCCGCCAATCTTGGCGGCGTGCGCCTCGGCGTCTTTCTTGAGCAGGAATGGCACGATCTCGGGTTTCTTCGGATCCTTGCCGCCGATCGCGAAGAACGCCTTGTCGGCAAAGAGCTTGATCCCGAGCGCGGTGTCCATCAGGTAGACCGCGCCAAGCTTGCGGCCCTCCACGGCGTAACGATTAACCCCGGCGAGCGTGCAGGCCGGCGAACTGAACGAGACAATGTCCCCACCTGCGATCCAGATCTGACCCGCCTCCTGCGGCTTGGTAATGGCGACGTTGCAGACCGGGTCCTTGCCACCGATTTCGTAATTGGCATAGGAGGCCTTCTGCTTCTCGTAGTCGAGGTTGCGCTCCTTGAAAGTCTGCCGTACCCAGATGTCGTTGACCCATGCCTGGTCATTAAAGTCCTTGATACGTCCCATCTTCTGCAAGCTGGCTTGGGCGGCACGGATAGTCTCCAGCCACTTCGGCTTGATCGTCGGGTCCAGCGTGTGAATGCCACCGGGTCCGAGAAAAATGTAGATGACTTCCTTCTCGATCTTGGTCCATTCCTCGATCTTCTCGGCGGCGAGCTTGGGGTTCTTGCGCACCCAGTCGTTGGCCTCCATCAGCGCCTTCAGGTACGCAACCACGATATCGGGATGGTTCTGCGCGAAGTCCTTGCGCACAACGATGCCGTGAAAGGTCGGCACCCGGGTCTCCGCACCATCAAAGATCTTGCGCGCGAAGCCGCGGTAGGGCAGCAACTCCATGAAGGGCACAAAGTTGGCGTGGCCGTCGATGCGCTTCTCCTGCAGGTTGGTGGTGCCAACCTCGGGCGACTGACTCGCCAAATTCCAGAAGTTTTCCGGCCAGCCGCGCGACTGCATAGCCTGGATCAGCATGCCGTGCGCCGCCGACCCGAACGGCACCGACACGTTCTTGCCCTTGAGGTCAGCCAGTTCGTAATACGGCGAATCCTTGTGTACGACCATGCCGTTGCCGCCGCCGTACTGGTTGTAAGCGATGATCGCGACGAGCAGGGTTTCGTTGCGCGTCTGCTGGCCGGTGGCGCCGTTCACCAGCAATGGATAGTCACCCATCATGCCGATGTGAATCTTGTTGGCCATCATGCCGTTTGTGATGGGAGGCCCCGAGGTGAAGTTCTGCCAGTCAATCTTGAACTTCACGTCCTTGTACTGGCCGGTGCGCGGCAGGTACTTCTCGAGCAGACCGAGCTCCTTGATCACGATACCGCCGGTCACGGTGTTGCTCGTCGTGTTCTGTGTGCCGATGCCGATCTCGATCTCTTTCTGCGCCCGTGCCTCGCCGACGGCCGTCAGCGCGATCAGCGCCGCGCCAGCCAACAGGCCACTCACGCCCGCCAGCCATCTCTGCGGGATTACCTTGGTGTTCGAAGATATCTTCATGGTCTTCTCCTGGTTGATAACAAAACGGGTTCAACGCCGCGCGCGCGCACCGGCAGCGACGCCGCCGCGCTCGAGGTCGAGGCGGTACTGAAACGAGTCGCCGCGGTGGTAGAGGTA
>CAIYYX010000095.1 GCA_903930535.1 uncultured Sterolibacterium sp. | reverse complement strand
GGTCGCCTATTGCCTTACTGCCTACTTGCCCTGCATGCGAGCGACGACTTCATCGCTCACCATCTGCGGTGCCGGCTCGTACCGATCGAAGTGCATCGAGTAACTCGCGCGACCCTGGGTGCGCGACCGGAGGTCGGTTGCGTAGCCGAACATCTCGGACAGCGGCACACGCGCTGCGACGATCTGCGTGCCGCCACGGTCTTCCTGCGACTGAATCGCACCACGGCGGCTCGACAGGTTGCCCATGACGTCGCCCATGTGTTCCTTGGGCACCGTCACCTCGACGCGCATGATCGGCTCGAGGAGGACCGGCTTGGCCTTCTTCGCGGCGTCCTGGAACGCCATCGATCCGGCAATCTTGAACGCCATTTCCGACGAGTCGACGTCGTGGTACGAACCGTCGTACAGCTCGACTCGAACGTCGTCGATCGGGTAGCCGGCGATGACACCGCGCGTGAGCGCTTCCTTGATGCCTTCGTCGATCGGCTTGATGAATTCCTTCGGGATGGAGCCGCCAACCGTGCGGTTCTCGAAGATGTAGCCCGTGCCGACTTCGCCCGGGAACACGTGAATCTTACAGTGGCCGTACTGACCGCGACCACCCGTCTGCTTGGCGTACTTCATTTCGCCATCAGCCGCACGCGTCAGCGTTTCCTTATAGGCCACCTGCGGCTTGCCGACCATCGCCTCGACGCTGAACTCGCGCTTCAGACGGTCGACAATGATTTCGAGGTGCAGCTCGCCCATGCCGCGGATGATCACCTGACCGGTCTGCTGGTCGGTGTTCACGCGGAAGGTCGGGTCTTCGGCCATCAGCTTCTGGAGGCCGACGCCCAGCTTTTCCTGGTCGCTCTTGGTCTTCGGCTCGATGGCGAGCGAGATGACCGGCTCCGGGAAGTCCATCGACTCGAGGACAATGAGGTTCTTCTCGTCGCACAGGGTGTCGCCCGTGCTCACGCTCTTCAGGCCGACCGCCGCCGCAATATCGCCGGCGTAGACTTCCTTGATTTCCTCGCGCTGGTTGGCATGCATCTGCAGAATGCGACCCAAGCGTTCCTTGCGTCCCTTGATCGGGTTGTACACCGTGTCGCCGGTCTTGATCACGCCCGAGTACACCCGGAAGAAGGTCAGTTGGCCGACGAAGGGGTCGGTCATGATCTTGAACGCCAGGGCGGCAAAGGGTTCGTCGTCGGCGGCGCGGCGCTGGCCTTCGCTCTCGTTCTCGAGCAGACCCTTGACCGGCGGAATGTCGGTGGGCGCCGGCATGAATTCGATGACGGCGTCCAGCATGGCCTGCACGCCCTTGTTCTTGAAGGCGGAGCCGCAGAGCATGGGCACGATTTCGGCATTGATGGTGCGCTGCCGCAGACCGAACTTGATCTCGTCCTCGGTGAGCACACCTTCCTCGAGGTACTTGTTCATCAGTTCCTCGTTGGCCTCGGCGGCCGCCTCGACCATCTTGTCGTGCCATTCCTGGGCCGTGGCCGCGAGATCGGCGGGAATATCGACGTAGGTAAACTTCGTACCCTGGGTCGAATCGTCCCAGAGAATGCCCTTCATCTTGATCAGGTCAACCACGCCGGTGAACTTCTCCTCGGCCCCGATCGGGATCTGGATCGGAATCGGATTGGCCTTGAGGCGGGAGCGCATCTGGTCATGCACCTTGAAGAAATCCGCACCCTGGCGGTCCATCTTGTTCACGAAGGCCAGACGCGGCACCTTGTACTTGGTGGCCTGGCGCCAGACGGTCTCTGACTGCGGCTGCACGCCGCCGACCGCGCAATACACCATGCAGGCGCCGTCGAGAACGCGCATCGAGCGCTCGACTTCGATGGTGAAGTCGACGTGTCCCGGGGTGTCGATGATGTTGATGCGGTGTTCGGGATAGTTGTCGGCCATGCCCTTCCAGAAGCAGGTGGTGGCAGCCGAGGTGATGGTGATGCCGCGCTCCTGTTCCTGCTCCATCCAGTCCATGATGGCGGCGCCGTCATGCACCTCGCCGATCTTGTGGCTGACGCCGGTGTAGAAAAGAATGCGCTCGGTCGTCGTTGTCTTGCCGGCGTCAATGTGTGCGCTGATACCGATGTTGCGGTAGCGCTCGATGGGAGTCTTGCGGGCCACTTGAATGTCCTGTCTTTTCTAAGCCAAACCGCCCAGGTGCCCGGGGTGACCGGGGCGCCGAGGCGGCGGCAAAACGAAGCCGAGCCCACAATGGGCGCGGCACTCAATCAAAAGCGATAGTGGGCGAAAGCCTTGTTGGCTTCGGCCATACGGTGCACTTCGTCGCGTTTTTTCATTGCTGAACCACGGCCCTCGGCGGCTTCGAGAAGTTCGTTGGCCAGGCGCAGGCCCATCGACTTCTCCGAGCGCTTGCGCGCTGCCTCCCTCAGCCAGCGCATCGACAGCGCCATGCGCCGCGACGGCCGCACTTCGACCGGAACCTGGTAGTTGGCGCCGCCGACGCGACGGCTTTTTACCTCGACCACCGGCTTGACGTTGTTCAGGGCCAGCATGAACACCTCCAGCGGATCCTTGCCGCTCTTGCTGGAGATATTGCTGAAGGCGCCGTAAATGATGCGCTCGGCGACAGACTTCTTGCCGGCGGTCATCAGCACATTCACGAATTTCGAGACATCGACGCTGCCGAATTTCGGATCCGGCAGGATATCGCGCTTGGGGACTTCTCTACGTCTTGGCATGGTTTACCTCTGCTTCTCCGCTTACGCGGCTTTCGGGCGCTTGGCGCCGTATTTGGAACGGCTCTGCTTGCGGTCCTTGACACCCTGGGTGTCGAGGCTGCCGCGCACGATGTGGTAGCGCACGCCAGGCAAGTCCTTGACGCGGCCGCCGCGGATCAGCACCACCGAGTGCTCCTGCAAGTTGTGGCCTTCGCCGCCGATGTAGGAGATGACCTCGAAACCGTTGGTCAGGCGCACCTTGGCGACTTTACGCAGCGCCGAGTTCGGCTTTTTCGGCGTCGTGGTGTACACGCGAGTACATACGCCGCGCTTGGCCGGACAGTTGGCCAGTGCAGGCACTTTGCTCTTCGATTGCGGTGCCTGGCGCGGCTTGCGCACAAGCTGGTTAGTGGTTGGCATGGTTCTTTTCCCAGTGCATTTTGGTACAGTTAGGCCTGTTTTTCTCCCATTGCCGGGAGCAAAGAGGCCGGATTATATTAACGAACGGCCCGGGCGTCAACCGGCCTCGACGTTTTCTGCAACGACTTCGGGTGAGACCCCTTCCAGTACAGGCGGCGCCATATCCTCGCCGAGCGCCTGCATGCGACGCGCGCGGTGGTAGGCGAGACCAGTGCCGGCGGGAATCAGACGGCCGACGATGACGTTTTCCTTCAGGCCGCGCAGTTCGTCCCGCTTGCCCATGATCGCAGCTTCGGTCAGCACCCTGGTGGTTTCCTGGAAGGAAGCGGCAGAGATGAAGGAATCGGTCGACAGCGAAGCCTTGGTGATGCCCAGCAGCATGAAGTCGTACTGGGCGGCACGCTTGCCCTGATTCATCATCTTGTCGTTCATATCCAGCACCTCGGCGCGCTCCACCTGCTCCTCGCGGATGAAATGGGTATCGCCCGGCTCGATGATGGTGACGCGGCGCAGCATCTGGCGCACGATCACTTCGATGTGCTTGTCGTTGATCTTCACACCCTGCAGGCGATAGACGTCCTGCACTTCGTCGATGATGTAGCGCGCCAACTCCTCGACACCCTTCAGACGCAGAATGTCGTGCGGCTCAGGCGGTCCATCGACGATGATCTCGCCCTTGTTCACTACCTGGCCGTCATGCGCCATGACATGCTTGTCCTTGGTGATCAGATACTCGTGCGCGGTGCCGTCGAGTTCGGTGATGACCAGACGCTGCTTGCCCTTGGTGTCCTTGCCGAAAGAGACCGTGCCGGTGACTTCCGCCAGCATGCCGGCGTCCTTCGGCGAGCGTGCCTCGAACAGTTCCGCCACGCGCGGCAGACCGCCGGTGATGTCGCGGGTCTTGGAGGACTCCTGCGGGATGCGCGCGAGAATGTCGCCGACCGCGGCCAACTGGCCGTCCTTGACGGTGATGATGGAGCCGACCTGGAAGGTGATGGTCACCGAATGCTCGGTGCCGTGGATCTTCACCTCGTGACCGCTCTCATCGAGCAGCTTGACCTGGGGACGCACGCCCTTGACCTGGGTCTTGGCGCCGCGTTTCGGGTCGATCACGACCAGTGTGGACAAGCCGGTGACGTCGTCGATCTGCTTGGCGACGGTGGCACCCTCCTCGACGTTCTCGAACTTGACCGTGCCCGCGTACTCTGTGACGATGGGGCGGGTGTGCGGATCCCAGGTCGCCAGAACGGCGCCGGCCTTGATCTGCATGCCGTCATCGCCAATAAGCGTGGCGCCGTAAGGAATCTTGTGGCGCTCGCGCTCGCGGCCGTTGTCGTCTGTGATCATCACTTCGCCAGAGCGGGAGATGACGATCTTCTCGTTCTTGGGATTGGTCACAAAGCGAATGGTCTGGGTAAAGCGCAACGTTCCTGAACTCTTCGCCTCGACCTGGCTCTGCGCAGCAGAGCGCGATGCCGCGCCGCCGACGTGGAAGGTGCGCATGGTGAGCTGGGTGCCCGGTTCGCCGATCGACTGGGCGGCAATGACGCCCACCGCCTCGCCGACGTTCACCAGGGAGCCGCGGCCAAGATCGCGGCCATAGCACTTGGCGCAAAGGCCGTAACGCGTCTCGCAGTTCAACGGCGTACGCACGCGTACCTCGTCGATGGAGAGCTCGTCGATGAGATCGACGGCATCCTCGTCAAGCAGGGTGCCCACCGGGATCACGACATCCAGGGTGTCGGGGTGAATCACGTCGGAGACCACGACGCGGCCGAGAATGCGCTCGCGCAAGGCCTCAACCACTTCGCCGCCCTCGACCAGCGCCTTCATGGAGAAGCCAAGGTCGGTGCCGCAGTCGTCTTCGATGACCACCAGATCTTGCGTGACATCGACCAGGCGACGGGTCAGGTAGCCGGAGTTGGCCGTTTTCAAGGCGGTGTCGGCCAGGCCCTTACGGGCGCCGTGGGTCGAGATGAAGTACTGAAGAACGTTCAAGCCCTCGCGAAAATTCGAGGTGATCGGCGTCTCGATGATGGAGCCGTCCGGCTTCGCCATCAGGCCACGCATGCCGGCCAGCTGGCGAATCTGCGCGGCCGAGCCGCGGGCGCCTGAGTCGGCCATCATGTAGATGGAGTTGAAGGATTCCTGCTTCACCGTCTTGCCGTTCCGATCGACGGTCTCCTGGACGGCGAGCTGATCCATCATCGCCTTGGCGACCTGATCGCCGGCGCGGCCCCAGATGTCTACGACTTTGTTGTAGCGCTCGCCGACGGTGACCAGACCCGAGGTGTATTGTTTCTCGATCTCCTTCACCTCGACCTCGGCCGCGTCGATGATGGCGTGCTTCTGGGTCGGCACCAGCATGTCGTCTACGCAGATCGAAATGCCGGCGCGCGTGGCCAGGGTGAAACCGGCCTGCAACAGCTTGTCGGCGAAGATGACAGTTTCCTTCAAGCCACAGCGGCGGAAACAACCATTGATCAGCTTGGAGATTTCCTTCTTTTTCAGCGTCTTGTTGAGCACCGAGAAGGGCAGGCCGGCAGGCAGGATTTCCGAGAGAATGGCACGCCCGGCGGTGGTGTCGTAGCGGGTTATTTTCTCGCTGCGGTTGCCTTCCTCATCGATTTCCACCTCGCGGATGCGCGCCTTGATTTTCGCGTGCAGGTCGATCTGTCCCGACTCGTAGGCGCGCTTGACCTCGGACACATCCACGAAGGCCATGCCCTCGCCACGGGCATTGATGAAATCACGGGTGGCGTAGTAGAGGCCCAGCACCACGTCCTGCGAAGGAACGATGATGGGCTCGCCGTTGGCCGGCGAAAGAATGTTGTTGGAGGAAAGCATCAGCGTGCGCGCTTCCATCTGGGCTTCCAGGGACAGCGGCACATGAACGGCCATCTGGTCGCCGTCGAAGTCGGCGTTGAAGGCGACGCAGACCAGGGGGTGCAACTGAATGGCCTTGCCCTCGATCAGTGTCGGCTCGAAGGCCTGGATGCCAAGGCGGTGCAGGGTCGGAGCGCGGTTCAGCATCACCGGATGCTCGCGGATGACTTCCTCGAGAATGTCCCAGACCACCGGCGTCTCGGCTTCGACTTCCTTCTTGGCCGCCTTGATGGTGCTGGTAATGCCCAACTTTTCCAGGCGTTCGAAGATGAAGGGCTTGAACAGTTCGAGCGCCATTTTCTTCGGCAGGC
>CAIYYX010000094.1 GCA_903930535.1 uncultured Sterolibacterium sp. | reverse complement strand
GTCATTGCGAGGCCGGCAGGGCCGTGGCGATGACGGGTTTTTGGCTGTCATTGCGAGGCCTGAAAGGCTGTGGCAATCTCTGTGACGGACTTACCAAGATCGCCACGCCCTTTTGGGCTCGCGATGACGGACTTTTCAGGCAGTGGCTTGACGATCGCCGCGCCCTTTTGGGCTCGCGATGACGGACTTGATCAGCGTTTTCCTTAATAAGTGAGCACAGAAGATGATTCCAGCACCCATCAACGCGAATGAGTCCGAGCGCCTCGAGGCGCTGCGCCGCTATCGGATTCTCGATACGCCCGATACTGCCGAGTTTGATGATTTCACCCGCCTGGCTTCGGCACTTTGCGCTACGCCTATTGCGCTCATTTCACTGCTCGATGCCGACCGGCAATGGTTCAAGAGCAAAGTCGGTCTCGATGCAGAGCAGACTCCGCGCTACATCTCGTTTTGCGGCCATGCCATTCATGGCAACGACATCTTCGAAGTGTCCAACGCGCTCCAGGACGAACGCTTTCGCGACAACCCGCTGGTCACGGGCGCGCCTGCCATCCGCTTCTATGCCGGCGCACCGCTGCTGACGCCGGAGGGATATGGCATCGGCACGCTGTGTGTCATTGACACCGTTCCCCATACGCTCACCCAGATTCAGCGAGACACCCTCAAGGTCCTCAGCCGGCTGCTGGTGCAGCAACTGGAACTTGGCCTGGCAGTCCGGAAGGAGCAGGCGTTGAACGATGAGCTGGCGAGTCGAGCCACCTTCAGCAAGGCGCTGCTCGATGGCGCCGGCATGGCCATCATCTCCACCACCATCGAGGGCGTCATTACCAGCTTCAACCCGGGGGCGGAGGCCTTGCTGGGCTATTCAAGCGCAGATCTCGTCGGCCGCGCGACGCCGGCTGTCTTCCACGACGCGGCCGAGGTCATTGCCCGGGCGGAACAGTTGAGTGGCGAACTGGAGCGGGAAATCAGCCCGGGGTTTGAGGTGTTTGTGCATAAGGCGCGCAGCGGCGCGCCCGAAACCCGCGACTGGACCTATTGCCGCAAGGACGGCTCGCGCGTCGCCGTTGAACTCACCGTTTCGGCGATGCGGGATGCGAGCGGCAAATTGATGGGTTATCTTGGGCTCGCCCGCGATATCTCGGAGCGAAAGCTTGCCGAAAAGCTGAAGGCCGAATTCGTTTCGGTGGTGAGCCACGAACTGCGGACGCCGCTCACGTCGATCAACGGCGCCCTCGGCTTGATCGGGGGTGGCGTGCTGGGCGAAATCCCCCCCCAGGCGCAACAGATGATCGCCATCGCCCACAAGAACAGTCAGAGGCTGTCGGCGCTCATCAACGACCTCCTCGACATGGAAGGACTGGAGGCCGGGAAGTTGCGTTTTGACATGCAGGTGCAGCCGCTGATGCCGCTGGTGGATCAGGCGATCGAGAGCGTGCGCAACTATGGCGAACAATACCAGGTGCGCTTCGAGTCGATTGCGCGCGAGGAGGCAGCAGAGGTCCGCGTCGATGGCAGTCGCTTGCAGCAGATCCTGACCAACTTTTTGTCCAATGCCGCCAAGTTTTCCCCTCCAGGCAGTCGCGTCGACATTGCCGTGCGCCGGGCAGGGGAGAGGGTGCGGGTAGAAGTCATCGACCGGGGCAGCGGGATTCCGGATGACTTTCGCCAGCACATTTTTGGCAAGTTCTCTCAGGCCGACGCTGCGGATACGCGCCAGAAAGGTGGCACCGGACTGGGGCTGGCTATCAGCAAGGGTTTCATCGAACAGATGGGTGGCTGGATCGGTTTTGAATCCGAGCTAGGCAGGGGAAGCTGTTTCCACGTCGAATTGCCATTCCTGGAAACCGGTTCGACGTATACTGTGTCGGAGAATCCTGGGGACTCCCGAACCTGATCACGGAGAGGGTATGGCTGTAGGAAATGCTGCGCGGGCTTTGCTTGTCGATGACCATCCTCTGGTCATGGATGCTTTGGCCAATGTGCTGATTTCGGGGCGCATTTTTGCCAGCGTGGTAAAACTTTTCAGCCTCGAAGAAGCGCTGCAGTTTCTCGCTGTCGACACCGACTTTGCCCTGATCATCGCCGACCTCAGGATGGCGGATACCGAGGGCATTGAATCCGTGACGACGCTGCGGGAGAGTTTCCCGGATTTGCCCGTGGTCGTTTTTTCCGGCGATGACCGGACGGAAACGATTACCGAGGCTTTCGAAGCCGGCATCCGCGGCTATATCACCAAGGACTCGCCCCCTGAGGAACTGCTCAACGCAATGAAACTCATCATGTCCGGGGGCTATTACCTGCCGCGGCATGCCATCAATATTCTTGGCTTCGAATCTCTCTCCCAACCCATCGGACAAGCGCCGGACGAAGGGAGCGACGGGGTATTGGATGGGCTGACAGGGCGCCAGCGCGATGTGTTCAATTTGCTGCTTCTGGGCTATCCCAACAAGCTTATTGGCCTCCGCCTGGAGATGGCAGAAGGTACGGTCAAAACCCACTTGAATGCCGTCTACCGGGTGCTCGGCGTCAACAATCGCGCCCAGGCCATGTTGCTCGCATATCAGATGGGCCTGCTGGCCTAGTCCCCGTAGTTGTCCAAGGGACAACCCAGGGGACTTGTGCCGCGAAGGGCCTAGTCCCCGTAGTTGTCCAAGGGACAACCCAGGGGACTTGTGCCGCGAAGGGCCTAGTCCCCGTAGTTGTCCAAGGGGCAACCCAGGGGACTTGTGCCGCGAAGGGCCTAGTCCCCGTAGCTCCCGCCTGTCGGGCTGAAGCCCGACCTACACATCAACAGTCAGCCTGACTGACCCCTAGTAGGTCGGACTTAGATTGCCACGGCCCTAGGGGCCTCGCAATGACGAAGTTTTACTTGACCGGCGTTTTGTTGGCAATGACGCCCAAGAGCCCGTCATCGCGAGCCCCAAAGGGGCGTGGCGAT
>CAIYYX010000093.1 GCA_903930535.1 uncultured Sterolibacterium sp. | reverse complement strand
GCCAATCGCAGGGAAGCCGCGTGAGCGGCTGAACATGCGTCACCCCTTTCCCCGGGAAAGGGGCTGGGGGATAGGCTCACCATGTTAGCCACAATCATCGTCATGGCCCTGGGCGCCGTCGTTCTGGGTGCGGCACTGGGTTATGCCGCGGTCAAGTTCAAGGTCGAGGGCGACCCCCTGGTCGACAAGATCGACGCCATCCTGCCGCAGACGCAGTGCGGCCAGTGCGGCTTTCCCGGCTGCAAGCCCTACGCCCAGGCGATCGCCAAGGGCGAGGCCGACATCAACCAATGCGCGCCCGGCGGCGAGGAAGGCATCAGGATGCTCGCCGATCTCCTCGGCCGCGAGTATAAGCCGCTCTCCGCCGAGCATGGTGTCGAGAAGCCGAAGTCCGTGGCATTCATAGCCGAAGCCACCTGCATCGGCTGCACGCTGTGCATTCAGGCCTGCCCGGTGGACGCCATCATCGGCGCCGCCAAGCAGATGCACACCATCGTCCCTTCGCTATGCACGGGCTGCGAACTTTGCGTCCCGCCCTGCCCTGTCGATTGCATCGCCATGGTCGCGGTGGGCGAATCGGTGGACACCTGGAAGTGGAAATACCCGGTGTTCGAAATCAAGCCTGCCATGGCAGGCAAAGGCAAGTGGGCGGCATGAGACGACTCTTCGCTTTCCATGGCGGCGTCAAGCCGCCTGCCCACAAGGCACAGTCGACCGCACTGCCCATCGCCGTCGCGCCGCTCTTTTCCGAATACGTCATTCCCCTGCATCAAAGCATAGGCGGAGCGCCGCGACCCCTGGTTGCCGATGGCGACCCCGTGCTGAAGGGCCAAAAGATAGGCGGCGCCGACGGCAATGTCTCTGCCGCCGTCCATGCCCCCACCTCAGGCACCGTCAAGGCAGTGGAGATGCGCCGCATGCCGCACGCATCGGGGCTCTCTGCGCTGTGCGTGGTACTCGAACCCGACGGTGACGAGCGCTGGATAGAGCGCGCGCCCTTCGACCACAAGAATGCCAGCCCCGACGCGCTGCGCGATTACCTGCGCGATACCGGCATCGTCGGCTTAGGCGGCGCCGCCTTCCCGAGCTACCTCAAGCTCAATCCCGGCAAGGAGGGCAGGCTCGATGTGCTGGTCATCAACGGCGCCGAGTGCGAGCCTTTCATCACCTGCGACGACACGCTGATGCGCGAACGCGCTGCGACCGTCATCGCGGGCGCGGCCATCATGCGCGAGATGCTCGCCGCCAAGTCCGTGATCATAGGCATAGAGGACAACAAGCCCGAGGCCATCGCGGCGATGCGCACAGCCGCCCAGGGGCGCGACATGGCCGTGGTCGCCGTGCCGGCGCGCTATCCTGCCGGCGGCGCCAAACAATTGATACGCGTCCTGACCGGCATCGAGGTGCCGCACGGCAAGCGCTCCACCGACTACGGCGTGCAGTGTTTCAACGTCGGCACCGCGGTGGGCATCCACGATGCGATCGCGCTGGGCGCGCCTTTGATCTCGCGCATCGTCACGGTCGCCGGCAACGTGGTTCATCCTCGCAACTATGAGGTACTGTTCGGGACGAAGATGCAGGACCTGCTGGCGCTGGCAGGAAAACTGCCCGACACCGACCGTATCATCATGGGCGGGCCGATGATGGGGCTGCCCATGCCCGGAGAAGAGGTGCCCGTGGTCAAGGCAACCAACTGCATTCTCGCCGGGTCGCAAGCACTGTTGCCGCCGCCGCCGCCGGAGATGCCCTGCATCCGCTGCGGCGAATGTGCACTGGCCTGTCCAGCAGACCTGCAGCCCTTCGAGCTGTACTGGTTTTCGCGCGCCAAACTGTTCGGCCGCGCCCAGGAATACCACCTCTTCGATTGCATAGAGTGCGGCTGCTGCGCTTATGTCTGCCCCTCCAACATCCCGCTGGTCGACTACTACCGCTTCGCCAAGAGCGAGATCTGGGCGCGCGAACGCGAGAAGGAGGCCGCCGACGCCGCACGCAGCCGCTTCGAGTTCAGGACGAAACGCGAGGCACGCGAGAAGGCCGAGAAGGCAGAGAAGCTCCAGGCCAGGACCGCGATCAGAAGCGTCACGGAAACAGACCCGGCAGCGGCCGAGAAAAAGGCCTTGATCGCCGCCGCCATCGCCCGCGCGCAGCAGCAAAAGGCAGAGGTCAGGCCGCAGAACATAGACAACCTCACCCTGGAGCAGCGCGCAGAAATCTCGGCCATAGAATCGCGCCGCGCCCGCTTCCACGAGATGGCGAAGACCGCAGCGGACGAAGACACATGAGCGCATCATGAACAACTCTCCCTACTTCCGCCAGCCGGTCAGCGTCCAGGCAGTCATGCTGAAGGTGCTCGCAGCGCTCCTGCCAGGACTTGCCGCCTATGTCTGGTTCTTCGGCGCCGCCATCCTGGTGCAGATTGCGCTTGCATCAAGCGCCGCCCTGGCGGGCGAGGCCGCCATGCTGATGCTGCGCAGGAGGCCACTGGCCCTCTTCCTGTCGGACGGCTCGGCTCTGGTCACAGCATGGCTGCTCGCTCTTTCCCTGCCGCCGCTCTCGCCCTGGTGGCTGACCGTCGTGGCGACCCTGTTCGCCATCATCGTCGTCAAGCATCTCTACGGCGGCCTGGGACAGAACCCGTTCAATCCCGCGATGGCGGCTTTCTGCGTCGTGATTGTCGCCTATCCGCAATTGCTGAGCCAATGGCCATCGCCTGCAAGCGGCGATTTCATGAATCAGTGGCAAATGATATTCGCAGGCGCCCGCGAGCATGTCGATGCGCTGACCATGGCCACGCCGCTGGACGCACTGAGAACGGGTCTGCATGCAGGGACAGGCAAGGCTGCCGCCATACTCGGTGGAACGCAAGGCATGGGCGTGCTGGCCGGGCAAGGCTGGGAATGGGTGGCGGTCGGCTATCTCGCCGGCGGGCTGTGGCTGATACAGCAACGCATCATCACCTGGCATATCCCGGCGGCCTTCATCGCAGTGTTTCTGGCCGTGGCCAGCGCCTTCCATCTGGGCAGCGCCGACCGCTTCGCCCCCCCCCTGTTCCACCTCTTCTCCGGCGGCGCCTTGCTGTGCGCCTTCTTCATTGCCACCGATCCCGTGTCGGCGGCGACGACGCCGCGCGGCAAGCTGATCTATGCAGCGGGAATCGCCTTCCTCACCTACATCATCCGCGTCTTCGGCGCCTATCCCGACGGCATCGCTTTCGCCACGCTGCTCATGAACATCTGTGTGCCGCTGATAGACATGTGGACGCAACCGCCGGTGTTCGGGCACAAGAAATGAAAATCGAGCGCGAGGAAGCCAGTGCCGCCCGAATCTCTGCGCGGACCGCCCTGATCATGGTGCTGTTCACCCTGGCCTTCACCACCCTGATGGCCTGGGTCTATGTCTCCACCAAGGGCGCCATAGAGGCCAGCGACGCCGAAGAGAAGTTGCGGCTGATAGGCGAGGTTCTTCCGCCCGACGCCTACGACAACGCACTGCTTAAAGACAGCGTCGAGATCGCAGCCGCACCCGAACTCGGCATGACACATCCATCGCGCGCCTATCGCGCAAGGAAGGCAGGCAAACCAGTGGCGCTGGTGATCGAGGCCGCAGCGCCCGACGGCTATAGTGGAAAGATCGAGCTGATACTGGCGGTGAGAGTCGATGGCGAGGCAGCGAGCGTTTCCGCCGTGCGCGTCACCGGGCACCGGGAAACGCCGGGCCTTGGCGATTACATCGACCCGAAGAAGGACAGGAACAAGCAACAACCCTGGATAGACCAGTTCGCGGGCGCGGGCCTGGCCAAGCAGTGGCGGGTGAAGAAGGATGGCGGCCCCTTCGCGCAGAGAGCAGGCGCCACGATTTCCGCACGCGCCGTGACGCAGGCCGTCGGCCGCGCGCTGCAATTCGCCGCGGACAACCAGAAACGCCTGTTCGCAGAACCCTAGGAGATCACCATGCGCTACCGCGACATCATCTGGAACGGCCTGTGGAAACAAAATAGCGGCCTGGTGCAACTCCTCGGCATGTGTCCGCTGCTGGCCATGAGCAACAGCGTGGTCAATGCCGCCGGCCTGGGACTGGCCACCGTCGCCGTCATGGCTTTGTCGAACTTTGCGGTGGCGATACTGCGCGGCCTGATCCCCTTCGAGATCCGCATCCCCGTGTTCATCCTCATCATCGCGGCGCTGGTGACCATCGTCGATCTGGCCATGAAGGCCTGGATGCATCCGCTCTATCTGGTACTGGGCATATTCATTCCGCTCATCGTCACCAACTGCATCGTTCTGGCGCGGATCGAGGCCTTCGCCGCGAAGAATCCGCCGGCAGCCGCCGCACTGGACGGCGCCATGATGGGCCTGGGCCTGACACTCGTGCTGGTGGTTCTCGGGGCCGTGCGCGAACTGATAGGCACGGGCGCCCTGTTTGCAGGCATCGACATGATTTTCCCCGGCGGCCGGGCGCTGCAAATCCTGCCTGCAGACTATCCGGGGTTTCTCACCGTCATCCTGCCGCCCGGCGCCTTCTTCGTGCTGGGCTGCCTGATCGCCCTGCGCAACTGGTTCGCTGCGCGCGCCAGCCGCAACGAACGGCCAGACGCAGCGGCGGTTTCTGCCGCCGCCTAGACAATGAGTCCGAAGAAAATTCGCGCGATTTTCGAGCGCTTATGCAAAGCCTGCCCCGAGCCGACCACGGAGCTCGAATACGCCACGCCCTTCCAACTCCTGGTCGCCGTCATCCTCTCCGCCCAGGCCACGGACAAGGGGGTGAATCTCGCCACGCGAGCCCTGTTCCGCGATGCGCCGACGGCGAAAAAAATCGCCGCCCTGGGCGAAGAGAAGCTCAAGGACTACATCAACACCATCGGCCTTTATCCGACCAAGGCGAAAAACATCGCGGCCATGGCGAAGATTCTCGTCCTGCGCCACGGCGGCGAAGTGCCGCACGACCGCGCGGCCCTTGAGGAACTGCCGGGCGTGGGCCGCAAGACGGCAAACGTGATCCTCAACACCATCTTCCATGAGCCGGTGATCGCCGTCGACACCCACATTTTTCGTCTTTCCAACCGCACCGGGCTGGCACCGGGACGCGACGTCAAGGCCGTCGAGGAGAAGCTGACTCGTGCCATTCCCAAGGATTTCAGGCTTCATGCGCACCACTGGCTGATCCTGCATGGCCGCTATGTCTGCAAGGCGAGGAAGCCCGAGTGTCATCGCTGCCTGATCCACGACCTGTGCGAGTTTCCCGAAAAGAATGTTTAGCCCAACTCGAGATCAGGCGCGGCGCTTCTTCATCGAGGCCTGGGACAAGCAGAATCAGGGACTGGCTTTGTCTGCACTGGAGCAGCTCGCCGCCGGCATCGTTGCACTTCATCCCGAGTACCACGGACTTTTGACGCGCGGCGAAGAGGCGCTGGCGCGCGAATGGACGCCGGAAGCCGGCGAGGCCAATCCCTTCCTGCATCTCTCCCTGCATCTGGCCATAGAGGAACAGTTGTCCATCGACCAGCCGCCCGGCATCCACGCCGCCTTCGCGTCCCTTCTGCTCTCCCGCGGCGAGCGCCACAAGGCGCTGCACGAGGTCCTGGAATGCCTGGGCGAAACCGTCTGGCGGGCTGAGCGCGATCGCTCGCCTCCCGATGCCGCGGCCTATCTCGATTGCCTGCGCCGGAGATTGTAGGTCGGGGTTTCGCCCGACCTACTGATATCATCACGCTTTATTTATGAGGATTGTTCCATGCGTTTTGAAGGCAGCACCAATTATGTCGCCACGCCGGACCTGAAGCTCGCGGTCAATGCCGCCATCGCGCTGGAGCGTCCACTGCTCATCAAGGGCGAGCCCGGCACGGGCAAGACCATGCTGGCCGAGGAGGTCGCCGCCGCGCTGGGCCTGCCGCTGATGCAATGGCATATCAAGTCCACCACCAAGGCGCAGCAAGGCCTCTACGAGTATGACGCGGTCTCGCGTTTGCGCGACTCGCAACTGGGGGGTGTGGATGGGGGCCGCGTCCATGACATATCCAACTACATCGTCAAGGGTGTGCTCTGGCAGGCCTTCGAGGCCGATGAACAGACCATCATCCTGATAGACGAGATCGACAAGGCCGACATCGAGTTCCCCAACGACCTCTTGCGCGAGCTCGACCGCATGGAGTTCTACGTCTATGAAACGCGCCAGCTGATCAAAGCCAGGCGACGCCCCTTGGTGTTCATCACCTCGAACAACGAGAAGGAACTGCCCGACGCCTTCCTGCGCCGCTGCTTCTTCCACTACATCAAGTTTCCCGACAAGGAGACCATGCAAAGCATCGTCGATGTGCATTTCCCAGGCCTCAAGCAGTCCTTGCTGAAGGAAGCGCTGCAGGTGTTCTTCGAGCTGCGCGATGTACCCGGATTGAAGAAGAAACCTTCGACCTCGGAACTCCTGGACTGGCTGAAGCTGCTCCTGGCCGAGGACATCCCGCCCGAAGCCCTGCGCTCGCAGGACAGGAAGGTCTCGGTGCCGCCGCTGCACGGCGCCTTGCTGAAAAACGAGCAGGATGTGCATCTCTTCGAACGCCTGGTGTTCATGGCCAGGAACAATCGCTGAGCGAAACTTCATGCTGATCGACTTCTTCCTCCATCTCAAGGCGGCCAAGCTGCCGGTGTCGACCAAGGAATTCCTGACGCTGCTGGAAGGCTTGCAGGCGCGCGTCATCGATCACAGCCTGGATGATTTCTACTTCCTCGCGCGCGCAACGCTGGTCAAGGACGAGACGAACTACGACAAGTATGACCGCGCCTTCGCCGCCTATTTCAAGGGTGTGACCGAAATCCCCGGCCTGGAAGCGGAGATTCCCGAGGACTGGCTGAAGCTGATGATGCAGAAGCATCTGACTGCCGAAGAGAAGGCAAAGCTCGAAAAGCTGGGCTGGGACAAGCTGATGGAGAAGCTGAAGGAACGCCTCGAGGAGCAGAAAGGGCGGCACCAGGGCGGCTCGAAGTGGATAGGCTCGGGCGGCAGTTCGCCCTTCGGCAACGGCGGCTTCCATCCCGAAGGCATTCGCATAGGCGGCAAGTCCGCGGGCAACAGGACGGCGATCAAGGTCTGGGAACAGCGCGAATTCAAGAACCTCGACGACTCCGTCGAACTCGGGACGCGCAACATCAAGGTGGCGCTGAGGAGGCTTCGCCGCTTCGCCCGCGAGGGCGCGGCCGAGGAATTCGATCTCGAGGGGACGATACGCGGCACGGCGCAGAATGCCGGCTGGCTCGATATCCTGATGCGGCCGGAGCGTCATAACAAGGTCAAGGTCCTGCTCTTCCTCGACATCGGCGGCTCCATGGACGACCATGTCAGGCTGTGCGAGGAGATGTTCTCGGCGGCCAAGAGCGAGTTCAAGCACCTCGAATATTTCTACTTCCACAACTGCATCTACGACTATGTCTGGCGCGACAACCACCGCCGCCACTCGGAGCGCTTCCCGCTTGCCGATGTGATGCACAAGTACGGTGACGACTACAAGCTGATCCTGGTCGGGGACGCCACCATGAGTCCCTATGAAATCCTCCAGCCCGGCGGCAGCGTCGAATACATGAACGCGGAGTCGGGTGCGACCTGTCTAGCCCGCCTGCTGCAGAAGTATCCCAAGTCGGTCTGGTTGAACCCCGAGCCCGAGCGGCTTTGGGAGTACCGCCACTCCATCCAGATCCTGCGCGACATCATGGGCACTCGCATGTATCCGCTGAGCCTGGAAGGGCTGGAGCGCGCCATGCGGCAATTAAACAAGTAGGGCAACTGCCAAGGGGATCATGTCATCACTTGACCGGTCATCACCGGTTTTGTCCGCCACTGCTGCCGGCAGCTGGCGTCGATTTGACTGTCCGCTAGAAGCCCAGCACCGGCGGCGCCACCTTCATCACCTCCTCGATGGTCGTCTGCCCGGCAGCGATTTTCAGCGCCCCCGAGATGCGTAGCGGCTTCATCCCCTCGCGCGTGGCCTGCTCCCGGATTTTGGCCAGGTCTGCATCGCGGGTGATGAGTTTCCTCACCTCGGGAGACAGAAGCAGGATCTCGTAAATGCCGATGCGCCCCATGTAGCCGGTCATGCGGCATTCGAGGCAGCCGACGGGATGGTAGATCTGGGCCGGCATTTTTGATTTCCACGGCACCACCAGTTCGCTCCATGCCGCCTCGTCCTCGGCGCGCAGGCCGCCGGCCTTCTTGCAGTGCGGACAAAGCGTGCGCACCAGGCGCTGCGCCATGACGCCGAGTATGGTGGAATTGAGCAGATAGGCCGGAACGCCCAGATCGAGGAGCCGCGTGATGGCCGAGGGTGCGTCATTGGTGTGCAGGGTGGAGAGCACCAGGTGACCGGTGAGCGCTGCCTGTATCGCCATGTCGGCCGTCTCCAGGTCGCGGATCTCGCCGACCATGATGATGTCGGGATCCTGCCGCATCAGGGCCCGTATCCCCTCTGCGAAACCCATGTCGATGCCGTGAAGCGCCTGTACCTGGTTGAATGCCGGCTCGACCATTTCGATCGGATCCTCGATGGTGCACACATTCACTTCCGGCGTCGCGAGCGACTTCAGCGTGGTGTAGAGCGTCGTCGTCTTGCCCGAGCCGGTGGGTCCCGTGACCAGGATAATGCCGTTGGGTTGCAGCGTCATCTGCTTCCAGCGCTGGCTGTCCTCCTCGGAAAAGCCCAGTTCGCGGGCATCCCGGACCAGGACCTCGGGATCGAAGATGCGCATCACCAACTTCTCGCCGAAGGCGGTGGGCAGGGTAGACAAGCGCAGCTCGACCTCCTGGCCCTCCGGCGTGCGCGTCTTGATGCGGCCGTCCTGCGGCCGGCGCTTCTCGACGACGTCCATGCGGCCGAGAATCTTGATGCGGCTGGTCATGGCATTCAACACCGCCATCGGGATCTGGTAGACCTGGTGCAAGACGCCGTCGATGCGGAACCGCACGATGCCCAGGTCGCGCCTCGGCTCGACGTGTATGTCGCTGGCGCGCTGCTCGAAGGCATACTGCCAGAGCCAGTCGACGATATGGACGATATGCTGGTCATTGGCATCCAGCGTGCTGCTCTTTTTTCCGAGCTCAACCAGTTGCTCGAAATTGGTGAGGCCCGAGCCGCTGATGTTCCCGGACGACATCGCCTTCTTCACCGACTTTGCCAGATTGTAGAACTCCACCTGGAAGCGGGCGATGGCATCGGGGTTGCTGATGACGCGGCGGATATCCTTGCGCAGGATGGGTTTCAGCTCCGCCTCCCAGGCGCGCTGGAAGGGCTCGGCGGTCGCCACCACGACCTCGTGGGCGCGCACTTCCACCGGCAGCACGCGGAAGCGCGTGGCATAGGCGTTGGAGATCACCTCGGTGACGTCGGAGAAATTGATCTTGAGCGGATCGATGTGGAAATAGTCGAGGCCGCACCACTGCGCCAGCCATTGCGTCAGCGCTTCCAGGTCGAGGGTGCGATGCGGCGGCTTGGCCGACTTCCACTTCTGCTCGGCAATGACGAACAGGGGATGAATGTCGCCGCGGAAATAGCGGCGCTCCTGCTTGAACTTGTCGCCTTCGCCAGAGCCGACCACGCCGTCGGCGACCAGGGCATCGACCACCTCGACCAGGGTCAAGCGGTGTTCTGTCTGCTCCGCTGCGGTCAGCATGGCATTCTCATAAGTGGCAATGGTTGCACTATAGCCGACAACCTGGCCACGCTCAACGGCGGCAGGACGGCGGCAGGACTTATAATCCATATGTCATTCTATAATCAGCATACCCTGAATGACCCCGGGAGACTGAAATGAATCTGATATCTTTCCTTGTCGCACTTGCCGCCGCAGTGATCGCGCTTCCCGCGGCAGCCCAGGCCGGTTCCCGCGCGCCCGATTGCAGCAAGGCGCGCGACCCCGCCCGCTGCGAAGCGCGTGAGACGGCGCGCGAGGCGTGCAAGGAAATGCGTGGATCGGCCAGAAGGCGGTGCATGGAAGAGCGCATGCCACCGCCGGACTGCTCCAAGGCCAGGGATGCTGAGAAATGCGCGGCGGCGGTCGCCGCTCACGAAGCCTGCAAGGGAAAGTCGGGACCTCTTCAGCGGCAATGCCTGCGCGAGCAGATGAAGCCGAGAAAATGAATCAGGACGCCAAAGCCTTCTGCCAGGCAGCGAGCTTGGCTGCGAAAGCCAGGGTATAGGCCGGGCTGGTCGAGGGCAGGATAAAGGTCTCATAGCCCATGGCGGCCAGGAGGGGAGCAAACTTGCCCGCCTCCTGGCCATTGAAGCAGACGCGATGGAGTTTCGGCGCGATTTTTTTCAGGCTGCGGAAATCGTTTGGGGATGCCTCGCGAATCGCCGAATCCAGGCTGCCTGCGCGCGCACATGTGACATAGACATCCCAGATGGCCAGACACGCGCGCAAGACCGCCGCCTGCTTGGCGGCGTAGTCCATTTGCGTCAGAGGCTCGCCCGTCACGCCCTCCAGCATGCGCCAGAACTGGTTCTGGCGATGACCGTAGTATTGGCGCGCGGTGAGCGAGGCCTGGGAAGGGAAGCTGCCCAGGATCAGTATGCGGGATTCGGCCGCGACAATGGGCGGCAGCCCACGCAACAGCTTATCCTGCAGCGGAGTCTCCGCTCATCTCCAGAAGCAACTGGTTGATGCGCCGGACGAAACCGGCCGGGTCGTCGAGGCTGCCACCTTCGGCGAGCAGCGCCTGATCGAAGAGCACGGCCGCCCAGTCGTCGAACTGCCTGTCCTCGCTTTTCAGGCGCAACACCACCGGATGTTTGGGATTGATCTCCAGGATGGGCCGGCTGTCCGGCGCCTTCTGGCCAGAGGCCTTGAGGATGCGCGCGAGATTGCCGCCAATGTCGAATTGATCGGCAACGAGACAAGCAGGGCTGTCGGTGAGCCTGTGCGTCACGCGGACTTCCTTGACCTTTTCCCCCAGACTCCCCTTGATCTTTTCCGTCAGATCCTTGAGTTCCCCAGACTCCTTCTCCTGCTCCTGTTTCTCGGCCTCGTCCTCGAGCGCACCCAGGTCCAGGCCGCCCTTGGCCACGGACTGCAGGGGCTTGCCGGAGAACTCGGTGAGATGGCCTATCACCCATTCGTCCACGCGGTCTGAGAGCAGCAGCACCTCGATGCCCTTCTTGCGGAAGATTTCCAGGTGCGGGCTGTTCTTGGCTGCATTGAAGCTCTCGGCGGTGACGAAGTAAATCTTGTCCTGCCCTTCCTTCATTCGGCCCATATAGTCCGCCAGGGACACGGCCTCGTCAGTGCTGTCGGCATGGGTCGAGGCGAAGCGCAAGAGGCCGGCGACCCGCTCCTTGTTGACGGCATCCTCGCCGATGCCTTCCTTCAGGACGCGACCGAACTCCTTCCAGAATCCCGCATACTTCTCCTTCTGATCTGCAGCAAGCTCTTCCAGGAGCCCCAGCACCTTCTTCGTGCAGCCGGCGCGAATCGCCTCGATGTCCTTGCTCTCCTGCAGGATTTCGCGCGAAACATTGAGCGGCAGGTCGGCCGAATCGACGATGCCGCGCACGAAACGCAGATAGGCCGGCATCAGCTGCTCGGCGTCGTCCATGATGAAAACGCGGCGCACATAGAGCTTGACGCCATGGCGGACGTTGCGATCCCACAGGTCGAAGGGCGCATGAGCAGGCAGATAGAGGAGCTGGGTATATTCCGAACGACCCTCGACGCGGCTATGCACCCAGGACAGCGGCGGCTCGAAGTCGTGGCTGACATGCTTGTAGAACTCCTGGTATTGCTCGTCCGTGACTTCCGACTTCGCCCTCGCCCAAAGGGCATTGGCCTGATTGATGGTTTCAAGTTCGGCCGTAACCTTCTGTGCATTGGCTTCCTTGTCCCATTCCTCCTTGTTCATGAGGATGGGCTGGACGATATGGTCGGAATACTTGCGAATGATGGAGCGCAGCTTCCAGCCATCGACCAGGTCTTCCTGGCCCTCCCGCAGATGCAGGGTGATGTCGGTACCGCGACCGGCCTTCTCGACCATCTCGATGGAGAACTCGCCGCCACCGTCTGATTCCCAGCACACGCCCTGATTGGCCAGTTCCCCGGCGCGGCGCGTCACCACGGTGACCCGGTCGGCGACGATGAAAGAGGAATAAAAGCCCACACCGAACTGGCCGATGAGGTTGGCATCCTTCTGCTGGTCGCCCGACAGCCTCGAAAAGAACTCCTGGGTGCCGGACTTGGCGATGGTGCCGAGGTTACTGATCACCTCGTCGCGGCTCATGCCGATGCCGTTGTCGGATACGGTCAGGGTGCGATTAGCCTTGTCAAAGCTGATGCGTATCGCGAGATCGCTGTCCTCCTCGTAGAGGGCGCCGTTATGCAGGGCCTCGAAGCGCAGCTTGTCGCAGGCATCGGAGGCATTGGAAATGAGCTCGCGCAGGAAAATCTCGCGGTTGCTGTAGAGGGAATGAATCATCAACTGCAAGAGCTGCTTGACCTCGGTCTGGAAGCCTAAGGTCTCGCGCGTGGTCGCCACTGTCATTTTGTACTCCCGTGAAAAAATCCTTGCCCGCATTTTGGGGCAGTCTCCGGGATTTCAAGCGGGCTGCTAGCAGTATTTAATCAGGACGACCTCGATCTCGCGCATGCCTGCCGGGCTCTGGAAGCGCACCATGTCACCCGCGCGGGCCTTCATCAGGGCCTGAGCCAGGGGGGAGATCCAGCTGATGCAGCCGGCCCCGGCATCGGCCTCATCGACGCCGACGATCTGGTAACTCGCTTGCCCGCCATCGGCGTCGGCAATGGTCACGGTGGCACTGAAAAACACCTGGTCGCGGCTTTCCTGCTTGGCCGGATCGACCACCACGGCATTTTCCAGGCGCTTCATCAGATAACGGATGCGCCGGTCGATCTCGCGCAGACGCTTCTTGCCGTAGATGTAATCGCCGTTCTC
>CAIYYX010000092.1 GCA_903930535.1 uncultured Sterolibacterium sp. | reverse complement strand
TGTTGTCCTTGTTGTGCCAGGCCACCCGGCGTATTCTCCGTCGCCTGAAAGGTCGAACCTTGTCGGCAATTGACTGCTATGCAAAGAAATGTACCGCAGTACCTGGTGGCTGTCGCATTGGTCCTGTGTTTGGGCACATGGATCGCCGGCCAGATCAGCGATGTCGCTCAGCCTTGGCTCTCGCATGCCTTGATTGGCGCGGCCTTGCTGCTAAGCGCCTCGCTCTTTCTCATTTGGAAGGTGGTGCGCGACGCGCGCGACCGGGGCGATGCCAAGAAAAGCGACATTCAGACCATCATCGGGGAATACGAGGCGCTCTCTGACGTCGCGATGGTTCGCGCCAAGGAGATGTTCCAGGGCCTGGGTGGCGATTTCGATACCTCACTGTCGTTGATCTCGGACTCTTTCTCGAAACTCTATACGGCCCTCGACCGTATCCGGACCAAGACGGCGGAACAAGGCGAGACACTTCACGCTCTCGTCTCGGACATGCTCAAGATAACAGGGGAAGGGGATCAGCGCGCTGGAATCTTGCTCTTCTTCGATGACACGACGGCACTCATCGAGCAGATTGCCAGCAAGACCGATGAGCTTACAGAATGTAGCACTCGCATCGCCGGCAGTTTTTCCGACGTTCAGAACAGCATCAAATCCATCACTGTTCGCCTCAACGACATCAAGGAAATCGCCGATCAGACCAATCTGCTGGCGTTGAACGCCGCGATCGAAGCTGCGCGTGCAGGAGAACAGGGGCGCGGCTTCGCCGTGGTCGCAGACGAAGTGAGAAAACTGGCTGCTCGCAGCCGGGACATCAACGAGGGCATCGGCGCTTCCTTGTCCTTGGTCTCTGGAGCACTTGCATCACTGGGAAGCAGCGTGACCAACATGGCCGCTATCGACCTTTCTGCCGCCCAGGGTGCTGGTGGAAAGCTTCGATCCATCGAGTCAGAACTCTCCTCACTGGCCAGCAAGGCCATGGGTAGCTCTCGTGCTGTGGAGTCTGCGAGTGACGCTATACGGGGCATCACCAACGACGTCGTCGTTTCCATGCAATTCGAAGACATCGTCCGACAACAGATCTCGCGCATCTCCGCCAATACCCAGACCGTCGGCTCCTATTTACTTCAGTGTCTGCTGTTGCAGCAAGATCGCGACGAGACCAACGCGATGAGGCGGTTTCGGGCACGCATGGAAAAGCTTCACGCTCTCATGCTCGAGTCTGAGCAATACGGCATCATGCATTCGAAGCAGGCAGAGACAAGGTCAACTTCCAGCGATGTCGAGCTTTTCTGATTCAGCTACTCAGGAATTGCTCAGCCCGCCTTGGCGAAGCTGATCTGCCCTCGCTTGCCATCGACCGCGATGGTGTCGCCAGCGGCAAAGCTGCCCTCGAGGATCTGCTTGGCCAGCGGATTCTCGATGCGCTCCTGGATGGCGCGCTTCAACGGCCGAGCGCCGAACACCGGGTCGAAGCCGGCGCTGGCCAACTCCGCCAGAGCCCCCGCAGACACCGTCATCTTCATCT
>CAIYYX010000091.1 GCA_903930535.1 uncultured Sterolibacterium sp. | reverse complement strand
CTGGAATTCCTGCAGGAGGATCTCAAGGGGGTTCGCGACCTGGTCAAGGAAGGTTATGCGCCGCGCAACAAGCAGTTCGAACTGGAACGCATGGCAGCCGAGGCCATGGGTTCGATTGCCGACCTGCAGGCCAATATTTTGAGAGCGCGCCGCACCATCTCCGAAATGAAATTGCGCGCCATCCAGCGCACCCAGGAATATCGCAAGGAAGTCGATAGCATGCTCGCCGATGTGCGCCGCGAGGTCCAGGCAGACGAGGAAAGATTCAAGGCTGCGACCCAGGAGATGGGACGCACCATCCTTCGCTCACCGGCCGAAGGCCAGGTCGTCGGACTCTCGGTGCAGACGGTGGGCGCCGTGGTCGGGTCGGGACAGAAGTTGATGGAAATCGTACCGGTCAACGAGCGCCTGCTGCTGGAAGCCAGGGTGCCGCCCAACTTCATAGACCGCATCCATCCGGGCCTGGAGACGGATGTTCGCTTCTCTTCCTTCGCCCATGCTCCGTCCTTGGTGGTCGAGGGAAAGGTGGATTCGATTTCCGCGGATTTGATCACCGATCCCCGGACCAACCAGCCCTACTACCTGGCAAGAATTTCCATCACCCCTGCGGGTTTGAAGGAGTTGGGAAAGCATCAGATGCAGGCCGGCATGCCCGCCGAGGTGGTGATCAAGACCGGCGAGCGCACGGTGCTCACCTATCTCCTCCATCCTTTCCTGAAGCGCATGGCGGCTTCGCTGAAAGAGGAGTGAGATCGTGAAGTCAAACCCCCTGCTTTTCCGGGCACTCGGCGTCCTATTGCTCGCAGGCTCGCCTGCCGCTTACAGTCTGGATCTGGTGCAAAGCTATCGTCTGGCGCTCATGCAGGATGCCCGCTATCAGGCCGCTCGTGCCGATACGGCGGTCAGCCGTGAGGCCGTACCCCAGGCCTTTTCCCAGTTCCTGCCCAATGTCTCGGGAAGCATGTCGCGCAGCAAGAACTACACGGATAGCGCGCTTCCCGGCTTCGGCGGAGCCATCGTCAACAGCACTTACGATTACCTTTCCTCAAGTTCCGCGCTGAATCTGCGTCAGCCGCTCTACCGCAAATATACCTTCGCTCAGTATCAGCAGGCCAAGTCGCAGGTGGTGAGTGCGGAGGCCTCTTTGGACAAGAGTCTGCAGGACATGCTGGTGCGCCTGTCCGGGGCTTATTTCGAGGCTCTGATGGCACATGAGCAGATGGCCTTGATACGAGGCCAGAAGGAAGCTTATGCGGCACAACTGCAAGGGACCCAGCGCGCCTTGCAGGCAGGGCAGGGAACGCGCACCGACATCGACGACGCGCAGGCCCGCTATGACATGGTTTTGTCGCAGGAACTGGAAGCGGCAAACAACCTGAGGCACACCCGCCGCGCGCTCGAAGCCATCATCAACAAACCAGCGGGTGAGCTCTCGCGCCTCGATCCGAAACGCATGGAACTGGTGCCGCCGACGCCGGCCAGCCAGGAGGAATGGATCGCACGCGGCGAGGAGGTGAATGCCGAACTGCGAGCGGCGCGGGCCAATATCGAGTCGACACGGCAGGAACTTGAGAAGGCCAGGGCGGGGCACACGCCGACGGTCGATTTGGTCGCGAGCCGCAGCAGAAGTTTGAGCGCGAACGATGTCACCATCAATCAGCTCTATCTCACCTCTTCCGTGG
>CAIYYX010000090.1 GCA_903930535.1 uncultured Sterolibacterium sp. | reverse complement strand
TAACGGTCACTCGGTGGGTTTGCCTTCGGAGGTGGTTGATTTCTTGTTGGCCTCTCGAAGCCAGTAATACGGCAAATAGATCGGTAACGACAACATACTCCAAATGGAAGGATCGAAAAACGGCACAATGATCATCCACTCATTCCTCGAGTATGGGAAAAGTCGGGAAGCCGCATATGTTAGAACAGCAGACATCAGGGGGATCATCGAATAATGCCGAGTTATTCCGCGCTTCTTGTTACGAAGGCTCTTTATGACACAAGTCCAATTGATCACGACGATGTATGCCGCTAGTAGCAGCACCGCGCATGAGAGAATGGTTCGAAATGCCGTCATGTATTATCTTCACTGACGTTCACACGCTGCCACAGCCGGGGCTGGCCAGAGCGTGAACGGAGGGGGTAGGTGTTAAATTACGGTTTCTCATCGGAAGGTGATGGCCCCGGCTGTTGGGCAGGCGTGTCTGGTTCGACATCTTGGTTCTTATGCGGTGGACCGTGACTGTGCGAGCCGATGGTGAATACGTAGACCCAATCCGAATTCTGGTCAGTCAAGATCCAAGTGGTATAGTCGGAGATATATCGAATGTAGCACTGCTTATTTGTATTTAAATCAGGATTCCACTTCGGGGAGAAGAACTTCTCATAGCTATGCGGTATATTGAAACGCCGCGCGCCATCTTCCAGGGGAATTCTCGTGCAACGATTGGCATTTAAATACCTCTGCATCTCCTTGGAATCTAACTTAAATCGAAAATAGCCGTTGAAGCCTTGCCATGTGCCTCCGGCTCCCACTAAATTCTGCATTCCATTGGGAAGAGGAGTGCCAAGAGCAACTTGGATCAATTCGTTTTTATCGATGTAACCGCCAAATCTTACGATCACAAAGAGCAATATGTTGCCAATAGGGATCGACACGAGTAATGAATACAATGCAATTCGTTTGGACATTCTCCACCACCGACTTTCGGGATTCGCAAACAGCCCGATAATTAGGTATGCGCATCCGAGGAGAATCATCAGCGTCATTACGAGCTGATCTCCCGGAAATATAATTCCACCGTATATCCAGATCCCCCCGAAAACAACGAGTGGAAGGCCAGCAAACAGCCATTTAGGGATATTCATAGCAACCTTGGCGCGCAGCGCACACTGCCCGCAAAGCCCGTCATTGAGCATTGCCGTGGCTGGTAAAATCATGTTGTTACAAGCACGGCAATTTATTCGATCTGACATATTCTTCTGGACTAACGTTCAATATGATGCCACCGCGCTAATGAGTGGCGTTGCTGGGAGGTTGAGGGGAGAATGGAAGGTTGGCATCCATGGTTTGTTCGCTGTCTTTCGTTGGTAGTTGAGTAGCGCCAATTTTACGGATGAAGAAAGTTAGTTAGAATAATTGTAATTTGTCATATCGTTGTTTCAGCGTAGTCAAAAATTACCTATTCGGAGGAGAAGGCTTGAGCGGAACAGAATCGGCCCCAGTCGTTGACTCCGGCGTATCGACGTGTTGAGCGCTATTCACAATTTGAAGAAAGTTTAGATTCCTGGTGTCACTTTTAATAATTAGAATTATAACCTTACCTTTTACTATACCAACGACAAGCTCTTTAACTTTAAAATGATCAAACGCTAGAAAATCAACGGTATTTGTAGGAATAATATAATATTCTGCAACATTCAACATTTCATACGACTTCCTATAATCTCCTCTGACCATATTAGGCAATATTCCTATTTCTTTATCGGTAGGTAAATCTATAGGCATCGGAAACTTTATGTCGGTTTTCTTCAATTTTTGTCCATCTGTACCCAAGGCAAAGGAAATGGCTCCGTTTGGGTAAATTGAATTGTCTATTTTCTTTCTTTCGGTCAATTTTCCTTTGTCATCAAGTGCAAATCTCCTATTCCCATCTTCAACAACGTATCTTTCATGCCAACCAACACCAAATAGACCTATTTCCGTAGGTCCAGAATATGATATGATCATTGGAGACAGTAACATCTTGTTGCCTGATACACTAAAAGCTACGTAATGCAATCTATCTGCTGCATATGCTTGAATCGTGCAAAATAATATTAAAGTAATGTATTTCATATCAGCGAACGTTTTATTCACGAACGCGTTCGGTTTGCGCCATTACACGAACGCGTTCATGTTCCAGTACACACCGAACCCGGATAGTCGCTTCTTCAGGGCGCTCAGTCACGACTGCCAATAAAGGGTGGCGATGAAAGTCTGACAAGGACAAAGCAACGACACCGCCGGCGACGCCCTCGACATTGCCAAAGGCAGCGAGGTGCCAAAGCGGGTCGGACAGTAGATGATGATGAGCCACCAGGATCTTAGGCAACGATCTTGAAATGGATGGAAAGAAGAGCCCCGCCCGCAGAGTAGGATGTCGGGCTGATCGAACAGCATTGGAATTATGCATCCAGCGGCATTCGGCCCACGTTTAGCGACTTAATCGATGAAAACCACCCTCACACTCTTTCTATCACTCGTGGCACTTGCGCAAGCCGAGCCGGCGCCCATGGTGCCAAGTGGCGGAGATCTTTGCGCCAAGCCGCTGCCCGCCACCACTGAGGCCACCGCAAGACCGGACCACTATGCGGGCCGCTTTTGTAGCGGTGATGGTGACAGCGGGTTTCTGCGTCTCATTGACGAGTCATTCGCCTTTTTCCATCCCAACCCGGTGGTGCCGAACCTGACCATGATCTATCGGCCGGATTGGGACACTTTGGTTGAAGCCGGCGGTTGGAATGCCTGGTGGATTCAAAACAGCTACGGCTTCGCCTATGCGGCGACGCCCTTTCTCCAGGAACCTTGGGTGTCATTGCTGCAACGCTCCATGGATCTGTTCTGGGACAACCAGGGTGACGGCAAACGCAAGGGCGGTTGGGCGGATGCCGGCGCTGACTTGGTGGCTCCCGACGGCTGCCTCGGGGATTGCGCCGCGCCCGGCAAAATCATGTTCAAGCAGGGCGACGGTGATGTGAACGTGCATGATTGGTACCACGAAGCCACCGCTGCAGGACTCGTCATGCAGGCGGAAATCCTGCTGGCCAACCGCGACCCAAAGGCCCTCGCACATTATCTTACGAAAATGGACCGGGCCTGCGACTCGATTGAGAAAACCCGCGACCCTAACAACAACCTGTTCCTCGTCGGCCCCGCCTGCAATCTCCTCGCTCCCAGCTACGGTGGCGTGAAGCAACCGGACGGCACCTTCGGGAAAGGATACCTGGCAGGGCTTTCCATCAGCTATCTGGCGGCCTTGGATCGCATGGTGGAATTGTACAAGCTCACCGGTGACCAAGCCAAGCTCGCGACATACGAGCGGCGCCAGAAACTGACCCGCGATTCACTGCCGCAGTTGCTGGCACCCGCCGGCTATTTCGTCAAATCCGTGGAACCCGGCGGCATCCTGCATGGCGTGTTAGGGCAGCGGCAGTTCGGATACCTCGAAGGGGTGGCCAACGCCGACGCCGTGGCCCTCCGCGTGGCGGACGATCTAACTGCCGCAAACATTTACCGGCAGATTGCGGCATTTCCAGCCATCCGGCCCTTCGATTTCCTGCTGACCAATGCGCCCGGCCTGGATGACACCTACTGGAACTGGGGCAACACCACCGGCCCGGGCATGGGCGATATCCATCAATTCGGCGACTGGGTCAATGGCGGTGCCTGGTCCACGGTCGAGGGCCGGGCCATCCTCATGTATTACCGGCTGGGAAAATTCGAGGACATCCGCCGCTCCGCCATCCGGGCCATGAAATGGGCCAAGGACTTCAGGTTGGATTCCCCCTGGTCGCAGCGCGGTGAGAACTCCGACAATTCCTGGTATGATGAGGGCAAGTGGCTGCATGGCACCGGCGTGAAAGTGACGACCGACAACTATGCCATTCCCGCGGCAACCGTCCGCGGCCTCTTCGATTACGACTATCGCTGTGACCGGCTCATTCTCCGACCCCGTGTCCCTGGATCTATCACTCAATACACCCAGAACGAACCGGTCCGCTTCGGCTCGAAAAAACTCTATCTATCCTGCCGCAACGGCGGCCCCATCGTCAAGTCGGTCACTGTCAACGGCAACTCGCTCAAGGTCGGATCGCCGGCAGCTGTGGTGCTCAGCTACGCCGATCTGCCCGACAACGCAAAAATTGAAATCACGACCGGGGGCGGATGGCCGCAGGAGCAAGCCACCGTGCCCTACCCGGCGACGCCCGCACTCGTCGCGACTGGGACTCTGCCACCTCCAGTCCCCGCCGACCTGCCTGCATCGCTGCAAAAGCCGTTCGCCGTGCTTGGAGCTATGGCCAAACTGTTGGCCAACGAACCTGCCGCCAACTACGAACGGGCTTTCGTCTCGGAAGCCCTGCAATCGTGCGAGGCCTATCAGGCCCGCGTGACCTTGGATCCCGGCGCGGGCTACTATCGTCCCATCACGCCGCAACGCAAGCTGGCCATTGACGCATTATACGAGCAATCCGCACTCGGCATGTACCACGGCTTCGCCAAGCGCATGGCAGACCATGCCACAACAGGAGATGCGCGGCAAAAGCGCCTGGCGGCATTGTTCGCCGAAACACAAAAGTAGTTAGAACCGAGTTCCCATGAAATTACCACCTCCTTCCCC
>CAIYYX010000089.1 GCA_903930535.1 uncultured Sterolibacterium sp. | reverse complement strand
CTTCGATTTCACCCAGCGCCTGCCAGACGGGTCCGTGGTCAGCGCCGAGCGGCGGCCGGAGTATTTCCCGGTGTATTTCGCTGAGCCTGAATTCGGGAATGAAAAGGCGCTGGGTTTCGATCTGGCCTCCAGCGCGGACAGGCGGGCCACTCTGGAGCAGGCGGCGGCCTCGGGGAAAATGCTTGCGACCGGCCGCTTTAGATTAGTTCAGGAGAAATCGGATCAATACGGCTTTCTGGTATTCAGGCCGGTGTACGAACAGGAGTCGCTGCCGCAAGACGTTTCTCAAAAGCGCGGCATGCTCAAGGGCTTCGTGCTCGGCGTGTTCAGGATCGGCGATATCGTTGGATTCGAGGGAAAATCCGCTGACTACGATGTGCAGTTGCACTTGTTCGACGAGGATGCGGTCGAAGGTGAACACCGCCTTTATCCCAGCCAGGCGAACATCAACTCGCCCGAAGCCTTGCCCGCCGGATACCGATCGAGCCGCCAACTGCGCGTTGCCGGGCGCGCCTGGCGTGCCGTGGCCACGCCCATGTCCGGCACCTTCGTCCCCGATCGCCAGGCGAGCACCCTGGTGCTGTTGCTTGGCCTAGTGATTGCGACCTTGTCGGCGTTCAACCTGAGGCGCAAATGGTTGCAGAGCGACATCGTCAGTAGACTTCTCGACAATCGCAACAGTGAGCTCGACCGAGAACGTCTTCGCCTGCAGACCCTCATGAAGACGGCAGGCGACGGCATCCACATTCTGAACGCAGACGGGCTGCTCGTGGAGGCCAATCCGGCCTTCCTCGCCATGCTCGGTCTGAATGAGTCGGCAATCGGGCGGCTGCGGGTTAGTGACTGGGAGGTGGATCGAGACCGTGCAACTGTCCAGGATACGATGCAGGGCCTGATCGATGCGCAATCCAGCACCCTCTTCGAGACCAGGAACAGACGCATCGACGGCAGCCTGATCGACGTCGAAATCAATGCACGCGGCATCGTCATTGAAGGGCAGCGCCTGGCCCACTGCGCCTCGCGCGACATCACCAAGCGCAAGCAAATCGAAGAGCACCTGCACGTGCACAAGACCGAACTGGAGATGCAAAACGAGGAGCTGCGTCGGACGCAACTTGAACTGGAGGGAACGCGCGAGCGCTATTTCGACCTCTACGACTTCGCGCCGATAGGTTATTGCACCCTCGACAACGACTGGCGCATCCTCGAAGCCAACCTCAAAGCCGGCAGCCTGCTGGGCTTGGAGCGCGGCGCGCTGGCCGGGAAGCGTCTCTCTAGCTTCATCCTCCCGGAAGACCTGCGCATCTTTCGCCCGACGCAGGACCGGCTGATCGAGACCGGCGGGCCGCAGTCGCTCGAATTGCGCATGGTGAGGCATGAGGGCGCGCCGCTTTGGGCGCAGCTGGATGCCACTTCTTTTCAGCTCGCCGATGGCGCAACCGGGGTTCGCGTGATGTTGAGCGACATCACCGAACGCAAGCAGATAACGGATGCGCTCGAAGAGCGCAGAAAGGAATTGAAATGCCTCTATGACATCGCCGATCTGATCGATAGCGAAGCCAGCCTGGACAAGATATTGCAGGGCAGCGTTGAGCTGATGCCCTCCGGCTGGGGCCATCCAGAAATCGCCTGCGCGCGCGTCGTGCTTGAAGGGCGGCAATACCAAACCAAGAATTTCCGCGAGACCGAATGGCGGCAGTCGGCCGAGCTCAAGGTGCGCGGCCAGCGCTCGGGCACGGTGGAGCTGTGCTATCTCGAACAGCGGCCGAGCGAGAGCGAGGGTCCCTTCCTCAGCGAAGAGAGTGCCCTGCTCGCCGCGATCGCGGCCAGGCTGGGGGAGGCCGCGGCGCACGCCCAGCTCACCGCGATCGCCGCGGAATTCAAGGACACGATCATTCAGCTCAACCAGCGCTTTTCCCTTGCGGCCGATGCCGCCGGTATCGGCGTGTGGG